>CAUJJC010000369.1 GCA_963204975.1 Verrucomicrobiota bacterium | reverse complement strand
AGGGCCGGTGCCGCCAACGCCGTTGCGTGGGCGCTGCTCGGTCGATTCATCGCCTGATGCGTAGAAGAGTTCGTCCACGGAAGCGAAGAGCCGCTGCTGCTTGAGCACGGCCTCCGAGGTATTGGTCAAAGTGCCGCCGAGGGTGCCGCCTCCGGGCAGAGGGCTGCGTGGGAAAAGCGCGTGCCAGTCTTCGATGTGCTTGGCCCAGGGGCCGCTGTTGAGCAGGGGCTGGGGCTCACGAGCGATGGGGGCGTCAATGGGTGATCCACCCGTCGAGGTGGCAGTGCTCATGAATCGAAGCGCAGGCGCGACCGAGGTGAAGGCGGGGTGGCCCGAGAGCCGGTAGTATTCGCCTTTGGCAGGGATGGCCTGGGCGTAGTCCTCGTCGGTCTTGCTGCGTGTGTGCGGGGTGTCCCAGGGCGCGGGCTCGGAGGCAGTGTTGATGTTGAGTTTGCAGCCTTCGTCATCAGTCCAGAAGGCAATGCGACCCACCACTGGATTGTCCTCGGTAGGTTCGCTGTTCGCATCGCCTGTGGTGCTCTTGAGCCGGATGTTCTCGGGGTTCGAGCCATCGGCCACGCACAGGCTGCCATCGCGCAGCACATAGATCCATCGCGCAGGCATGGGGAAGGTGTGGGCGATGGTGCGCTTTGGGGCTGCGTTCTCATCCACCGTAAAGCCATCCACCTGCTTGATCGCTGCGGGGTCGATGATCGGATAGATGAAGGCTCCCTTCTTGAAGTCAGGCTTGTCACGCTGGCGCTGCACGGGCTGGACCACGGCGGGCTCGTTGAGGTCGGCATACACGGCCCCCGTGGTGATCGGTGCCTCAGCGGTAGCATCGGCGGCCCAGTTCACCTCGCTGATTTCCTCGGCCTCCTCGGAGAGGCTCTTCCGTGCCCCATCGCCGATGAGCACCATGTCCTCCGAGGAATACAATTTGTAGATCGCCGAGGTGTCGGAGCGAGGCTTGCCATTCTCGTTCGAGATGCCGAACACACGGATTACGCCCGGCTGTGAGGCCCAGGTGTATTTGGCATCGAGATTGGCCGTGGCACGACGCACCTGGGAGATGACGAGTTTCTCCGGCAGATCAGCCAGAAGACGAACTTCAACGAGGTCTGCCGCGGCGCGCGAGTTGCGGTCCTCAGAGCGGACGAACGTCATGATGGCGAGCGCGAGGAAGGCGATCAAGGCCATGGCCGCAAGCACGAGCACGAGAGCCGCTCCACGAGGGGGACGGATCGAACGGCGAGAGGACAGACGAGGCGGCGACGACAACACTTTGTGATCACATAGCCGTCTGGCTCGCGTGTGTCGAGTTTTTGAACCATGAACAGAGGGAAAGGTTGAGGGCAGCCGCGTGAACGAGGCCCCTTCAGGCGATGGGCACAAAAGAGTCGCGCCGAGTTCTCAGAGAACAGTTGAGCCCGCAGCAACCGCTCGTATGATGCGCGCCCGTGGAAGACCCCATCGCTAAGGACATCGACAAAGAAATCGAAAAGCAGACCGCGGGTTCGCCACCGACGCGGAAGACGCTGATCGAAAAGCTGGATAACTGGTCAGACTGGTCGAGTTGGGATGAGTTTTATCGCACCTACTCGGGCTTTGTCTGGCATGTGGCACGCAAGGCAGGGCTCACGGACGATGAGGCTAGCGATGTGGTGCAGGAGACCTTCATCGGCGTGGCGAAGAATTTGCAGAAGACGAAGTTCGACACCTCGCGCGGGTCCTTCAAGAGCTTCCTCCTCAATCAGGCTCGCTGGCGTATCCTCGATCAGTTCCGTCGCCGGAAGAAGACGTGGTATCGCGAAATCAGCATCCAGGACAATGAGGAAGATGGTCCGCGCACCGCACCGATCGAGCGCTTCGGCGACCCCAAGGGCGTGGAACTCGACAAGATCTGGGAGAAGGAGTGGCAGGACAAAATCATGGACCTCGCCCTGCGCCGCGTGCGCGCGCTCGTCTCGCCGAGGCAGTTTCAAATCTTCTCCTGCTACGTCCTCAAAGGCTGGAGCCCTGAGCGCGTGAAGGAGGAACTCGGCGTCAACGCTGCCCAGGTTTATCTGGCCAAGCATCGCGTGGGACGCATCCTCAAGCGCGAGGCAGCCAAGCTGGCGGAGGGCGAAGAATAGCGCGCCATGCTGTGGAAATCCGTCACCGCATTGATCGTGCTCTTCTGGGCCGTGATGACTACACTGCTCGTGCGCCACAGCTACTTCCCCGATGTGCCCGTGCTCAAAACGGTGCCGGTGAGCGAGTTACTCTCGCAAGTGGCAAGCCGACGGGACATCGTGCGCAGCACCCTGAGCCTCATGCGCAATGGCGAGCGTCGAGGGAATGCAGACCTCGCGATCTCGGAGTGGCGCGAGCCTTTGGCCCCCTCGCGCAGCGGTTTTCATTTTCAAGCCGGTGGCCAGCTCACAACGCAAGTCTCGGGTGAGGACTCGAATGTGACCTGGCGCTTCGATGGTGATCTGCGCGAAGCCGGTGGCTGGGAAAGCATGACGCTCGCGGTGCGCACGCCGTCGAACAACTCAAGTGTCTTCATCGGCTGGAAGCAAGGCGATGAGATGCCCAAGATCGAAGTGTGGCGCGGTCAGGAGCGTATCATGGATACCAAGCAAGCGCTGGAACAGGCCCGCCAGCAAAAGGGCTCCGGGCTTGGCATGATGGGCTCGATGCTACCAGGATTCCTCGGCAAGCAGACCATCTCTCTGCAAAATTTGGTCAGCCTCCAGGCGGAGTCCGGCGTCATCCCCCTGGCTGGCAAGAAGCGCAAAGGATACATCCTGACCCTCTCGCTCATGGGTTTCTATCAGGCGAAAGCCAGCTTCACCGAGAACGGTGAACTCACGCGGGTGGAGCTTCCGCAGGGCTGGCAATTGATTGATCCGCTGCTCGAAGGCATCGACGCCTCATTCTCTGCCCGACCATGATCGACCTCGACAATCTCACGATGCATTATGGTGAGCTGCGCGCCTTGCAGGGGCTCGATTTGCACATTCCTCAGGGCGAGTTCTTCGCCTTTCTCGGTCCGAATGGCGCGGGCAAGACCACGGCCATCAAGCTGCTCACCGGCCTCATGAAGCCCAGTGCGGGCAGCGTTCGCATCTGTGGGCACGACATTCAAAAGGACCCGCTTCAGGCCAAGTCGGTGCTCGGTTACGTGCCGGATGTGGCGGTGTTCTACGAGAAGCTGACGCCCTTCGAGTTCATGCAGTTCATCGCGGACCTGTATCAGGTGCCTGCCAAAGAGGTGGCACCACGCACCGAGGCCTTGTTTGCCAAGTTCGACATCCATCGCCACGCTTCCCAGCAAATCGAGAATCTCAGCCACGGCACGCGCCAGCGTCTGGCGATCGCCTCCACCCTTCTGCATGAGCCCAAGGTCTTCGTCATTGATGAGCCCATGGTCGGACTCGACCCGGTTCATGCGAAAACAGTGAAGCAGGAACTCAAAGCACGTAGCCAGGCAGGCATGACGATCCTGATGTCCACGCACCTGCTGAATATCGCCGAAGAACTCGCGGATCGCATTGGCATCCTCAATCACGGCAAGCTCATCGCGCTGGGGACGATGGAGGAACTTCGTCAGAAGTTTGAAGGTCAGGGCAAGCGCCTGGAAGAGATGTTCCTCGATATGGTGAGCGAAGCTGAGAAGGACGATTGATTCACGCACCTGTGATCGATGCCACCAATGACGGTATCAAGCCGATCGCCGCAAAGCGGATAGGACTCTTTTTGGTGGACAGAAAAGCATAGCTTCGTTTTACTGGTCAGGATGATCTCCAATACTCCCAGCGTGAAACGATTGTTGTTTGTGATCTGCGTGGTCCTTGGAATCAGTCTTGTTCAAGGCGCGCCTGGGGATGTAGATGCGGGATTCAATCCCAGCCCAAACGGTGAAGTGATGGCGCTGGCAGTTCAGCCAGATGGCAAGATCGTCATCGGCGGTTCATTTACATCGGTGAACGGCATCACGCGCAATCGCATCGCCAGGCTGAATGGCGACGGCAGTCTGGATTTGAGTTTCAATCCTAACGCCAATGGGACGGTCAATTGCATAGCCATACAAGCTGACGGAAAAGTCATCGTTGGCGGCAATTTCAATTCTCTCGGTGGGTCCAGTTCGCGAACCTTGGCACGGGTGAACTCGGATGGGACGCGGGATTTGGGGTTCAACGCCTATCCGAACAGCATTGTTGAAAGCGTCAGCATTCAAAAAGACGGGAAAATACTCATCGGAGGTTGGTTCACGAATGTGAATGGCGCGACACGCAACTTCAGCGCTAGGCTGCTGACCGATGGGACGCTTGACGCGGGTTTCAACTGTGATGCAAGCGCCACCGTTTATCAAATCTTGGAACAGCCCGACGACAAGATTTTGGTCGCCGGTGGATTCACGACCGTTAATGGCATATCGCGAACGGGTATTGTTCGCCTTCATTCTACCAGCTCCGTGGATACTAGCTTCAATGCAAACTCCAACGGATTCGTAGATAACGTGGCGTTGGAATCGGACGGACGCATTCTAATCGCGGGAGGGTTCTCGACGGTCGGGGGTGTTGCCCGCAGCCGTATCGCCAAATTGAATGTGGATGGATCTTTGGTCACGAGTTTCAACCCTGGGGCCAACGCCAGTGTTTTCAGTGCCGCTGTTCAAACGGATGGCAAAGTGGTGATTGCTGGGCAATTCACATTATTGGGAGGGCAACTGCGAAATCGAATCGCACGGTTTAATTCCGATGGGACTTTGGACTCAACTTTCAATTCCGATGCCAATAGCATTGCCAAGTGCACAGCCTTACAACACGATGGCAAGGTGCTGGTTGGTGGTGTCTTCACGACTGTAAGTGGACAGACACACAATTATGTAGCGCGGCTGGAAAACACCGGCGCGACACAGGCTCTCGTAGCTTCGAGCACGAGTCGTCTCGAATGGTTGCGCGGCGGCTCGTCACCTGAA
>CAUJJC010000368.1 GCA_963204975.1 Verrucomicrobiota bacterium | reverse complement strand
AACGTCTCGGATCAGACACCGGCTGCGCTGGACTCTGCTAATACGACAGACGCCTCCAGCCGGTTGTCTGCATCCGTTTTGTTCGTCCTCGGTTGTTCGTGGTGGTTTCTTCTCTGACTTTCATGGGCGTCACCTGCCCGTGAGTGGTGAGATAGCTGGCTCTGGCTGTTCATAAAATGACGAATCCTGAACTCGATGCCGTGGATGATGATCTGCGGGAATACTACACCAAGAACTTCATGACTAAATATGTCGCTGGAGTGCCAATAAAAATCCAAATTGTGAGGCTGCTAAGACGGTTGCTTCATCAGCGAGATGATCGTGAGCACAGTTCCCACGATGGTGAAAATGCCAAGAATGACGTTCAGGATGAGAACCTGAATGGCTAACCTACTAGATGCCTTCTCATGCCGATCTATCGAATCACAAAGTCGTTTGGTGAGAGCGTAGTTCAAAGCGCCCTTCACTTCCTGATGCGCTCTCGAAGCTGGCTCGCCTTGGTTGGCGAGGTAGTAAACCAGCTCTTCGGCGCTCTTGTCTGTCCAGATACTATTCTTGGGTTCTTCAGGCATGGCTGGCGGTGTGTTGGTTGGACGAACGCTTCGGATCAGGCGACGGCGAGCGCAAGACGTTGCTGACACGACAGATAGCCTTCGAGCCGTTGCCTGCATCCGTTTTGTTCGCCCTTGGTGGGTTTGTGTGCATCGTCAGGGCTTCTCGATCTTCCGAATGACCACCTTGTGGTGAATGGTGTCGTGATCTTCATTCCTCACGGTCCGAAACTCACCGCCGATATACTGAAGCAGGTAGCGGGTAAAATGTCCGCCACCAGCGCGACTGCTGCACTCAATCCTGAGCCACTGCTCTTTCGGGGCTGCTACACATAGGTGAAACCCTCCAAGCAGGCTTCCAATAGATTTAGCGGTCTTGCCGGAGCCATCCAGAATGTCGTAAACGCCTCCGCCAGTCCCTCCCAGTTCGGGCCGATCTACAAACCACTCTGGCACTCGATCACCATTGAGGTCCGCTCGCCGGACATACACGGTCGCAGGGGGCTTCTGAGGTAAATACTGGTCCACTAGATAAGCCCGAACCAACGCTGGAACCTCGGAAAGTGGCATCTCAGTGTCCTTCTCCGGCTGTGTGGCGGCATCATCTGGCCATGCAAAACCATCAGGTGGCTTCATCCAAGGATCGTCCTCTGCGAAGGCCGAGACTAGACACGTCACGAGCAAGACTGGCAAGAGTGGAAGTCTCATGGCGATAGACTCGGTTACTTGGGCGAACGTCCCGGATCAGGCGACGGCGAGCGCAAGACATTGCTGACACGACAGATAGCCTTCGAGCCGTTGCCTGCATCCGTTTTGTTCGCCTTTGGTGGTCTAGTGTGCGGCGATCCTGGCATAAATCCGTGAGTAGCATTCATGTCGTTTGGTGGCTGTCATACTGAGAATATGTGCCGTGAGGTGTGCACGAAATCCGACTAACTCTCCTGAGGTGAAGGTGCCTCCGATGTGTTTATTGTCAAAGTCTGCTGGCCGCTTCGCAATAATCGCATCAAATGCCGATCGAAGCGCAGCATCCTGAAACGCCAAGTTCAGAAATGCCTCATCGCTGTCCATAGCAGTGACGAATAATGCAAGCTGTGTCCGAATAGACTGCCAGTCCTGAATGCGCTTCCATGTCTCATCAAGCTTCGCACCGTCTAGCGCCTCAAGCGTCTCTCCAAGCTCACTAAACATGGCAGACTTCGTGGCATCCGGCACTGAACGCCACCTCTCAGGTTCAAATCCAAGCCACTGCTCACGGTCAAGAAGATGTCTCCGAAATACTTTCTGTGTCTCGGGCAGCCAGTAAATAGCGTCCAAAAAGCCCTCCCCCTGATGCTTCTGGGCTTCAATGAGATGCTCAACTTGCGGATGAGCCAGGCCGGAGGCGCTGCTGACGGTAAATAGAAGAGCTGCGAGATATGTAGCGAGCGACTTCATGAGTTAGGCGAACGTCTCGGATCAGGCGACGGCGAGCGCAAGACGTTGCTGACACGACAGATAGCCTTCGAGCCGTTGCCTGCATCCGTTTTGTTCGCCCTTAGTTTGGCGGTCGCTCTTCATGTGACCTGACCAGTAAGATGATTCTTGAACTCGCGGACCAATGGCCCAACCTTATCAATCGAAGTATCCTTGAGTTGATCATCCAATTGATCGAGCAAGACGCTTGTCCGGTCATCAAAGTAGATCTGATTGTCAAAGAAGACATTCTTGAGAGCTTTGCGTGCATCCGAGAGCGCTTGGATGTCCTCTGGAGGATTGGCCGTGCCGGTCTTATTGAACTGCCGAATCCGCTCTTGTGCGCGATGGGCAGCAACCAACGCACGAAAAACCGTAACGGCTGCCTCTAGTCGTCCTTGTAAAAAGACCGTCTGTCGTTGGAGATTCGCCTGCTGCGATGCTAGAGTCTGGTGCTTGATCCATTCGGCGATAAACTGAACTACCGCAACAACCCCACCAGTGGAGAGAATGGTGGGCCAATCAATATTCAACTTGGGTGTCTGGGCGGCTGAAGCAGCAGCATCAGCAAGTATCAGTGCTATGTGTGGCATAATCTGATGAGGACTCGGCTATTGGGCGAACGCTTCGGATCAGGCGACGGCGAGCGGGAAGCGTCGATGACACGACAGATGCCATACGAGCCGTTGCCTGCATCCGTTTTGTTCGGGCTTGGTTGATCCGTGTGTGTTGGTGGATGACATGGGCATAGTAAACGGCTCAGGTGTCCTCATCTTCCCCGTCCCAGTAGTCGGACTCAGCACCATCCAGAAGGAGCCGTGCGCGACGCTCCAATAGTGGTGCCAGGGTGATTCGGTTCTCCGGTGTGCCCACATGGACGCTTGGGAGAGTCCCGCCTCGGGTCATGGCTGCTGAAAGCTCGAGCCAAGATCGTCCAAAGTGCCGCAGAGCGTCTCGGGGATGCGGAAGTCCGACACCATCGACGGAATCAGTGGGGCAGTCGCCTGCAACAACCCACCATCCAATGTGGGCAGGATTCACGCTCGACTGGATAGCCCACAGCCCGACGTGTGGTGCGACGTGATAGGCAGGCCACTCGGCAATCTCGCCATGCTTGCATCCCTGATCGGTCAAGTAGCGTGCAATGGTGGCCCGCTGTGCCTCACGCCATGAGTCAGTGAGATGTTCATCCTCGTCTTCGTGCATGGGGATCAAGGTTCTTGCCCGAACAATTCAGATCAGAAACAATTTTGTTCTGTTCGTCAATAACACTATGGGCCACAGATTTGTGGATTTAGAACGGCTTGATCGCTTCATGGGTGTTGCTTTTCACCCGAATAAGCTCCAGTAGCAACACGATTGTGCAATCAGGCTCCGTCAGGTGTGTAAATTCAGGTGAAACTATCAACATGAAACTCGAGGATCAACTGCGCGACACGATGCGGTTTAAACACCTCTCCCTGAAGACGGAGGAGAGTTATGTGGGCTGGTATCGGCGCTACGTGCTTTGGCACGGCAAGAAGCACCCGGCGGATATGGGGGCTGAGGAGGTGGAGGCCTTTCTCACCCACCTGGCCGTGGAGAGGAAGCTAGCGGCCTCTTCCCAGAATCAGGCGCTGAATGCGCTGGTTTTCTTGTATCGGGAAGTGCTGAAGGTGGACCTTAAAGGTGTGGATGCCCAACGGGCCAAATACACCAAACGTCTGCCAACCGTGCTTACCCAGTCTGAGGTGGCGGAGCTGCTCAAGGCGGTGAAGGGAGAGGCGGGTCTCTTGTGCAAGCTGCTCTACGGCTGCGGCCTGAGAGTGGCGGAGGGACTGGCCCTGAGGGTGAAGGACGTGGACCTGAATGGAGGCACGGTGACAGTGCGCGGCGGGAAGGGCGATAAGGACCGGATCGTGACGCTGCCCAAAACTCTGTTGCAACCTATCACGGAGCATCGGGCGCGGGTCGAGCTGATCTACAAACAGGACCGGGCGAACGGACTGGGGGGCGTTTACCTGCCCAACGCGATGGCGGTGAAGGAGCCGGCGGCGGTGGAGAGCTGGGAGTGGTATTGGCTTTTTGACTCGCACGCCTCCTCCGGCGTGTCTCGCCCTGCGGGCTGCCTAGCGGCAGTCTGACTCGCGCCTGCCTCCGGCGCTCGGCTCCCAGCCCCAGCTTCTCGATGGACCCGCGCAGCGGCATCCAGCGTCGGCATCATGTCAATGACATCAACATCTCGCGCGAGCTGGCGCGGGCATCAAAGATGGCCGGGCTCACGAAGCGGGTGACGGCGCATGTGCTGCGTCATTGATTCAGTCGCCTCCTCCGGCTCCTTCACCCTTTCGCTGCGCTCCAGGGCTGCTCCTTCGTCGCAGTCTGTCTCGCGGCTGCCGCTACCGCTCGGCTCGTTCGCCACGCATCTCATCCTGCGCGGGGTGGACATTCGGTCCATTCAGGGATTGCTGGGCCATGTGGATGTGCGCACGACGGAGATCTATACCCAACTGGCCAAGGCGATACGCGGGGAGATCACGAGTCCGCTCGATGATCTGTGAGGGCGTCAGCCACGGGGCTGGGTCCGGCTTTTTTGTGGGTGGTGGTAGGGAGGCGATTTTTTTTCTTGCCGAAATGCGGGGCTTTCGGGTAGAAGCCCTTTCCATGCCACAGCCATTGACATGGAATTCTAACCTAGTGTGGAATGCACCGGGGGCCTTATGGAATGGTGTTGTGGACTCACCCAAACACATCATGAGCAACGACAATAGAATCAGTGCGTCGCTTTCGGCGCAGGATATGACGGACCTCCTGGCGGCCTTTGCCACGATCAAGGCGAAGCTGCCTTTTTTGATCAATCTGACTCCGGTGGATAGACGCCGGCTGCCGAACATCAAAGCCGAGCGCGGCGGCATGGTGGACGTCTTCACCACGGAAATGGACCTGCACCCGGAACTGGTCCCCACCTTTGTCGATAGGCCGGAGCTGGCGGCGGACCAGGCGCTCTTCACTCAACTGGGCACCCTGGCCGCCTGCGCAACGGAGATCTGCGAGGGCATCAAGGATACTCAGCAGGCGGTGGCCTCGGACATGTATCTGGCCTACCTGAGCTTTTACAACAATGTGAAGCAGGCGGCAAAACGTTCGGTGGTGGGTGCAGATGCGATCTACCAGACCTTGCGCGTCTTCTTCCAGCGCGGGAGCACGACGCCTGCGCCGCCTGCGAACTCCTGAGCGCGGTGCCTCGGGGTGCGGGGTGGATGGGCCCTGGCCCCTGGCAGGGGGGGCAAACCGCTTTTTCAGCTCTGGAGAGGCCGCGAGGGGTAAATCGGTGCTGAGGCTCCCCTTTTCGCCTTTCTATCGCGGTTCACACGGCTCAAAATGGGGCTTTTCGCCTGAAAAGCCCTCTCTGGATGTCGGGCGGCTCGCGAAAAGATCTATAGAGGGGCGCAATTCTCCTTTGGCCTGTCACTTGGCCCACTGAACTCATGATGCCGGTCCTGCTAAAATGGACGTTCTTGACGTGAACGTTGACGCTTTTTACGCCAAAATCGGCGTTCTGAACGCGAACGTTGACGGTCTCGACGCCAAAATCGGCGCTCTCGACGCGAACGATGGCGCGTTCTATGCCAACGTCGGTGCTTGTGACGCGAACGCTGACGCTCTCGACGCCAGCGTCGGCGCTCGAAGGGTCAACGTTGCGATGAGTTACGACGCTGGGCGCGCCCCCTTGATCACCGATCCGCAGGCAAATCCCCTGCCCCACACTCCACGGAAACCAAACGCTTAACCACGGGCCGGAAGGCCCATACTTCGCCATGCCATTCGATCCCTCCCTTCCCCAAGAGAATACCCTTGCCGACGCGGCGCAGATGCGCAGCCAGTTCAACGGGCTGAAAGCGCTCATCGATGCCAATCTCACGATCCACGCGGCCCAGGTGGACGCAGTCAATACCACGCCCGCTGGAGGCCCGGCGAACGTGGTGGCGACGGTGAACGGGGGCACCCTGCACCTCACCTTTGACCTGCCTCGGGGGAACGAGGGGCCGCAGGGGCCGCCCTTGACCAGTGCCGTGGTGGACATGGTGAACACGCTGCCGCCTGGATCGAGTGCGAGTGTGAATGTGACCTCCGATGGCACGAGCCTGCACTTCACCTTCAGCATCCCGCAGGGCAATGATGGCTCCCCTGGGGCCCAAGGCCTGCCCGGTGAGGTGACGCTGAACGATCTCAACAACGGCCTGCTCAACACGCTGAACCAGACGAGCAATCTCAGCAACTCCGTGGCCACGCTGGACAATGGCTTCACCTCCCCGGAGACGGAGGAGCTGCGCCTGAAGCTCAATGAACTGATCACTGCGCTGCGGCGGTAGTTTTTCCCTGATGGGTGCGGGCCTTGTGGCGCGTTGGTTATGGACTCATGCGCACACCTTTGATTTTTGATTGCCACCTGGACCTGAGTTTGAACGCCCTGGAATACAATCGCGATCTGCGATTGCCCACGCATGAGATCCGGCGACGCGAGGTGGGGATGACGGATCTGAAGGGCCGGGCGGCGAGCACGACGGCCTTCCCTGACATGCGGCGGGGTCGTGTGGGGCTGTGCGTGGCCACTCAGCTCGCCGGCTGCATGAAGGGGGCCCGCCCCATTGCCAATTGGATGTCTCCCCACCAGGCGTGGTCCCAGACGCAAGGCCAACTGGCCTGGTATCATGCGATGGAGGAAGACGGGCAGATGCGGCAAATCCGCAACCTGGCCGGGCTGGACGCGGCCTTGGCCCTCTGGGAAAGCGATGCCCCGGACGAGGAGAAGCCGATCTGCTACCTGCTGAGCCTGGAGGGGGCGGACTCGATCCGATCGGTGGGGCACCTGGAGCGGGCGTGGGAACAGGGTCTGCGCGCGATGGGGCCCGCTCACTACGGGGTGTGCCGCTATGCGCTGGGCCACGATCAGGTGGGGGGCCTGTCGGCGGCTGGCAAGGAGCTGGTGCAGGAGATGGATCGGCTGGGCATGATCCTGGACGTGACGCACCTGTCGGACGGCTGCTTCTGGGATGCGCTGGAGATCTTCGGCGGATCGCTCTGGGCGAGTCACTCGAATTGCCGCACGCTGGTGCCTGATCCTCGACAGTTCAGCGATGAGCAACTGAAGGCCATCATCGAGCGCGGGGGTGTGGTGGGTGCAGCGCTGGATGCCTGGATGATGATCCCTGGCTGGATTCGAGGCCAGACCACTCCCCAATCAACGGGGCTGAAGCTGGAGGTGATCGTGGACCACATTGATCACGTCTGCCAGCTAGCAGGGAACTCTCGGCACGCCGGGATCGGCACGGATCTGGATGGGGGCTACGGGACGGAACAGACTCCGGCTGATCTGGATACCATCGCTGACCTGTCGCGAATCCCTGAGATGCTGAGCAGGCGAGGCTATTCTAGCGATGATGTCACGAATGTTATGCATGGTAATTATATTCGTTTCATACGCTCTGCATGGGCATCGCTTCAGGAGTAGTTCACTGCCGCGATTCTTCACAGAATTGATTCTGATAGATGATCGATTTTCTTTATCGCTTTATCAGTAACCGCTGTGAATTTGTGAGTAATCGCGTTCCTCGGCTCTCCCTTTGGGGTTCCACTGCTTTAGAGGATGGGAACGACTTGGGCACAGGCGTGAATGACTCGCGCCTCTCTGTGGAGAAGGGGGGAGTTCGCCGAGTTAGTCGTCGCGATGCACAGAGTTGTTGGCCCCCTGTGTGGATAACGCGGAGGGGCTGAAGGATGGTAGGGGCAGATCCGAAAACGCCAAGACGAGGCTGAGGGGCGGAGCGATAGCACACCTCTCCGGGGTCATAGACCCACGGCTTCAACACGCCGTGCGACTTGGGTTGAAGCCGTTCCTCTATGAGGCCGGAGAGGTGTGGAGCCGAATGCTCCGGTGGCTTCCAAAAACGAGTTTTCGGATGCTCACTTAGTCACTGCGTGCGGCCAGAGCATCTTCTCAGCTTCGAGTTGGCGAAAGACGGCGGTGTGATGGCCTGATCGTTGTGCAACGAGTGGCCGCATCACTCTTTGCGGCCATTCATGACTAGCTCTTCTTGAGATCTTCCGCCGATTGGATGATGGCGATGAGGGAAGGGTTTTGGATGGCGGAGAGCGCTGCGCCGATTTCGGCGTCTTTTTTGCTCGTTCCCTTGCCTGAGCCGAGGAGGTGCTCTCCCCAATGCACCGTGGCCATGAAGGTCTTGTTATGGTCGGGACCGAACTCCTCGGTGATTCGATAGGTGGGCAGGAGGTTGGTGTAGTCCTGAATCACTTCCTGGAGCTTCCCTTTCGGATTGGATTCTTGCACCTTGGGGGTGGAGGTGGTTGCCTCGCTGAGGTAATCCGTAAAGAACAGGTCAATCGCTGCTCGTGCGGGCTCGATGCCGCCATCGAGGTAAATGGCACCGAGAATGGCCTCCAGCACATCGGCGAGCGCTGCATCACGATTGCGCCCACCGGTGGATTCTTCGCTGCGGGAGAGGCGGAGGAATTTGCCCAGATTGAATTTTCGCGCGATGGCGGCCATGCTCTTCGAAGAGGCGACGGCAGCGCGTGCTTGCGTCATGCCTCCTTCGTTGGTGTGGGGCATCTGTTTGAAGATGCTCTCAGAGAGGAGAAGCTGGGCAACGGCGTCGCCGAGGAATTCCAGTCGCTGATTATCTCCTGAGCGAGGTTGATCCACTCTCATGCTCGGGTGAGTGACGGCGAGCTTGAGCAACTCCAGCTTTTTGAAACGATAGCCGATGATTTGTTGAAGTTCTTCGGAGCTTCGCATTTCGTTTCAGTCGAGACTTTGAATGAGGCAATCCGCCTCGTGCATCAGGCAATCAGAATTCAAAAAGATGGGGTGATCGACGGGACTCGAACCCGCAACAACCAGAATCACAATCTGGGGCTCTACCATTGAGCTACGACCACCATCACGAGAAACGGGGCGCGGAGAATAGACTTAAATTCAGGAAGCGCCAGCGCTTTTTTCTTCGGGTTCAACGCACTAATCGTTGAAGAAGTGGCGCCCTGTATTTCCGGCCTCGGTTTTGTTATCCGTCTCCCAGTAGATGTCTTCGAAGATGGATTCGGGTTCTGGATACGGACTGGCCTCGGCGAAGTCGGCAGCTTCGTCTGCTTCTTTTTGCGCTGCGCGGTCGATGAGTTTCAGCTCTGCTTCGGTGGCGACATTCTCCGTGATCAACGTTTGTCTCCAGACCATGATGGGATCATGCTCGCGCTGGTATTTTTCGATTTCCTCCTTGGTGCGATACACGGTCTTCATCGCATCGGCGACGGAGTGACCTTCCCAGCGGTAGGTGGCGATTTCGAGCACGGTGGGCTTGGATTCCTCGTGCGCGCGTTGGATGGCGGCATGAGTTCTTGCGCGAACTTCATAGAGATTGGTTCCGTCGAAGTGATCCCAGGCCATGTTGTATCCCTCGGCACGCTCGGCCAGGCACGATGGGTAGGCGGAGGACCGCCGCTGGCTGGTGCCCATGGAGTAGCCATTGTTTTCGATGACGTAGATGATGGGCAGGTCCCAGAGCGCGGCGAGATTGAGGGATTCATGGAAGCTCCCCTGATTCACAGCGCCATCGCCGAGGAAGGCCAGTGCGCAGCCTTTGAGGCCGCGATATTTGAGACCGTAGGCAAGGCCGGTTCCGAGTGGGGTCTGACCGGCGACGATTCCGTGACCGCCCCAGTAGTTCTTATCGGGAGCGAAGTAGTGCATGGAGCCCCCCTTCCCTTTCGAGCATCCCGTGGCTCGCCCGTAGAGTTCGGCCATGCATTCGTTCATCGTCATCCCGGCGGCGAGGCCGTGACCGTGGTTGCGATAGGCGGTAATCGTGTGGTCGTTGGCACCGAGCAATGATTGCGTGCCCACCACGACGGATTCCTGACCGATGTAAAGATGCAGGAATCCCCCCACCTTCCCGGATTGATAGGAACTCAAGCTGCGCTGCTCAAACTTCCGGATTCGCACCATGGTGCGGTAGAGGTCGAGCTTGTCCGATGGCTTGAGGGCTTGGTTGATGGGTGCCAGCGCGGGGTCGGTTGGGGTGAGAGCTTTGGGCATGGGGTTCGGATGGTGTGGGCGGAGATTAGCAAGTTTGGTGCCTCGGGCAACTCGGAGTGTGATGGCCGGAGCGTGGAATTTGGCTTCCGTTAGCATCAGCATCCGGCTCGGTTTTGTTCCACATGGAACATTTTCGACGCTCGAAGTGGCTGGATTCGAATGCCATGGATGCACCGAAATCGAGTAGCAAAGTGACAGTGCGTTCAAGGCCTGCTAGCATTGACCCCCATGTCGAGCAGCGCTTTCACCTTCCCCACTCACTATGATGTCATCGTTTGCGGTGCCGGGCACGCTGGCGTTGAGGCTGCTTTTGCGTCGGCGCGCATGGGTTGCCGCACTGCAATTCTCACGCAGAACCTGGATACGATCAGCCAGATGTCCTGCAATCCTGCCATCGGCGGACTGGCCAAAGGGCATGTCGTTCGCGAGATCGATGCGCTGGGCGGCATGATGGGGCTCAACACGGATGCCACGGGGATTCAGTTTCGGATGCTGAACGCGAGCAAGGGTCCAAGCGTGAAGGCACCTCGTGCCCAGTGCGATAAGAAGGCCTATCAGTTTCGGATGAAATGGCTGCTGGAGAATGAGCCTAACCTCGATCTTCATCAGGGTAACGCGGCGGAGATTCTGGTGGAAAATGACTCGGTGGTGGGGGTTCGAACCTCCCTGGGGATGATTTATCGGTCGAAGGCGGTGGTTGTATCTGCGGGCACTTTCATGCGCGGATTGCTGCATGTGGGTCTTCAGAACCAGTCGGGCGGACGCATGGGAGACACGATTTCGACGCTCTCGGACTCGCTCAAAGAGTTGGGGTTTGAGGTGAAGCGATTCAAAACAGGCACCCCGTGCCGGATCAATGGCCGCTCGATTCGCTTCGAGAAGTGCGAGGAGCAGCAGGGGGATTCTCCCCCACCCCGCTTCAGCTATCTGTCTGGGGAGGCGGAATCGGAGTCGAAAGGCCTGTTTACCCTCAATTCCTGGGACCCGAAATTGTTCCATGTGGAACAAATGCCCTGCTGGATCACCTACACTAACTCGCGAACTCACGATGTCATCCGAGCCAACCTGGACCGCTCGCCGATGTATTGCGGACGAATCGAGGGGGTGGGTCCGCGCTATTGCCCCTCCATTGAGGACAAGGTGGTGCGCTTCGCCGAGAAGGACAGGCATCAAGTTTTCCTCGAACCTGAAGGCCGCCACACCCAGGAATACTACATCAATGGCGTGTCCACGAGCCTCCCGTTCGAGGTGCAACTGGACTTCATCCGTTCGATTGAGGGACTAGAGCAGGCCGAAATTCTTCGCCCCGGATATGCCGTAGAATACGATTACTGCCCCCCTACCCAGCTCTCCCCCACCCTGGAAACGAAGCGGGTGAGCGGGCTCTACTTTGCCGGTCAAATCAATGGCACCTCCGGCTACGAAGAAGCTGCCGGGCAGGGCCTGCTGGCGGGAACCAATGCCGCGCTGAAAGTGCAAGGCCGGGCACCCTTCATCTTGTCCCGAAGTGAAGCCTACCTCGGGGTGATGGTGGATGACTTGGTGACCAAGGGGACCACGGAACCCTATCGCCTGTTCACCAGCCGTGCCGAGCATCGCCTCCTGCTGCGGCAGGACAATTGCGATCTCCGCCTCACTCCCAAGGCTGCGGAGATCGGGTTGGCTTCCAAGTTCAGAGCGAATCACACCCAAGCCAAAGCAGCGCAGTTGGCCGAGGCCACCGTGCTGGCAACGAGCGAAAACCTGGACGGCATCAAGCTGGACCGCTGGCTTCGTCGCCCGGAGAATTCCCCGGACAAATTGCCTGCCGAACTGCGCGCCCGCTTCACGGACGAGATTTGGTCGCTGCTGGAGAACCACCTCAAATACGAGGGCTACATCACGCGCCAGGAATTGCTGATCGAGAAAACGGCGCGCATGGAGGACACGGCGATACCGATGCAGTTGGATTACAACACCATCCACGGCCTCAAGCGCGAAGCACAAATCAAGCTCTCGACCATCCGCCCCGCGACCCTGGGTCAGGCATCAAGGGTGCAAGGTGTGACGCCCGCAGACATTGCGCTTCTGGCGATCGTGCTCCGCAAGTAACGAGCGGAAAACTCAAAGCCGGGCGTCACCTTGATGAAGGTGCTCAAGAAACGATTGATACGCGACCGCGAGCCCTGCCTCCAGAGTGGTGGATGCTGACCAGCCGAGTTCAGTCATTCGAGAGACGTCCATCAGCTTGCGAGGGGTGCCGTCTGGCTTGGAAGCATCCCAGCGAATCTCGCCTTGGTATCCAACGGTCTGCTTCACGAGTTCGACCAAGGCCCGGATCGACACGTCGGTGCCAGTGCCCAGGTTCACCCAGTCAGGCGGATTCTCGATGCCCAGCAAATGGAGGCATCCATCGGCGAGATCATCGACAAACAGAAACTCCCGCATCGGCGTGCCGGTGCCCCAGCAGAGCACTTCGGGGGCACCGCTGATCTTGGCCTCATGAAAGCGCCGGAGCAGAGCCGGGATTACATGTGAGTTTTCGGAGTGGTAATTGTCGCCTGGCCCATAAAGATTCGTCGGCATGGCCGAGTGAAACAGGACGCCATGCTGCTTCCGGTAGTGCTGGCAGAGTTTGAGACCGGCGATCTTGGCGATGGCGTAGGCTTCGTTTGTTGGCTCGAGTGGACTGGTGAGGAGGCAATCTTCGGGCATGGGTTGCGGGGCGAGCCGGGGATAGATGCAGGAACTGCCCAGAAACAGAAGTCGCTTCACGCCATGACGAAAGGCCGAGTGAACGCAGTTCGCGGCAATCATGAGGTTCTCATAAATGAAATCCGCCGGATAGGTCGCGTTGGCGTGAATCCCACCCACCTTGGCGGCAGCAACGATCATGACGTCGGGCTTCCGAGCGCTGATGAAGGCCTCGACCGACGCCTGATTCGTCAGGTCGCACTCCTGTCGGGTGGCCGTGATGAGGTCCATTTCCCCCTTCGCCTGAATTGCCCGCACGAGCGCTGAACCCACCATGCCGCGATGACCGGCCACAAAAACTGAAGGACGAGAGACTGCCATGGACTCAGCATAGCGCTAACCGCCCTTGGCGTGCAACTGTCCGCTTTTCCCCCTCCGCATCGTTTTCTATAACCACTATATCTTGTTCTCGTAGCGGACTACACCAACAACTCCTGGTGCGGCGAACTCATCTCAGGCCTTGCGCCGCACGGTCGCCGATGGCATCCAGACACACCTTGAGCGACGAAAGCCATCACGAAAAAGCCCTGGGCGGGAAGCTTCTCGCCTCCGTCTCGCGGTCCTTTTACCTCACGCTGAAAGCTCTGCCTCGGGAGCTGCGCGAGCCCATTTCTCTCGCCTACCTCCTCGCGCGCACGGCTGACACGATCGCCGACACCACCGCAGTCAGAACCAGCACCCGGCTCAAACTGCTCGCCAACTTCGACCAACTCATCCAGAGCGGCACCGCTGCATCCATCGAGACCGAGGGGTTCGCTCAACAAGTCCGACAAGAATTTGCGACTCACCAAAGCGATCCCGCCGAGCGCTCGCTGATGGAGCACACCCAAGAATCGCTCGCGTGGCTCGGCACGATGTCCGGCGAAGTGCTCGCCAACATCCGCGCCGTGCTCGCCACGATCATCAGTGGCCAGCAGGCTGACCTCACGCGCTTTCCTTCCGACTCGGAACTTCACTCGCTGACCACCGCCGCCGAACTCGACGACTACACCTACCGCGTCGCCGGTTGCGTGGGCGAGTTCTGGACCAAGCTCTGCTTCAGCGAAATGCACAGCGTCTTTTCCCCCAGCATCACACCCGCACTCGCCTGCGAGCTGGGCATACGCTTCGGCAAAGGACTGCAACTCGTCAACATCCTGCGGGACATCGGCAAGGACGCCAAGCTCGGCCGCTGCTACCTCCCTTCCGAGCAATGGCAGGCGCACGGGCTGACGCTTGAGCAGATCCAACAAAATCCCGCGCGGCTCCGACCGGTCTGGAACTCGTGGTTCGAGACCGCCGCCGAGCATCTCCGCGCCGGCCTCGCCTACCTGCAAAAGATCGAGCACAGCAAGCTACGCTATGCCACCGCGCTGCCGTTGATCCTCGGAATCCGAACGCTCGCCCATCTGCGCAAGGCGACTGACGCGCAGCTTCTCGCAGGCATCAAAGTCTCCCGACTCGATGTGGCCAAAGTCTTGCTCGACACCACACTCTCGAACTCCCCCGACGGACTCGCACGCTTGTTCGACAAGCAGTGGTCCGTGTGATCGCAGCGTAATCCAGGCTCAACCTTTTTGGAAGCCAAGGTGACGATGAGCCGTTAATCATGGCCCTTTATGCGATTCCTCGTTCCCCTTCTCGCCCTCGCCCTGTCCGCTCATGCCGCGCCTCGCGCCGAGCATGTGTTCATCGTCAGCTTCGATGGCGGCAAGCCCTCCGTCATCGCCGAGAGTGAAATGCCGACTCTCAAAAAACTAGCGGCGGAAGGTGCCGTCACCTGGCAGGCCAGCACGATCTTCCCCTCAAAGACCTTGCCCTCACACACCTCGATGATGACGGGCGTCGGACCGGACAAGCATCAGGTGCTGTGGAATGACTTCATGCCGATTCGTGGAGTCGTTAAAGTGCCCACCATCTTTTCGTTGCTCAAGGCAGCGCGTCCCGATGCGATCACTGCGATGGCCGTGGGCAAGATGAAGTTCCGCCATTTGTGGATCAAGGACTCGCTCGACATTTTCGACTACGGCGGTGTGCAGGCACCAGGCCCCGTGGCCGGAACGCCCGAACTCGAAAAAGGCAAGAAACCCTCGCAGGAAGTAGCAAAGCAAGCCGTCGCCCTCATCAAGGAAAAGAAACCCACGCTCGCCTTCCTCCACCTGACCGATGGCGACAGCGCGGGCCATGCCAGCGGCTGGGGATCGCCCGAGCAAAAAGAAGCCTTCAAGGTTTCCGATCAGGCCTTCTGGCAAATTACTCAAGCCATCAAAGAGGCAGGCATCGCCGACACCTCGGTGATCATCGTCACTGCCGACCACGGTGGCCACCTCAAGACTCACGGCGATAACATCCCGGACGACATGATCATCCCTTGGGTTGCCTGGGGCAAAGGCGTGAAAAAGAATTTCACCATCACCGAGCCCGTCACCACCTACGACACTGCGGCGACGGCACTCTGGCTGCTCGATTTGCCGATCCCGGCGGAGTTCGATGGCAAGCCCGTGATTTCAGCCTTCGAGTGATTAGGGAGTTGGCAAGCGGGTGCGCCACTCATCCTTGTAGAGCCCCATCTTCTCGATAGGCAGCGGTTTGAAACCCAGTTTGGTGAGGGCTGGCGAGTCGGCGCGGAGACGGAAGTCATCCTTGTCCACATCCATGAAGAGTGGATCGGCCACGAGGCTGTTCTTGTCCCATCCCGCTTCCTGCCATGCTTTCCACTCATCAAGAGGCTCGGCTTCCGAGATCCGCACATCATCAATGAACACCTGACCGACCTCGTGGTGACAATCCACGCGAAGCCAGAAAGTCTTCATCCACGCCTTCCAGTTCGCCTCCCCTTCCCTGGGCATCCGGCCAGTGGTCTCCACATTCTGCCACTCAGTCGATGCCATCACACTGGTGCTGTTCGATTGCCAGTAGCCATGCCCGTTCTCAAAGCTGGCCAAGGCAAGACCTACCCTGCTATTTGCCTCTGTGCTCTTCACGCGTAGCCGCACACGATAGGCGGCACCGGGTTTGATCGGGAGATTGGGTCCATGGAAAACGCTGTGCGTGTTCTTGGGGTCGATGTTCGGCCCGCAATCCACACGCAACGCACTTTCTGCGGCCACAAGCTGCACGTCCTTGGGCCGATGATTGAATCCCCAGCCCTTGGGAGTCTGCCCTGCCACTGCCGAGTCAAAGGCCTCGACGAGGACCGGATCACCTTTGTCTGCACCTACCTTGTTAATGCCCGTCACGATGGGATGCCCGCCGTTCCAGGCGAGGTTCTCATCAATCGTGTTCCACTTCGGCGACACGTTGCGGAGGTCGCCATACTTCACGCCTGGCTTGTTCGAATACATGATGTTCCGCCGCACGATGTCCCCGCTCATCATTGTGTCATCTTCACGGAAAGCGTCCTTGGGATGCAGCTCCATGCCACGCATCCCCTTCCACGCTGGCTGGCCCATCACACTCTCGTAGCCCTTCACCATGGTGGGTCCGTGGTCCTTCCAGTAGTGCTGCTCCTTCGTCCAGCCATGCAGATCAAACTGGAAGCGCTCACCGAAGGCGAAGACGTTGTTCTCCACGATGCAATCGCGCGAGTTGTGCAGATGAATCGGCGTGTGGGCACAGCGATAAACCAGATTGCCGATGATATCGACGCCGCCCGTGTTGTCGTCCGGGTAGAGGCCAAAGGTGAACCACGGATGCTTCAGGCCCCCTGCCTCCTGCCCGCAGCCGATGATGTCGTGGATGCGATTGTATTGCCACTTGCTGCCGCGTGAGCTGATCCAGTCGCGACCACCTGTGTAGATCGCGCCCCCATCCTGCGTCTCCATCACCAGATGGTGCATGTGGTTGTATTCCACGATGATGTTGTTGCCGCTCATCTGCACGCCCATGCGCGGGCCATCGTGGATGAGGTTGTGCGAGATCGTGATACCGCAGCCCGTCGCGCCCACACCACAGGCGTTCTTGTTGAAGACGCCCATGTGATGGATGTGATTGTTCACGGCCTTGTTATGGCATTCCGTGAGCGTGATCCGATCACCACCGCTCAGGCTGATGCCATTGCTGCCCGTGTAGCTGATGTCATTGCTGATCGCGGCATTGCCCGTGCCACCTGCGATGCCGATGGCACTGCCGTGAAAGTCCCCCACCCTCTCGAAGGTGCAACCCGCCACCTCGCAGCCCTTGGTATTGCTCAGGGTCACAGCGGAGCCATTGCAACCGGTGAACGCCAGGTGCTGAAGGCGGATGTTGCTCGCCTCGGGAGCGAGCTTGATGAAGCTATCGAGCGTGACCAAGCGCACTTCCTGCTGGCTAACATCCTTGGTCGGCCAAACATACAGGGTGCTTGTGCGTGGATCGAGATACCACTCGCCAGGAGCATCGAGTTCCTCCAGTGCGTTCTGAAAATGGAAGCGATTGTGCGGGTGCAGATCGTAGCTGCACGGCTTGGCCAGTGTCAGCTTGCGCGTGCTGGCATCCAGCGACTTCACAGGCTGGATGAAATTCCACCATCCGTATTGAGCAAAAATATCCAGCTCCACCTCCTCAGGATGCGCCCAGGTCCGCACATCGCCCGCCTTCACATAGAGTTCGCTCTTCCACTGATGCTGCTCGATCACCGCGCGCGGAATCTCATCGACAAAAGCCCAGCCACCGTAGAGCGGATCGCTGGCGTCAAAGTTCGGCCACCGGGCGAGGATCATGCGCTCGCCATCGAGCAGCACCTGACGATACCTGGAGCCCTTCGTCACCAGCTTGGACACATCAGCCTTCACAATCATCCCCTCGTGAGGCACGAAACCAGTCACCACCGGAGCACCGATGAACAACGGCTTGGCCCCATCGACCCCACGAATGGTGAGGTCCGAATCCTGTGCGTCCAAAGTGATCGCCTGCGTCTGCAAGTAAGTGCCATGCTCCACCCAGATCGTCGCAGGACCCGTCTCGCCCGCCTTGCGCTTCGCGCGCACGGCATCGCGTGCGGACTGGAGATTGGCAATCGGAGTGCCGAGTTCGAGACTCACCTCGATGGCGGCCTGAACTGATAAACTGCAAAGAAGAGCGAGGACAAAAGCAGAGCGCATGATCCGCAGCTATCCGCAGCGGCGCGCTCGAATCAAGCCTCCGCAGCGCAGGACATAGAATGTCATCTCACGACAGATTGTCTTTTCATCGCGGCGAATCCCGTTCATGCTCCCGCTCCGTTCCTGCACTGAATCTTCACAGCCATCCCAACTCATGAGCGCCGTCGCCGACAACCTCCGCTACCGTGATTCGCACGAATGGTGCGATCCCTCCTCAGATCCCGTCATCTGCGGCATCTCCGACCACGCTCAGCACGAGCTGACCGACGTCGTCTTCGTCGAACTGCCCAAGGTCGGCCGTGTGGTCAGCGCCGGTGAAGCCATCTGCACCATCGAGTCCGTGAAGGCAGCCAATGACGTGTATGCCCCAATTTCCGGCGAAGTGGTCGAGGTGAACGAGACCCTGCTCAACGATCCCGGTCTCGTGAATCGCGACCCGTATCTCAACGGCTGGATGTTCAAAATCAAGGCGTCCAACCCCGCCGAGTTCGACAAGCTCCTCGCCGCCGACGCCTACCGCACGCACATCGCGTAGTCACTTCCTCCGACTCACCCAAGTCGCCAGACTGCCGCCGAGCACGCAGCCAGCGGCGAGCACGAGCCAGAAGTTCGAGCGTGTGTTGGCTAGGCCGCTGGAGACGTCCATGCTCAGGATGCTGGCGATAGCGGTCACAGGCAGGAACAAGGCTGCGATGATGTTGAGCCGGTGGGCGGTGGAATTCATCTGCTGGGCCATGGTGGCCTGATGCTCGGATTGACGAGCAGCGATGAAGTTGAGTCCGAACTGCGCGTCCTGCAGCAGCAGTTCGGCGGTGCGTTCCAGGCCGGCTGAGATGTCGCGGAAGTTGATCAAGTCACGGTCGTCCTTCACCAGTTCGCGAGCCTGTTGCAGTGCGCGATGCAGCCCGCGCGTGGTGCGCAGGACGGGGCCGGCTTCCTCCAGCAGGGCATGATACTCGGTGGCCGTCGTGGCCTTCTGCTCGGCCACTTCCAGAGCTTGCAGCTTTGTCTCCCAGGCATCCATGAAGTTCTGCAAGGCGACGGGTCCCATGCCTTTGCCTTCCGTGCTGCGCCATTCGCCAGCGGCGTTGCGCCAGAAGAAGGCGGGCACGCGATCAGTCTGATCGGGCTTGGGAATGTGATGCAGGATCACCAGGAGGTGCCCGTCCTCGAAGATCGAGCGCTGAGGTCCGGCCTCGATGCCGAGGCGATGACGGATGGACTCGGGAATGTCCCAGGCCTTGGGAACGGGATACAATTCGGGCTTCGCGGGTCCGAGGGAGTGACGTGGAGTCATGACGGGTTGGGTTTGCGTTTCTTGGTTGGCGCGGGTGCGGCATCGCCTTGGAGCACATCGCTCTGAATGCCCACGAGCATGTCGGGATCGTTCGCTTGGGGTTCGACGGGGATCACCTTGATCTCGACATTCACCGGCACGGCGCGCAGGCCATCAATGATCTTTTGCAAGCTGAGCATCGTCGCTTCACTGAGCGTGGGCTTCGACACCGCATCGCTAATCTTCTCCAGGCCCGCGTTGAAGGCGTTCATTTGGCCCGTGATGCGGCTAATGGGATCGTTGTCACCACCGCCGCCAGTCAGCAGGTTGCGACCGAAGGTGCGCTTGATTTCGTCCCAGCGCTTCGTGCTCGTGTCATCGAGCAAGCCGTTGATCTCGCGCCATTTGAGCAGGTTCGCTTCGGCAGCCTGGCTGAGGGTTTGCGACTCGCCGCGATAGTGATCTTCGATGAGCGACTGCACCTCGGCCTCGGTCATGAGCGGCAGCACTTTCTCGGCGATGCGGTTCATGTTGCGATAGCTGCCTTGCAGCTTGAACGGCGGCTCGGTGCGATACGCGTCCTCCTGCGCGGCGCTGCGAATGTATTCCTGGTTCACACGCAGGATCACTTCGCGAATGCGCAGCAGTCGTTCCATCACAGCCACGGCTTCGTTGATCTCGTCCGCACCGAAGTTGCCTTCGAACTCAACGCCCTCGCGGCTACCGGTCTGCGCGATCTGCAACACGGTGAGCGCGTCTTTGTGGCTGCGCGCTGCGATCTTCGCCAGCGTGGCATTACTGGTCAGCGCGTTCTCGATGTAACTGTCTTTAAAGGCCGCTTCATGGCCGCCGAGGATGTCGCCCAGGTTGTAAGTGTCAGCGCGATTGGCCAGCATGTCGGGCACCTGGAACTTGCCACCGACCTCGGTGTAGGGATTGCCCGCCATCACCACGGCGACCTTGCGACCACGCAAATCATAAGTGCGCGCGACGCCCTTGAAGACGCCTTCGATCTTGCGCGAGCCATCGCAGAGCGAGATGAACTTTTGCAGGAACTCAGGATTCGTGTGCTGAATGTCATCCACGTAGATGATGACGTTGTCGCCCATCTCGAAGGCGAGGTTCAGCTTCTCCACTTCCTCACGCGCGCTGGCGTTCGGTGCCTCCGCTGGATCCAGTGAAGTCACGCGATGCCCGATGGCGGGACCATTGATTTTTACGAAGGTGATGCCCAGACGATTCGCCACATACTCCATCAGCGTCGTCTTGCCGTAGCCGGGTGGCGAAATGAGCATCAGCAAGCCCATGCGATCCGTGCGCGTCTGATCGCCAGCGGCACCGAGTTGCTTCGCGAGGTTCGCTCCGATGACCGGCAGATACACCTGATCGAGCAAGCGATTGCGCACGAAGGAGCTGAGCACGCTGGCCTTGAACTCATGCAAGCGCAGCGCCTTGCGCTTCTGCTCACCGAGGTCGTGCTTCAGCTTTGTGAAGGCTTCAAACGCGGGCACCACCGTGGCATCGTAGTGCGAGAGCCGCGCGGTGAACTCATGGTAATCGAGTGCCAGTGCGCCATCAACGATGCGTGCGTGGGCACCGGTCAAGCCAGTGATCGTGGCCTTGGACGGCGGCGGTGTGGGCAGCGTTGCGGGCGGTTGATCATTCATCAAGATCAAGGCCGCAGCCTCTCGGGCAATGCCCTCGCCTCCTTCTGGATGCGTGGCGCGCAGCCACTCGAAGATGATCTGATACTGCGTGCGTGGCTGCGACTTCAGCGCCTCCATCGCAGCCTCGAAGTCGGCGGTCATGCGCTTGGCCGTGAGCGTCTTCTTGAAGGAACGCAGCAACTCCACCGCCTCGAACGAGCGCGTGAAGGGCAGTCGCGGATGCTTCGCGGACAAGACACGCAGCTCATCAAGCAAGGCGTGAACTCCGGCAGTGTTTTCCAAGGCAGGCACAGGTTGTTCACGAACGCCGCCAACCTGCGAGCCCATCCGACCCCGCGCCATCATCGCTGCCTGGAACGCCGTCTTCTCGGCGCTGTCAGCCCAGCAATGCCACGCGACCAAAGCTTCCGCGCGTGCCGCAGGCGAATGCTTCAACAAGCCCAGCGCACGATGCATCTGCACCAGCGTCGCCGCGATCAATGCAGCATCATGGTCATGCACGCCCTTGGTGTAGCCTTCGCTGTAACGCTGGTGCATGAACTCGCGCAGGCGCTCGGTCTTGGTCTCGGGCGAAGAAGTCTCGAAGGCTGCGAGCGCTGTGTCGTCGTGCTGAAGGGACTGAAGGAAACGCCAGGCCAGGAACTCCGCGCGATAGACCGTCGCATCCTCGGACACGACGCTTTGCTCCCAGACTGCGCGCAACGAATCGAGATCGGGATGCTCCAGCTTTTCGAAGAATCGCGTGCCCGTGAGGTGATAAAACAAGCCGCCATCGCGAGGCAGAATGGTCAGCTCCAGCGGCTGGCGATTGACGGTGAACATGTGCCTGCCGAGCTGAATGAGATCTCCGCCCTCGGAGAACAATTCCGCCTTGTCGCGAATCTGCTTCAGCGCGTCCTCGCGCAAGGTCTTGAAGCGCGTGCCCAGCTCATCCGCGCGCACGCTGTCGCCCAGGCCGCGCAATTCTTCGATGAGGTCGCGCAGCTTCGCCGCCATCACATCGGAGGCGAGATGGGCGTGAACTTCCTCCGGCTTGGCGAAGGTCACCACGCGATTGCGCAAGCTCGCCAGGATGCGTTCCGCTGACTGGCCGAGCGACTGGCAACGCTTGTTGCGTGTCTCGACCAAGCTTTGTCGGCGTGTCTGAAAGGCGGAGTAAATCTCCTCGCGCTTCGTGCTGAGCTGCACGGTGAAGTCATCGAACTCCGAGAAGCGTCCCTCGACTTCCTCCACCTGCACCATCACACGGGTGAGCGCCTCGTCGCACTTCTCCGGCGTGCTGGCGACTTCCAGGTAGTTCTGCACGCTCTGATTGAGCAAGCTAAGCTGCGCTTGGAACTCGGCGGAGCCTTCCGCCTTGGCCAGTTCGTTGCGCTTGTTGCGCAGCACAGAGCGCACTTGATTGAGCTGCGCATACAACTCGGAGATGCTCTCGATGATGCGCGTGGTCTCGGTGGCATCGGCAATCTTCAGGCCGCTCACCACACTGATCAGCATCTCCATCTCGGTGCCGGATTGCGTGAGCGCCTGCTCCACCTCGTTGGCTTCCGCGACCTTCTTGACCTGATCGATGCGGGCCTTCTGCTCGGCGACTTGCCTGCGATACGGGTCGAGCGCCTCCGGCTTCAGCAGGAAGGTGATGCAGTGCTGGCTCAGGCGATCCGTGCCCTCCACGACGGACTTCTCCATCGCCGCGAGATCATCGAGCACGACGTAGCGCACATCACGCGCCGCGAGGATCTGGCCACGCAGCTCGCGCAACGTGGTGAGGTGCTTCACGAAGCCTAGGATGTCGTTCGCATCAGAGCCGCTGGCTTCGTTGAGTGCCTTGGACGTCTTGGTGCGTAGAGCTTCGGTTTGATCCTTCGCCGCCTTTCTCATGCGGCGCACCTTCTCGAACTCGCCGAGCGCTGCCTCAGCCGCGCCCTTGATCTCCACGAGCGCTGACTTCAGGTCGTGCGCCTCGCCTTTGTCGATCCAGAAGTAGCTGTCCGTGATGTCTCCTGCGCGTCGCGACAGCTCGACATACAAGCCGCTGAACGTGTCTTCCTTCGCCAGCAGGGTGAGCACGCCGCGACACTCCGCCATGCAGCGCACGATGTCGGCATTGCCGATCTTCGCGAGGAAGGTGTCCTTCTGCTGCGCCTGCGACACGGCATCACTGAGGAACGGCGTGCGCCAGACCTGGATGACGTGATGCTTGCGCGGTTCGGGATCGCCTTGGAACAAGGTCAATTCGCCCGTGGGAAAAAGGCTAAAACCATTGCAGATCAACGGCGTGCCCACGCTCTGCTCGATGAGATTGTAAGCGAACAGGAGGTAGGATCCCGTCGCCAGATTGTGGAAGATGAAGAGCGTGTCCTCGCCATTCGCGGATGCGATGCGACGCTCGAAGCGCATATTCTCCAGACCGGTCTCAAAAGTCTTCACCTCGCCCGTCTGCAGCACGTAGCCACGCGGGAAAATGACGCCGTGATCGTCGGGCAGCAGCACGCAGGACTCCGAGATGGCATCCATGCGCCGCACGTCCTGGGTGCGTTCGTTGAAGACGAGATAACGATACGCCTTCTCCTGATACGACAGCACCTTGAGCAGGATGAGATTGCCAATGATCGCATAGTGGACCTCGGCGTCGTCGAGCGTCTGGTCCTTGTTCTCAACCGGCTCGGAGTAGATGCCTTTGCCGCTGTCGGTGTTGTTCTCCACCTTGATCGTCAGATCGCCGCCGATGGTCTCGACGAACACACGGTCCTCGATCGACACATGCGGATGCTCGCCGTGGCGATACATCTCGCGGCGAGCGCGCTTCCACTCGAACTCCTGCGCGGCGGGAAAGACAAACTCGTGATCGAAGCGATTGCCCAGGTATTGCAGCGTGCCGGTCTCGTCATTGACCAGCCATTTGAAGGCCTTCACCTCCGCCACATCGCGACCGACCGACATGCCCATGTAGAGGTGCGGTCCGATGCGATGGAACTTCAGGAATGTGGCCGACTTGTAGTAGCGATACAGGTAATCGAAGTCCTCCGCGAACTTCGGATCGGCAAGAAGGCCATCCCTGTTCGGATGGAAGGAGTGATCCTCCGCGTGGTAGTCATAGACGGCAAAGACATCCGCCACCTGCATCTGCGAGCGCAGTCCGAGATGCACGTTGTAGCCGAAGACAAACCGTTTCGGTCCAATGGCCGCGAGGTCGCGCGGCACGCAGTTGTTCTCCGTCGTGAGGCGAACCGTGGCCGCCAACGCTGTCTCAATGCCACCGAACAGTTCCTTGCGGTCCGTGTTCAGAAGATCGAGCCGACGGCGCAGCTCGCCCGCGTGCTTGTCCAGCCGCGCACGAATGACCTCGTAGGCTCCAGCTTCGAGCTGGGATGGAGGGGGCGTTGTGGGAGTGTCGGGCATGAAGTCCGTTCAGAAGCGGTTTTGAATCACTTCTTTCCCCCACCGAGCACCTTGCTCGCGACTTCTTCGGTGAGGCCGAAGCGGGCCATGGAACCCACGAGGCTGGTCAGTTTGCTGGTGGTGCCAGCGTCGGGGTTGAGGCCGAGCATCTTGATCAGCAGGGCGCTGATGGTGAGGTTCTTCGTATCTTCGGCGGTGAGGCCAAACTGATCAACCAGACCTCGGACCTGAGCTTTGAAATAGTCGGGATCGCCGTTGAAGAAGGTCTCCTTCACGTCGGTCAAGGTGCGGCTGCCTTCAACCATGCGGTCGATGGCGCGACCATTGCCGATGGCTTGCGTGATCTTGTCGAAGAACTGGCTCTCGCCGCCGACGATCTCGATCTTCGCGGACTTCATCGCCTCCCCCAGCACATCGGCTTGGGCGACGGCGATGTCCTTTTGCACACTGATCTGCGCGAGTTCGACGGCCTTGGTCTTCTCGAGGTTGAGCTTGAACTCCTCGTGCTCGCGACCGGCGTTCTCGAGCAACTTCATGGCCTCGGCTTTCTTCGTGATGCCATCGGCTTCGGCGGCGAGCTTGAGCTGCGCGACCTCGGCATCGACCTGGCCCTGCTTCTGCGAGGCCTCGGCCTTTGCCATCAACACCTGAGCTTCGCCCAGGCCTGAAGCCGCAGAGCGTGCGGCTTCCGCTTCGGCGAGCGCTTTCGTGGCCGTTGCATCTTTGCCAGCGGCTTCTTGACGGGCTTCGGCAAGGGTGAGCAACTCTTGAGCGTGGAGTTCAGCGGCGAGCTTTGCGGCCTCGGCAGCCTTGGTTTGGGCGAAGGCGGCTTGTTCGGCAGCAAGTTGTGCGGCTTGCTTCGCGGCCTCGGCTTCTTTGATCTTCTGGATCAATTGTTCCTGCGCGTTCTTCTCGGCGTTCGTCAGGGCGACTTGCTTCTCGCGGTCAGCGGTGGCGAAGGCTTCGGTGTCCTTCATCTTCTGCTGCTCGACGACGACGGTCTTCTCCAGGGCGACGCGTTCTTTGATGACTTCCTGGATATTCTTCTTCTCCACTTCGACGGCCTTTTCCTTCTCAATGGATTTCAAGGTGGTGACGCGCTCACGATCAATGATTTCCAGATCGCGGTCACGAGTAACGCGTTCGACTTCCACGGCGTCGGTGCGCTCCTTGTTGCGCTGGGCAACGAGCACCTGGCGGTCCTTGTTCTGCGTGGCGACGGCGATCTCCTCATCGGCGGCGATCTTGGCGCGCTCGGCTTTGAGACGCTCTTCTTCCTGCACCTTCATCATCTCGGCGGTCTCGCGTGCCTTCACGCTTTCCACGTCGCGCTTCTGCTTGGCTTCGGTTTCGGCGAGCTGGCGTTCGAGTTCCAGGATGGCTTCGCGCGCCTGCACGTCCTGCTTCTTGATGACCTGCTCTTTGTCGCGCTGGATGTTGTTCGCCAGCTTGGCCTGGGCGGCAGTCAGCTCGGTGATCTTCTTGATGCCTTCAGCGTCGAGAATGTTGTCGGGATCGAGGTTCTCCAGCGCGGTCTGCTCCAGGAAGTCGATGGCGCAGTCATCCAGTGCGAAGCCATTGAGATCGGTGCCGATGACCTTGAGGATCTCATCTTTGAAGTGATCGCGCTCATTGTAGAGCTGCACGAAGTCGAAGCGCTTGCCCACGGTCTTGAGGGCTTCGGAGAACTTCGCATCGAACAGCACGCGGATCATGTCCACGCTGCTTGCACGCTGGCATCCGATGGACTGCGCGACACGCAGCACGTCTGGGTCGGTCTTGTTCACGCGGACGAAGAAGGCCACCTTGATGTCGGCGCGGATGTTGTCTTTGCAGATCAAGCCCTCAGCGCCCTGGCGCTCGATCTCGATGCGCTTCACGGAGATGTCCATGTGCTCGATCTGATGCACCACGGGCACGACGACCATGCCATTGAACGAGACCTTGGTGCCGCCGACACCGTTGCGCACGATGGCCTGGCCTTGCTGCACCTTTCGGTAAAACCGAGAGAACATGATGACGATGCCGAACACAATTGCGACAACGACGGCAGCGCCGACGAGGACGGTTTCAGGGATGAAGGCTAGCATGGGTGGACTCATGGATGGCTGGTGGTTGGGGTGATGGATGGATTGGGTTCGACGAAATAAAAGGCGTGATCGGCTCCGGCGCTGTGGATGCGGACGGCGGTGCCTTTGATCAAAGGTGGATCGCCAGGCGAGGTGCGGGCATTGACCAGCAATGGGGCGGCACCGGTGGCGATGGCGACCTGACCGTAGCGCTCATCGACCTGGGCGCTGGTGACGATGGCTTCGCGGTCGATCACGGATTCGACTTCGGTCGAGCCCTTGTCCATGGCGCTGAAGAGCTTGCGGAACGGAGTCGCAGCGATGCGGGTGATGACGAGGCTGATGAGCGCATTGGGAATCAGGAGCAGCACCGCCACACCTGCGCTGCGGTGTCCAGGCTCGCCATTGAAGTAGTAGTTCGAGATCATCGAGATCATCCACAGGCTCACGGCCATGAAGCTGACGACCACCATGATGGGCACCTGCCCGAGGTAAAGAAAGCGTCCGCAAGTGGGCCACAGTCCATTGGGCGAACTCGACACATCTGCCACGCCATCGCCATCGATGTCCATCGCCTCCGTGTCGGAGTCCGCGACGCCCAGGAGAACGAGGAGCCAGTAACCCACGATCAGACCGAGCAGCAGAGTGGCTGGCAGGTTGTGCAGAGCAATGGCTTCTGAGACGAGTTCTGTCATGGGGAGGAGTGACGGCCCGGATTCAATCAAAGAGACTCCACCTTGGCGACTACAAAAACCCACCATCGTTTGGAGTGACGCTTCTGAGGGACGCGCAGGTTGTTTCTTGCGCATGTGTTGTGTGTCGGGCCGCTGAGGAGAGCTTTCACGGCAATTCAGTTCAATCGCTGCTTTTCATGCGTGCCTAGCTTGCTAAGTCGCTCGCCGTCATGCCGACTCCTTTTGCCCGCCGCCACATCGGTCCCTCTGCACACGAAACCACCGAGATGCTGAAGGCGCTCGGTTGCGACACGCTGGACCTGCTCATTGATCAAGTGGTGCCTGAGGGCATTCGGTTTCCGGAGCCGCTCGATCTGCCGGATGCGCTCACTGAAGAAGAAGCCCTGCTGCGCCTTTGCCAGAAGCTGCTGCCCAACAGTGTGATGCGGTCGTTCATCGGCATGGGCTACCACGACACCTTCACGCCGCCGGTGATCCAGCTAAACATCCTGGAGAACCCGGGCTGGTATACGGCCTACACCCCTTATCAGGCGGAGATCGCGCAGGGTCGCCTGGAGGCGCTCATGAATTACCAGACGATGATCTGCGATCTGACGGCGCTGCCGGTCGCGAACGCATCGTTGCTTGACGAAGGCACTGCGGCTGCCGAGGCACTGGCGCTGGCGATCGCGCAGCATGGCAAGGCCAAGCGCGTCTTCGTGTCTGACATGTGTCATCCGCAGACGATCGACGTGGTGCTCACGCGCATGGAGCCGCTGGGCATTGAGGTCGAGGTGGGTGACATCATGAACTGGAATCCGGACGGCGAGAAGGATCTGGCCGCCGTGATGGTGCAGTATCCCGACACGCTCGGTGTGGTGCGCGACTTCACCGACCTCGCGCCTGCGGTGCATGAGGCGGGTGCGCTCTTCATCGTCTGCGCGGACTTGCTGGCGCTGACGTTGCTGAAGCCGCCGGGCGAGTTCGGTGCCGACATCTGCGTGGGCAACAGCCAGCGCTTCGGCGTGCCGCTTGGGTTCGGTGGACCGCACGCGGCTTTCATGTCGGTGAAGGATGATCTCAAGCGCCGCATGCCGGGCCGCCTCGTCGGTCAGTCCGTAGATGCCGCCGGTCGCCCCGCGTATCGGCTTTCGCTCCAGACGCGCGAGCAGCACATTCGTCGCGAGAAGGCGACGAGCAACATCTGCACCGCGCAGGTGCTCCTCGCCGTGATGGCCAGCATGTATGCGGTTTATCATGGTCCCGAAGGTCTGCGCAGCATCGCGCGTCGTGTGCATCGCGCCGCGTGCTGGCTCGCGGATGAACTCGTGGCTGCGGGCTACGAGATCGCGGGCGATGAGTTCTTCGACACCGTGACGGTGCAAGTCGAGGACGCAGAGACCCTGCTCCAGCACGCCGCGGATGTCGGCTTCAATCTCGGCTGCGCCGACGAGCACACGGTGGTGATCGCACTCGATGAACGCGTCACGGAAGAAGAGCTGCACAACCTGCTCGGTGCGTTCGGCGTTGAGGAGATTCATGCGCCGCTCGAACTCGTCGCTGACTCCACCGCCGATGTGACGCTGATCCCGGAGAACCTCCAGCGCACGTCCGACTTCCTCACCCATCCCGTCTTCAATCGCTACCACAGCGAGACCGAGATGATGCGCTACCTGCATCGCCTGGAGACCAAGGACATCGCGCTGAATCGCAGCATGATCCCGCTCGGCTCATGCACGATGAAGCTCAACGCGGCCGCCGAGATGCAGCCTGTGAGCTGGCCGGAAGTCAACGCCTTGCATCCCTTCGCGCCTGCCGAACAAAGCGAAGGCTACCAGGACATGTTTGCCGATCTGGAGGCTTGGCTCGCGACGATCACTGGCTTTGCCGCCGTGTCCTTGCAGCCCAATGCGGGATCGCAGGGCGAGTATGCCGGCCTGCTGGCGATTCGTCGTTACCACGAGGCACGCAGCGAGGCGCATCGCGATGTGTGCCTCATTCCGGTGTCCGCGCACGGCACCAATCCAGCGAGCGCTGTGATGGCGGGCTTCAAAGTCGTCGCGGTGAAGTGCGATGACCACGGCAACATCTCGCTCGACGATCTGCGCGCTCAGATCACCGCGCACAGCGCGAACCTTGCGGCGCTCATGGTCACGTATCCGAGCACGCACGGCGTCTTCGAGGAAAGCATCTCCGAGATCTGCGCGCTGGTGCATCTGCACGGCGGCCAGGTTTACATGGACGGCGCTAACATGAACGCGCAGGTCGGTCTCACTTCGCCCGGTCACATTGGTGCCGACGTGTGCCATCTCAATCTGCACAAGACCTTCTGCATTCCGCATGGCGGCGGTGGTCCAGGCGTTGGCCCGATCGGTGTCGCCGCGCATCTTGTGCCCTTCTTGCCGGGTCACGGTTCCTTTGATGAAGAACAACACGCTGGTGCCGTGGCGAGTGCGCCGTGGGGCAGCGCGAGCATCACGGTGATCAGTTGGATGTATATCGCGATGATGGGCACCGCCGGTCTCACGGACGCGACGATGTATGCGATCCTGAACGCGAACTACATCGCCACGCGCCTGGGCAAGTGCTTCCCGGTGCTTTACTCGGGCCGCAATGGCCGCGTCGCACACGAGTGCATCCTGGACTTCCGCAGCTTCAAGAAGGTGACAGTCGAAGACGTCGCGAAGCGTCTCATGGACTTCGGTTACCATGCTCCAACGATGAGCTGGCCGGTCGCTGGCACGCTGATGATCGAGCCGACCGAGAGCGAAAGCAAAGCCGAGCTAGACCGCTTCTGCGAAGCGATGGAGCAGATCTACGCCGAGATCATGGCCATCGAATCCGGTGCCATCAGCGACAAGGACAACCCGCTCAAGAACGCGCCACACACCGCCGAGTCCGTGCTCACCACCGAGTGGACGCATCCGTATTCTCGCGAGGCCGCCGCCTTCCCGCTGCCCTGGGTGAAGGAGAACAAATACTGGCCGCCCGTCGCCCGCATCGACAACGTCTATGGCGACCGCCACCTCATCTGCACCTGCACGAGCGTGGAGGAAGCTGCCGCTCATTAACTTATGATTCCCGACTGGACCACCTGGCAGCCCAACCAGCGCGCGACGCTGATGTTCGTCGTTGATGAAGCGAAGCGGCAGGTGCTGCTGATTCGGAAGAAGCGCGGCCTGGGCGCGGGCAAGATGAACGGGCCGGGTGGCAAGCTCGATCCCGGTGAGACAGAGATGGAATGCGCGGTGCGTGAGACGCAGGAGGAGCTGCACGTCACGGCGCTCGATCCGGTGAAGCATGGCGAGTTGTGGTTCCACTTTGTGGATGGCCTGCAGATGGTCGTGGGCGTGTATCGCGCGACGCAGTGGACGGGCGAACCGACCGAGACGCCTGAGGCGCTGCCGGTGTGGACGCCGCTCGATGCCTTGCCTCTCGACGAGATGTGGGCGGATGATCGCTTCTGGCTGCGCGAGGTCTTGATCGAGCAGAAGCACTTCACCGGTCGCTTCTGCTTTGACGACGACACGATGCTCTCGCACGACGTCGTGTGGCAGTAATGGCCTAAACTTTGTCCGCTCGCGGAGGCAAGATGGGGAACCTGCCTTCGTAAAGCCCATCCCCCAAATCTCACCAACCGATTCAAACCATGAGCACTACCTCACGTCGATCCTTCCTGACCAAGGCCGCTGGCGCCGCCGCGGCTCCCTTCATTCTTCCCTCTGGCTTCCTTCGCGGCCAGAACGCTCCTAGCAACCGCCTCAACGTCGGCTTCGTCGGCATGGGCAAGCAGATGGGTGGCCACCTCGGCCACTTCCTCGGTCGCGATGACGCGCAAGTCCTCGCCGTGTGCGATGTGGACACCACGCGCCGTGAAGCCGCTCAGAAGCGCGCCAACGAGTCCTACGCGAAGAAGAAGGACGGCGCGCCCGCCAAGAACGTGGACGCCTACAACGACTTCCGCGAGCTGATCGGCCGCAGCGACATCGACACCGTCGTGATTGCCACGCCTGACCACTGGCATGCCGTCGTCGCCATCGCCGCCGTGAATGCCGGGAAGCACGTCTATTGCGAGAAGCCCCTCACGCACAACATCCACGAGTCCGTGGAACTCATCAAAGCCGTGCGCGCAAAGAACACCACCTTCCAGACCGGTTCGCAGCAGCGCTCGTCCGGCGAGTTCCGCATCGCCTGCGAACTCGTTCGCAACGGCGTCGTTGGCGACATCAAGACGATCACCACCTCCTTCGGCGATCCCTGCAAGCCCAACGCGAATCCCGAAGAAGCCATGGAACCCGGCCTCGACTGGGACATGTGGTGCGGCCCAGGCCCGAAGGTGCCTTACAGCTCCGTGCTCAGCCCGCGCGGCATCCACAATCACTTCCCGGCCTGGCGCATGACGCGCGAGTTCGGCGGCGGCATGATCACCGACTGGGGCGCGCATCACATCGACATCGCCCAGTGGGGCCTCAACGAAGACGGCCACGGCCCGGTGGAAATCGTGGCACCAGTTGATCACGCCAACGCCAAGCGCGGCGCGAAGCTCATCTACCAGAACGGCGTCGTGCTCACCCACGGCGAAGGCTTCGGCGTGTCCTTCTACGGCACCAGCGGCGAGGTCCACGTCAATCGCGGCAAGATCAAGGTCATCGTCAAAGGCGAGACCGTGGCCTACTACGACAGCAAGGACGAAGCCTGCAAGAAGACCACGCTCCTGCGTGAGACCACCAAGCTGGAAAGCCAGTATCTCGCAGACGCCAAAGTGAAGCTCTACAAGACCAAGAAGAGCCATCACGACGACTTCGTCGATGCCATCCGCGCTGGCACACGCCCTGTCTGCGATGTGGAAATCGGTGCCACCACCGCCATCTCCTGCCACCTCATGAACATGGCCTACTGGCACGGTGCCAACATCAAGTGGGACCCCGCCAAGCGCGAGTTCATCAGCGGCGGCGATCCCAAGTGGCTCACCCGCGAGTATCGCGGCCAGTTCAAAGTCTAGCCGATCCAGCAACGATCCTATAAACCATCGAGGGGGCAGCAATGCCCCCTCTTTTTTGTCGAGTCACTGAGTTAGCCTCAACGACTTGTTCGGCTGCAAGCTCGACGCGGTCGCTCATCGTGTGGCCTTAGCAGGAGCTTGGGCAGGATGCTGAGGTTCACGAAGCTGGGGAACATACCAGCCAAACAATGCCTTGCTTGTCACCGCGTGGTCTCACCGCCGATCAGACGACCACTGCTGGTTCAAGCGCACGCACTTGCTGGCGGGCGTCGTCGAGGTCCTTTGCCTTTCCGCATTCCACCAGCCAGTGCGCTGCTATCAATGCCGAGCGCTGCAAGCCGAGCTGGCAGTGCAGATACACTCGTCGGCCAGCGGTGCGTTGTTCGCGGATGGTGCTGAGCGCAGCCGTGATGTGCTCGGGCTGCAGCGGCACGAGATCGAGCAACGGTAGGCTGTGATAGCGCGCGTGCTCGCGGAAGGCGACGGGAGCGGTGGACTCGGCCGTAAGATCAAGGACGGCGAGGTTGCCGTCTTGGGCGAGTGTCTCGGCTTCGGCGTTGGTGACTTTGCGACCGAAGAGCACACCGTTAGTGACTTCGTGCCAGCCGGGCTGACGTTGGAGCCACTTCCGTTGCACGAGCTTCGTCGCGAGCAGGACGGGCAGCAGGCACCATTCGGCGGATGGCGAGAGTGTGCCGTTCTCCTTGCCGAGCAAACGTGAATGACCTGTCGCGTAAGCAAGCGCAACGATACCACACGCCACAGCGGGCCAGATGAAGTAGATCGACGCGAAACAAAGCAGTCCACAGATCGTAGCGCCGAGCCCGTAGCGCATAGCGAGTTTGAGCGAGGGATTGCGCGTGTGACTCTGGCGCGGGTCGGGAATAATGGCGGCGATGGCCCAGCCCATGACGAAGCCGCTGGCGACATCGAGCAGGTGATGCTGCCACACGAGCAGCGTCGAAGCGCCGATGAGCATGAACCACACCTTTACCATCCGGCGCACCCAGCCAGTGAGCTGCGCGCCATAGAACACCCAGACGAGCGAGCGGAGGCTGATGTGGAGCGAGGGCGCGAGGTTGTAGGGCAGGTCATTGAAGTAGAGCGCCTTGAACAATGGTGCTGTCCAGCCATCTGGCATCGGGCGGGGGAAGCCGAGCTTGAGCGGGAAGATCAGGTAGAACAATCCGCTCGCGAGAGTGACGGCGATGAGGCGCTTCGTGAGCAGGTTGAGCTGCACGCGATTTGCGCAAAGGAAGAAGGCTCCGCAGAAGAAAAGATCGAGCGACCAATACGGGACTACCAGCTCCTTCACGAACGGCATGTGAATCTCCCACGGTAGCATCAGCGTGGGCACCGGCTCGCGCTGCGCAGTGAGTTGATTGCAGGTGCCATAGACACCGACGAAGACGGCACCCGCGAGTGCGAGTCTGAGCACCGCAGGCCAGAGCAGGCCGGGCTCGCGTGGGGCTCGGTTCATGCAGGCTTGCGTGCGATGCTGACGGTGAAGATGCCGAAGTCATCGATCCACTGCTTCTCCTTCTTGAAGCCAGCCGCTTCGATCAGTGCGTCCATCTCACCCTGCGGACGACGGCGCATGATCCAGTATTGGCCATCGCGATTCGTCAGCGTGCGCGCGATCATTTCCACTTGCGGATGCCAGGGCTGGCCAGTGTAGATGATCCAGCCGCCGGGATTCACCGCATTAAAGATGCCGCGCAACGAGCGCTGGAGTTTGTCGTTTTCCGGAAACAGTTCATAAAGGCCGGAGACGACCGCGATGCTGGGCTTTGGCTCCACATTGGCGAACGATGCTTCATCAAACGCGTCGCCCCGGATATGATCAATGCGATCAGTCAGTTCCATCTTTTTTGCTGTGGCACGACCTGTCGCGAGTGCGGACTCGCTCCAGTCGCGACACAGCACATGCAGTCCCGCACCTGCCTCGGGGTCGGCGAGGACATCGAGCAAGTATCGACCAGCACCGCCTGCGACGTCCATGAGCTGTAGAGGCAGATTCGATGAGCGGACGTGCTGCAAGGCATATCGCAGCGCTTGGTTCATACACGCGCGTCGCTGGCGAATGCCACGCCAGCCGATGGCATTGAGGTAGAAGTAGTCGATGATCTGGCCAAGGCCGAGACTTCCACGCGCCTTGTTTTCATACACATAGTCAAGCGACTCGCCGGAGTCGAAGCCGGTCGCATGTCCGATGCGGATGCCTTGGCTCAGCTTGCCCAACGAGCCGAGGCTCGCGCGCTGCATGATAAACGACAGACCTTTGAGTGAAGGCGATGGCAGTGGTTTCTTGAGTTCGATGAACTCCGCCGTCGTCGCCGGATGGCTCATGTCGGCTTCGAGTCGCGTTGGCGTGAACGATGTGAAGCAACGTTCAGCGAAGCGCTTGATCGCGTCGCAGACTTCCTGACGGCAGAGATCGTGGAAGATGGCATGACGCGCGCCTTTGAGTGTGAGATGCACCTTCTGGTCACTGCCGTAGTTGTCGTAGAGCGCATCAATCGCCCGGCGCTTCACCACCTTGTCCGCACTTGCGGAGAAAAGCAGCAGCGGACGATCCATGACCTCGGCATCGCTGATGACCCGCTTGCCCGTGTCGAACAACTCCGTCAGGATCTTCGCCGAGATGTCTTTCGAGATCGACTGATCGGCATCGTAAATCCCAGCCGCGCTGTGATCGCGGGTGAGCCATGAGCCTCGGACATAGCTCTTGATCGTGGCGTCGGACTTCAACTTCTGCAGCACACGGATGCTGGTGAGAGCACCGGGCACGATGAGGTTCACTTCGAGAGCAGGCGTCGCCAGCACCAGCCCTGCGATGCGCGGAGCGAAGTCATGCACCCACGTCGCTCCGATCACTGCGCCAACGCTATGCGCGATGACCACCGTCTGCTCTGGCACCAGGCCGTGCGCTGTTTGCAGATGATGGAAGAAGGTGTCGAGATCGCGCACATACTCCATGAAGCCTGCCGCGTGGCCTCGACGTCCGGGCGACTGGCCGTGACCACGCGCCTCCCATGCATAGATGGCGGTGTCTGGCATCGCGAGCGATGGCACCACGGTGTCCCAGCGGTCAGCATGTTCGTGGCCGCGATGCAGCAGCACGAGGGCACGCTTGGCACCATCGACGTTCCAGGTTTTGTAGTGCAACGACAGGCCGTCGTCGGTGGTGAATTGGAGGCGTTGTGAGTTCATGACTGAGGTTGACGCAGAGCTGTCGCGAGATGCGCGATTCGTCTCCAACTGGTAATCACGATACCAGTATTGATGACAACGATGGTCCAGAGAATCAGTGGCACATCGACATGCAGCCAACGTAGCACGAGAGTGCCGAGACATCCGAGCGTCGCAGCGGCCATGCGATGTGGTTTTGCCATCGGACCGCAAAAGTCGTGTTTGTGCAGCAGGCTCGCCCCCACTGCACGAATGTAAGCGGTAAACACCGCCCCCACCGCTGCGCTCCAGCCCAGCGCGATACCCAGATCGGTGTGCGTCGCATAACCCAGCGGCACCAGGATCAGCGCGTCGGCGATACGATCCGGGATTTCATTGAACAGCTCACCGGTCGGTGACTTGAGCCCGCCTTCCACTGCGAGCATGCCGTCCATCAGATTGCAGAAGAGGCGAAGCTGAATGCCCGTCGCTGCCAGGAACCAAAACCCTGGCGACGATCCTAGCTGCGACGCATGCCATGCGGAGGCTCCGCCGATGGCTGCGCAGACAAGGCTGAGCAGCGACACAGAGTTGGGCTTGAGTCCAATGCCAAGCATGGCACGCGAGAAGAACTGCGCCCAGGCAGTGCCACGGGACTTCAAGGGACGACGTGCAGAGGGATCGTTCGACATAGGAGAGCAGTGGTGGAAATAAAGCGGATCAATCCTTCGCGAAGAAGTAGCGGAGAACGTGGAAATAGACGGGAGCGGAGAAGCAAAGCGAGTCGATGCGGTCCATCATGCCGCCGTGGCCTTCGATAAGCGTGCCCCAGTCCTTGATGCCACGCGCGCGTTTGATCGCCGACATCACGAGGCCGCCGAAGAAGCCGGTGATGCACAGCAGCAGCGCCACAAGTCCGGCCTGCCAGGGATTGAAGGGCGTCAGCCGGAACATGCAGGCACCCACGACCGAAGCCGTGAGCACGCCTCCGACGAAACCTTCTACGGTCTTCTTGGGACTCAGCTTCGGCACGATGGGCCGTTTGCCGCAGAGCTTGCCCCACACGTATTGAAACACATCCGAGCCCTGCGTGACGGCGATCAGGAACAGCACCGGCCCCGCTGGTCCCATGCGCAGCGGCTCCACCTTCAGGCTCATGAGCATGGGGATGTGGCTGATGAAATACACGCACACCATGAGCCCCCACTGCGTGCGTGCACTGCGCTCCAGGAAGTCCGTCACATCACCGCCTAGTGTGGCCAGCATCGGGATCAGAACGAAAGCATACACCGGTATCATGATGACGAACATCCCATACCACTGTGTATGCACGAGCCAGAATTGGTAGGGCAGCACCATGAAGAAGGAAACAAACAGCGCCGCGTGGTCAGCACTTCGCGTGGGTGTCACGGTGAGAAACTCGCGCAACGCGAGAAACGAAACGAGAGCGAAGATGATCGTGGTGCCGATGCTGCCCAGCGCCAGCGCGCTGAAAATGACCAGCACCATCACCCACCAGCTATTTGTGCGCGCGTTCAGATTCGCCACGGTGGCTCTGCCAGCATCCGTGGTCGCACGTTTGGACAAGATCAATCCAATGAGGCTGGAAATGCCGAGCACGCCGAAGACGACGAGCAGCACATGATGTGTGACGGGAGAGGACCAGTTCATGAGGACTGAGGAGTTGAAGTGCCCGGCGTATGCGCCATCAAGTTCATCACCGACTGCTTTGCACGGGCGAGGAAGTCGTGCTTGCGCTCGCCAGCCTCCATGAGCATCGGCGCGCCGAACACGACACTGCTGATCAACGGAATAGGCAGGAGATGCCCCTTGGGCAGGATGCGGTTGAGGTTCTGCAAATACACCGGCACCAGCTCTGCATCGGGCACCTTTGAAGCGAGATGATACAAGCCGGCTTTGAACTCACCGATCACGCCATCGCGCGAGCGTGTGCCTTCGGGAAACAAGATAAGCGAATGCCCCGCACGCATCGCCTCGGCCATTTGCTCGATTGGGTTGTCCCGACGTGTGATGCCCTCGCGAGCAATGAGCAGTCCGTTGAATACGTTGATCGTCGCGCGGGAAAGCCGCGTGCGGCCCCAGTAATCGCGCGCCGCCACGGGCCGTGTTTTGTCACGCACATCGCCAGGAAGCGCCGCCCACAACGTGGCGAAGTCCAGGTGACTGCCGTGATTGGCAAAGTAAACGCGCACCCGATCCGCGCGCGGCTCACAGTTCACCCACGTCGCGTTCGCACCGGTGATGAGCCGGGTCAGAGTAACCGCGAGAGGACGAAGCATGCGGTAATCAATAGGATGCCGGAGAGTGGTCAACCATCCGGCCATCAGACTTTCGTCGTAGTCGCCTTTGCAAAAGCGATGTGAATTCCTGCGCTCAGCATCGCGGAAGCTAAGACCTCCTCTTGCCGCCGCCGCGAGAGTCTGGCAGCGTCATCGCACCTGCTTCAAAGCAAAGTTGAGTAACTCAGGCATTCGAAGAACAACGGCGTCCCCTTGTGGCCTTGTCCGGGGAATGATCTTCAGAAGATAAAAATGCCTGGCGTGAATGACACTTGAATAAGAGCATGAGCCGTTGCGGAGAATCCGGTTCATCCGGGAAGTTGGTGCGGAGTTTGTGAAGAGGGATGGGGAGTGCGTGAAGGCTACGAGCATCGGAGCACGAAGTATGTGGAGGGAGGTGTGGAATTTCACCTCACTGCGCGGCTTGAGGGCTTGTGTTGGCTGCTTGATCGATGGCCTGCCTGGTCAAATCCTGCCCACCGCGCCCCACATTCGTCAAGGGTTCCAAACGTGCCATCGGCTGACACGCGGGCGTTCTGCCCGGCGAGAGCGTGACTCTGAGCGGGATCATCACTGGCGCGAATTTTCTTCCTGAGCCCCCCAACGCGCAAAGTGGGAATCAGGGGCGAATCCGAAGCCGTAAGACTTCTGCGCGGTGGCCGGGCAAACGACAGCGCACGCTTGCGCGTTTGTGGTGGGGCTTGAGAGTGTTCGATTCGGGAGTGGCTTGCTCAGCGATCGCACTCGCCCATCACGAAGTCGAGCGACCCTAGGATGGCGACGAGGTCGCTCATCGTGTGGCCCAGCAGGAGCTTCGGCAGGATGCTCAGATTCACGAAGCTGGGGCTGCGGATCTTCAGGCGATACGGCACACCACCGCCCTTGCTGTGGATGTAGAAGCCCAGCTCGCCCTTCGGATTCTCCGCGCCGAAGTAAATCTCGCCCGGCGGCACGTCGATGCCTTGCGTGGCAATGATGAAGTGATGGATGAGTTCCTCCATCGACATGAGCACCTTTTCCTTCTTGGGAAGGAAGCCCTTCTTGTTGGCGACGTTGATCTCGCCAGTGGGGAAGTTCTTGATCAACTGGCGCAGGATGCGAATCGACTGACGGGTCTCCTCCATTCGCACGAGGTAGCGATCATAGCAGTCGCCCTTGGTGCCGATGGGGATGTCGAAGTCGAACTGCTCGTAGCCCAGATACGGATGCGCTTTGCGCAGGTCGAAATCGACACCCGAGCCGCGGAGGTTCGGGCCCGAGAGGCCGTAGGCGATGGCGTCTTCCTTCGAGATGACACCAACGCCCTCGGTGCGGGCCATGAAGATGGCGTTGCGGGTCAACAGTTTGTCCGTCTCTTCGACGACGGGCTCCAGGCCATCGAGGAACTTCGTCAGCTCGCCGAGGAAGTTCGTCGGCAAGTCACGCGTCTGGCCGCCAATGCGGGTGTAGCTCGTGGTGAAGCGAGCGCCGGTCAGCTGCTCGGTCAGGTTGTAGATGTATTCGCGTTGCTGGAAGGTGTAGAGGAACACCGTCATCGCTCCCACATCCATGGCGTAAACGCCGACGCCGAGCAGATGCGATGAGATGCGCGCGATCTCGCAGCACATCAGACGAATGGCCTGGCCACGAGCTGGCAGCTCCCAGCCCAGCAGCTTTTCCACGGCCATGGCGTAGGCCACGTTATTGGCCAGCGGAGCGAGGTAATCAAGGCGGTCCGTGTAGGGCACGAACTGGTTGTAGTGCATGTTCTCGGCGATTTTCTCGTCGCCGCGATGCAGGTAGCCGACCACCGGATCGGCCTTGGTGATGATTTCGCCGTCCATCTCCAGCACCAGACGAAGCACGCCGTGCGTCGCGGGGTGGGACGGGCCCATGTTCAAGACGAGCTTCTCGCCCACGATGTCGGTCGTGGTTTCCTCGCTGGCTTCAAGCTGCAGCGCCGCGCGTGTCGCGGGGTCGAGGGCTTCAATTTCTCTCGTAACAGTGGGCATGGCGGCGAGTATCCGCCCCGCCCGCAGAGCGGCAACCCGATTTTGTGAAAAATTTCACAAGCGGCCATGGAGAAGGTTCTCCGCTTCAAGGGACAAGCGCTGATGAAAATGGATAATCGTCGTCGCCTGTTCACGCGAAAGGGGGCACAGGGAGCGGCGGTCATCAATCACCTGATCCCTGGCGTGCGAGCCAAAGGGCTCCCGCCCCGGCGGCAAGACTGGCGGTGACATACAAACCGGTCACGAACCAGAAGAGGGCTGGCTCCTTCGTCCTTTCAACCGACCGCTGGTGTGACGGCCGATGCAAGGGCAGAACCGTCTTGCTGTTGTGCAGGGCGGAGATGGCAAGCCATCCCACGCCCACGCTGATGGCTGTCATAATGAGGATGGCTGCCGCTAGTGCGCGGCGCTGTTGCTTTGTAGTGCTCGCTGCCGGTTTATGGTTCATCGCCGTGATATTCGTAGTCCGGCTCGCGGAACTGGATCTTGATGCGTGAGATGATCTCTCCACGCCGGTGCCGTGCCCACTCAGGATAGCGCTGCCAGTCGGTGGCGGACTTGAAGTAGATGACATGATGCGCGCGGCCCATGAGCATCTCACCGTCGATGTCGATGCGTTGCCAGGTGCCGTTGATCTTTTCCTCGTAATACGTCATGTCCCGACCGGTGTGACCCACCCGCCACTCGGCATGGCGAAGTGGTGGAACTGGAGCGCCCAAAGAGCCCGGGAGCGGTGAAATGGTGGAGTTACTCATGGTGGTGAAGTCAGGCGACTGGGTGAAAAACCGCTAATCTCCGGCCATTAGTGGGCGTGGTCTCTGGATCATGAGCCAGCCACCGATCAGCCATATTGTGCTGAAGACGATGCCGATGCCCATCGGCAGCCAGAGCTGCTTCGCCGAGTAGATCTTTGCTGTCTCCGGCTTCGATGGCAGGTAGATCATCGGATGTTGATCACCTTCCCTGGCCTCGGTGTTGAAGGTGGCCAGCGTCTTCACTTGCATCGCCTTGCCATCCTTGGTGGTGAAATCGATATGCAGGAAGGTCAGGTCGCTGCCGTATTTTTTGCCCACGCGCACGCCATTGCGGATCTTGCCCTCCGAGCCGGTGCTGGTGGTCACTTTCTCGACTCTCTTTACCACGCCCGTGCTGCGCTCACCGAAGAGAGCGAGCGGGAATTCCTTCATGCAAAGTGAGATGACGCCAGTGATGCCGAGGGCGAGGAGCACAAAGCCGATGGTGCGTTTCAAGGTTGGATTCATGGGTGAAGAGGTGGGAGTGACATCACCAGCATGGAGCATTCCCACGCGTCACGATATGGGACTAAGGTTCTACGACTTTCGTCTGATGCACCTGGGCCGGAAGCACAAACACGGAGGCCGTTGCCAGGGTTGGCACCCGTTTGTGACTACATGGAAGAGAAGGCCCAAACAGCCAACGGTGCGGGTCACGAGCCCCACACTTCAATCATGGAATTTTGGTTCATCTCGCGCTTCGTCACGTTTCTGAAATCACTCACAAGCGTCTCAAACTCAGCGCCAAATCCATTTCATAGACGGGGGTGTCGAGACGCAGATCGCCGCCGGCGTGCTTGATTCGGGAGGTTTGCACTGCGTTGCCGGTGGTGGGGTCGATCCACTCGGCCTGATAGCGACCTTCGGGCACGTCGAAAACGAACCAGTTCTCAAACTCGCCCTTGTTCAGCTCTCGCTTGTTCTTCCAGCCCTTCTTCTCGCTGCGATGGACGTAGCCAGCGTAGGCCTTGCCCGGATCGCCGAGCACCTCGACGGAGAAGCTCTTGGCGCTGCTTTGATCCTTCACCTTGGCCGGTTTCATGCGCACGAAGTCGAAGCTCTCGATGAAGCGCTTCAGAATGCCGAGTTGCTTCCGCAACGCAGCACTGCCGCCACCGGGTTGTGTGGGTGGGTAGGCGAAGGTCCCGTCTTCGTGGCCGACGGCGAAGCTGTAATCCAGGTGATTGAACAAGGCACCGCCCGCCAGGATGAAGTCCCACGCCTCGCTTCGATAAACCTCGTCGGCCTGACCTCGGAAGCCGGTCTCGTTTTCGCCGATAGGCTTGTTCAATTCCCAGTTCTCGGCCACGACCGTGGGCGGGTAGGTGTAGTGGAAGTTGAAGATCGAGACGTGAGGACTCGGGTCCTTCACCTTCGCCGTCTTGTTGGCTACGTTTTGGGAGATGAGCTTCGGGTTCCTGTGCCCGTCTTGGGCGCGGGCGATCACCTCGGCCATGTGGCGCTCCCAGTCGAGGCTGGCCCCGGCGAAGTAGGGCTCGTTGCAGATCTCGTAATACACGTTGTCGGAGTCCTTCAGCTCCTCGACGATCCTTTTCACAAAGCGTTCCTGCACGGCAAGCAGGCCACCGTGGCCCTCCATCGAGTGAACGTTGGCGAAGGGCACGTTGCCCAGGCCGTTGATGTTGTTGGCAGCGTTCCAGGGGCTCAGGGGCCACATGGTTGATTTGGTCTTGTCATCCTTGTTAGGGTAGAACGGGCAGAACAAGGTGACTTCCACCACCACGCTACGTTTGGAGGCTTCGGTAACGAAGGCCTTGAAGCGTGTGAAATAGTCTTCGTTCCAACGCGAGAGATCCCATTTGTGGCCACCATCCCAGGCACCCGGCTGATCGGATCGCGCCCACGGAGCGAGGTAACGGCCCGGCTTGGGAGCCAGGTTGTTCTTGGTGATGTTGAACGCCTGCTCAGGCTCCACGTAGCCTGCACCTGTGAACGTGCGGGTGAGGTTCAGCCCGTCGCGCTCCAGCGTGGCGAGATACTTGGTGAAATCGAAGTCCAGATTCAGCACCGCCCCGTAGTGATCGCCCGAGCTGATCAACACGGTGGGCTTCCCTCGCCACTCGAAGTAGCGGGGGTTCTCGGGATGAAGCCGGAGCGTGTCAGCAGCAGTGGCTGTCATGGTGAGGAGCAGGAGGCAGAGCACAGAGCGCATGGTGCCGGACATTACGTTCGTCAATGCACTTGCCACCATGCTTTCCTCCGCGCCACATTCTGCGATGACTGACGACCTGGAGCCCGTCCCCCTGCCCATCACCGATGAGCTGGACCTCCACACCTTCCGTCCAGCCGAGATCGGCGATCTCTTGCCCACCTACTTCGCTGAGTGCCTGGCGCATGGCATCTTCAATGTCAGAGTCGTGCATGGCAAAGGCACGGGGGCCTTGCGCGAAGGCGTGCATCGCTTGCTGCCTTCGCTGCCTATGGTCCAGTCCTGGACGTGGCCAGCCGCCGCGAACTACGGCGGCTGGGGCGCGACGTGGGTGCAGTTGCGCACGAACGTGAAAGGCGCGTCTTGAGTTCCCGCAGGCCAAAAATTCAATATCTCGATCACGCTACTCGCTGCATCGTTCCCCAACTGAGCACTGTGAACCGCGAACTGAGAACTGCACCATGAACGTCCACCACCTCGAACTCTTCTACTACGTCGCCAAGCATCAGGGGGTGAGCGCGGCAGCGCGGCACATTCCGTATGGCATTCAGCAGCCGGCGATCAGCGCGCAGATCATTCAGTTGGAAGACAGTGTGGGCACCACCTTGTTTCATCGTCGGCCCTTCGAGCTGACCCAGGCGGGGAAGGATCTTTACACCTTCATCGAGCCCTTCTTCAAAGGCCTGCCACAGATCGCGGACAAGCTTCGTGGGGGACGTGAAGTGCTCGTGCGCATCGGGGCACCCGAGGCGATTCAGCAGCATTATTTGCCGCCCTTGCTGCGAGGCATGAAGAAGCGTTACCCATCGCTCGAGTTCACGCTCGCGAGTGGCCGACAGGATGAACTGGAGAGGCAATTGCTCGATCAACAGATCGACATCGCTTTCACCGCCATTCATTCGAAGCCCCAGGCTGGCATTCGCCACGAAGAAATCGTCCGTCTGCCCATGGCGCTCCTGGTCACTGAACGCAGTGGCTTAAAGAACGCAGAGCAGCTCTGGCGCATGGATCGCATCGAAGTGCCGCTCATCACGGTGCCCACCTACGATCCGTTTTATCTGCACTTCCAGCAGGAGCTGCAGCGGCGGAAGATCGACTGGTTCCCCACGCTGGAACTCAACTCCCTCGACCTCGTGCATCGTTACGCCGCCGAGGGGTTCGGCATCGGTTTGGTGCCGGTGCAAAAGGATCGCCCGTTGCCTAAAGGCACCCGCCTTGTCCCGCTCGCGGACTTCCCCGTCGTGCCTTACACCGCCCTCTGGGTGGGAAAGGCCACGCCGATCCTTGAGGCGCTCATGGAAGAGGCCCGCAGTGTTTCGGCGGGCTTGCATTGAGGACGCAAGCACCGCAGATTGAAGCCATGACCAAGGCCCACGACGAGATCATTCGTTTCATCGCATCTGGAGTCACCAGCCAGCAAGTCGCCAGCTTTCAACCTTCGGTGGAAGTGCGCGACCGTGTAGAGATGCTGATTCGGAAAGAGAAAACCGATGGGCTGCTCCCTGAAGAACAACGGGAGCTGGACGACTACATGCGGCTGGAGCACCTGATGCGGCTGGCCAAGGCCCAAGCACGAGCCCTGATCGGTCGTGAGTGACAGCTACATCAGTCAGGAACTGCGCCGCTTGGTTGCGGCCCGTGCTTCGCGTCGTTGTGAATACTGCCTCATTCACGAGAGCGACACCTTCATGGGCTGTCAGGTCGATCACATCCTCAGCGAAAAGCATGGAGGTCAAACCACGGCGGATAATCTCGCTTACGCCTGCACCTTTTGTAACCGATCCAAAGGCAGTGACATCGCCACTCTTGATGACCATGGGCAGCTCACTCGCTTGTTTCATCCTCGTCTGGACAGGTGGACTGATCACTTCGTTTTTCAGGAGGCTTGCATTCAGTCTCTGACCAACGTCGGATTTGGAACAGCAAGGCTGCTTGGGTTCAATACGGAAGAACGCATCGAAGAGAGACTTGCCATGACGAAGCCGCTCTGAGCGCTTGCAGATCGTGATGACGAAAGCTAGCTCCCCGCCCATGCGCACCATTCTCTGCTTTGGCGATTCCAACACTTGGGGTTACGATCCCACGGCGACCTCGATCTCGCCGTTCCCGATTCGTTATGCACCTGAGGTTCGATGGACCGGTGTGCTCGCGAATGAGCTGGGGGCTGGCTTTCGCATCATTGAAGAAGGGCAAAACGGCCGCACCACCGTGCACGACGATCCCACGGCCTGGGCCTCGCGCAGTGGGCGTGCGCATCTGCCCGTGGTGCTCGAGTCGCACAAGCCGATCGACATCGTGGTGCTCATGCTCGGCACCAATGATCTCAAGACCTTCTTCAATCTGCCGCCGCAAGACATTGCCAATGGCGCAGGCGTGCTGGTCCGCATCATTCGCGAGAGCGATGCAGGACCGGATGGCAAGGCACCGCGCGTGCTGCTAGTCTGCCCGGCGGCAGTGGGCGACTTCTCCACCATGCCGGACCTGGCCGCGCGCGTGGCCAATGGTCGCGCGAAGTCGCTGCAATTCCCCAAGCACTACGCCGCCATCGCACGGCAGCACGGGGTGGAATTTCTCAATGCTCAAGACGTCATCACGCCGAGCCCGGTGGACGGCATCCACTTCGATGCGCCTGAGCATGAGAAGCTCGGCAAAGCGATTGCCGCCAGCCTGCGTGCGATGGGCTGAGAATCAGAGCGGCACTTCGAAGTATTCCAGCGCCCACTCGCGCATGTAGCGCACTCGATTTGGCACGATGCGATAGATGATCAGCTCTGGATTGTCGAGGGAGCCGAGGTAGGCGCGGAGCAAAGGATTGCCTGCCCAGATTTCCTCCAGCAGTGGACGTTCGGTGAGCACCTCGGCCACGCCCGTGATGCGCACCTGGTGATGGTCGGCGTCGCAGTAGCAGAGTTCCACCTTCGGATTCGCGGCGATCTCAGCCGTCTTGCCATAGCGACGCAGGTTGGCCACGTAAATGGTGAAGCCCTCCGTGCGCACGGGTGACACGGGGCGCAACCGTGGCTGATCGCCGTCCATCGTGGCGAGCATGGGGAACTTCGCGGCCTTGATCGTCGCGAGCGCAAGCGCGGGGACTTCAGCGGGATCGACAGGTGGGACTTGGGGCTTGGACATGCCCGATCAGAACGCTGTAATTGGCTCCGATCAAAGCCGAAATCCGCCGCCTGCTAAGAGACCGGGCGCTGGAACGTCTTGCCTCCAATCTCCACGCTCGCCTACACTGCCATGATGAAATGCCTTTGCGCCAGTCTTTGCCTCCTTGTTCTGGGTTCCACCATGGCCGCCTTGCCAGCGCGCCAGGGTGCAGCGGAAAAAATCACCCGCACCTGGAAGTCGGCTGATGGTCGGGCACTCGATGCCGAGTTGCTGGAATATGATGCTCAGGAAATCCGCATCAAGCGCGCCACCGATCTCCAGATCATGAAGGTGCCGCTCAGTGCCTTCTCGAAGGAAGATCAGGCATTCGTTGGTGGACTGCTGCACGAGCGAGCGCTCGATGAGAGCCTCACCAAGGGACCTTACACCGAGAAGATCACGGGAGCGTTTGTTCAGGCCACTTCCAAGCAAGGCCTCAACTACCAGATCTATGGCAATCCGAAGTGGGACAACAAGCAGCGCTACCCGCTCGTCATCTGGCTGCATGGCTCGGGTCAGAGCGGCAGCGACAACACCTCACAGATGGGCGGTGCTACCGGAGTTTTCACCAAGTCGGAGAACCAGGCGAAGAACCCCTGCTTCATGATCGCGCCGCAGTGTCCTGATGCCGACATCGGCTGGAACAAGCAGGTGGCCGACAACCTCATGGCGCTCATCGCCGACCTCACCGACAAGCTGCCCATCGACACCAACCGCCTCTACCTCACCGGCTCCAGCATGGGCGGTTTTGGCTCCTTCAGCCTCGCCACGAAGTATCCCAAGGTCTTTGCCGCCGTCGTTCCTCTCTGCGGTGGCAGTGATCCCAAAAACGCGGAGGTGCTCAAGGAGGTGCCGCTCTGGGCTTTCCACGGTGACAAAGATGAGATGGTGCCCGTGGAGCGCACTCGCAATGTGATGAAGGCCATCGAATCGGCAGGTGGCAAGATCGGCAAATACACCGAACTCACTGGCGAAGGCCATGGCATCACGGGCGTGGTGTATTCCAAGGCGGAACTGCACGACTGGATCTTCGCGCAGCGGCGCAACGCACCCCGCGATTGATGAACTAGGGTGAAAAGCCGAACGAAAAACGTCGGCTAACACACTCAGGGCTTGAGCCTTCGCCACGCGTCCTTCACCACCCAGCCGGTCTGTTCGAGAGCGGCACGCGCGGCAGCAGCATCGCAACCTGTCAGTTGCTGCACGATGCCCACGGCACGAACACGTAGCTTCACGTTGGACGGATTGAGATCAACCATGAGGTTGCTGATCACCTTGCCACTGTGCGTCATGGCGAGCGTGGTGAAAAGATTGAGCAGCAGCTTGGTAGCGGTGCCGCTCTTCAGGCGGGTGGAACCCGTGAGCACCTCGGGACCTAAGTTGGGTGCGATGATCTTGTTCGGATAAAACAAACCTTTGCGCCGTGGCAGCTTCTTGAAGCCAGGGTGGAAACACACGAGCACGGTGACGGCACCGCGCTTCGATGCCTCGGCCAGCGCTCCCCAGACAAACGGCGTGCGTCCGCTGGCGGCGATGCCTATCACGACATCGCGCTTGCCAATGCCGCGATGCTGGATCGCCGCCGCTCCGCTGGCAGGATCGTCTTCCGCACCTTCCACGGCGCTCCACAGCGCGCGCTGTCCGCCAGCGATGATGCCTTGCACCTGCTCGCGCGGAGCACGAAAAGTAGGCGGGCATTCGCTGGCATCGAGCACGCCGAGCCGCCCACTGGTGCCTGCACCCACATAGAACAGACGACCGTCGTTTTGGAACGCGGCAATCACTTGCTGGATCACCCAGGTGATCGCGGGACGCTCGGCACGCAGGGCCTCGGGAATGCTGGCGTCCTCGCTGAGCATGAGTTCGACGGCTGCCTTGAGCGGCATGGTGTCGAGCTTCATCGACTGCGGATTGCGCTGCTCGGTGGGTGATTGTTTTAGCAACTCGCGATCAAAGGCCGGATGGTCGGCTGGCAGAGCATCGTGCGCCTTGGGCAGGGCCTTGGCCCGCGTGGTCGGGACATGCTGACGGGCCAGCGCGACGGCACCCCACGAGCTGCTGCCCTCCACCTTGGTGATGATGGCTTGAGGCCAGCGCAGCTTGAGACGCTTCACCACATCGTTGGCGAAGGCAGGGTTCTTGAGCAGCACGCCGCCGTTGAACACGAACTGCACACGAGCACTGCGTTTGCTCAGCCGGGACGCACATGCGTCACCGTCGTCGGCGAGCGCCTGGGCAGCGTGATCGAGCAGCTCGCGAGACAAGGCATCGCGTTGCTTCGCCATCGTGAAGACGGACAGCGCTAGCGCTGCGATCTGCGTCTTGTCCGCCTCCATCGACCAGGGAATCAGGTCCTCGGGATCGTTGAGCAGGAGCGTTTGCAGGATGTGCTCGCCCAGTCGGGGCCAGCGCCCGCGATGATCGTAGTCGGCCATCACCGCCTTCAGCGCTCGCTGCCCGATGTCACAGGCACTGCCGCGATCACCAATGACGTGACCGCGTCCGCCCACCTTGGCCGTGCGACCATCGCTCGAATGCCCGAAGCAGCAACTGCCGGTGCCGCTGAGAATGAGCACGCGCGCGGTTACCTCCTTCTCCTCGGGCGCAGCGGCAAGCGCGGTTTCGAGATCGTTTGTCGCATAACAAGGCACGCGCGGCCAAACGCGAGCGGCGGCGCGACGAATGCGGTCCTTGTCGGCATCGCTGCGCGCACCCGCCAGCCCGATGGCGATGGCGTTGATCGGCACCCTCGGCAGCCGGGCGGCGAAGGACTTCAGCAACCACAGCAGCTGACGATCCGAGAGGAGCTTGAGATTAGCTGGACCGCCCTGGAGTTCGGCGATGGCTTGGCCATCAGCATCGGCAAGCACCAGCGTGGAGCGCGTGCCGCCGCCTTCGATACCGAGGTAGTGCGAACTGAGAACTGACTTCATACGTTGTGCCTGCCTTTGTAGCTGAGAGCGAACCACATCCAAATCACGGCGATGAGAGCGGCGAGTCCGGTCCAGTAAGTCTGCCAGTCCATGTGCCCGTTCGCCATGCACGCGTGCCGCCACCAGCCGCAGCCTTGGTAGCCGATGAGATTGCCTATGCCGGACATCATCAGCGAGAGCAGCGCCTGGGCTCGGCTGCGCATCGCGGCAGGAATGCGATGCTCCAGGTAGATCTGCGCCGTCATGTAAAACAGCGTGAAGCAAACGCCGTGCAGGGCGATGCCGAGGCAAAGCGAGACCACGGTGCCATGCGCATACAAGCCGTAGCGCAGCACGCCGGCCGCGATCCCGCCGAGGAAAAGCCATTTCAAACGCACTCGCGTGAGCAACCACGACAGCGCGAGCAAACCGATCGCCTCCATGATCTGGGCGAGGCTCATCAGCGCGGTTGTGTGCTGGACGCCGAGTTCCTTGAGATGCAGCGCCGTGTGCGGATAAAAGGCGGCGAGCGGGATATTGAACAAGGCGGCACCAATGAAGACCACGCGATGATCTCGCTGACGGAGGAGGGACCACGCTTCCAGTCCGAGAAAATCACTCCATGTGCGCTTCTCCTTCCGCTCAGGCGGCGGCATGGCTTTGAGTGTGAAGGTGAAACCGATGGCAATGAGCCAGACGCCAGCCGCCGTGAAACCTGCGGTCACGCCATCATCCGAGTGGAGCACATAGCTGACCACCGGCCCGGCCAGCATCCAGCCCAGCGTGGCCCAGACGCGGATGGGTCCGAACTGCGACTTCGCGTCCGCCAGCCGGCTGATTACCAAGCTTGTCGCCAGACCGAACGACGGCGCGCACCACAGGGCATGGACTTGCGCGAGCAATATGATCACGCCGCCGTGCCAGCGCTCGTGGATGCCGTAAAACAGCAGGCAAACAAAGATGGCCGCGCCCAGTCCAAGCCACCGCAAAACACGTTCACTTGAGTAGCTTTGGTCGGCCAGCGCCCCCACGATCAGAGGGGAAATGATGGCCGCGATGGCGCTCGTGCACCACACGTTGTCGATGATCGCCGCCGCATACCCATGAGCAGCCAGCACGCTGCTGAGGTTGATGTTCCAGAGGCCTAGCGCCATGCCCACGATGAAAAACATCGTGGAGAGCTTGTGGCGCTCGGGTGCAGGGGCGTGGATCACTGGCGGCATTCTGCCGGGGCGGGGACAGAGGAAAAGGAAAAGTTGGCACCGTTTCCGGCACCAGCGTCGTTATATGTGTAAGTCGGCGGTTCTCGTTTGGGCGCCACCGATGTCACGAGCGGGGCACGTTGGGAGGCGTGCTCCGCTTCCTTTTTATTGGTTCACCGTCTCGTCCAGATTCAGCAGCAGGTTGCCAATCATGGTCCATGCGGCGAGTTCGCTGGGGTTGAGCTTCGCATCGGGCTTGGAGTCGCCGAAGGTGATGAGTTGCTTCGCGGCTTCGACGTTCTTCGCGTAGCGCGTGGCGTGCTCGGCGAGCGTGCTCTCGATGATCGCGGCCTCGTCGCTGTGCGGGTAGCGGGCCACGACGTGGCGGAAGGCGAAGTTGAGTCGCGAGTCGAAGCTGGTGCCGCCTTCGATGAGGATGCGCTGGGCGAAGTTGCGCGCGGCTTCCATGTGCTGGATGTCGTTCATCAGCGCGAGTGCTTGCAGCGGTGTGTTGCTGCGCTCGCGACGCAGGCAAACCTGCTCGCGGCTGGGCGCGTCGAAGGTGGTCATGCTGGGCGGCGGTGCGGTGCGCTTGAAGAAGGTGTAGAGGCTGCGGCGATACAGCGCGTCGCCGGTGTCGCGGACGTAGCTGCGGGTGTTGCTGCCGGAGTAGGCGACGGGCTCCCAGATATTGTCCGGCTGGTAAGGCTTCACGCCTTTGCCGCCGATGGTGGGATTGAGCAGGCCGGAAACGTAGAGCGCCTGATCGCGCAGCACCTCGGCATCCAGGCGATGGCGCGGGCCGTGCGCGAGCCACTTGTTCTCGGGGTCGGTCGCGAGCAGCTCAGGCGTGGCGCGACTGCTCTGGCGGTAGGTCTTGGACATGACGAGCTGCTTCACGAAGCGCTTCACGTCCCAGCCGTGCTCGCGGAAGTCGATGGCCAGCCAGTCGAGCAGCTCGGGGTGCGTGGGCGGCGATCCCTGGCTGCCGAAGTCGTTGCTCGTCTTCACCAAGCCGGTGCCGAAGAACTGCTGCCAGAAGCGATTCACCGTCACGCGCGCAGTCAACGGATGCTGCGGGCTGACGAGCCACTGCGCGAGGTCGAGGCGGTTGTAGTTGTCCTTCTTCGGCAGCGGTGGGAAGGCAGCGGGCGTGCCGCGCGTGACCTTCTCGCCGGGCTTGTCGTATTGCCCGCGCATCATCACGAAGGCCTCGCGCTGCTCGTTGGGCGGCAGGTCGGCCATCACGAAGGTCGCGGGGATGGTATCGTCGAGCGCCTTCTTCTTCGCCTGGATCGCCAGCATCTCGGCGCGCGGTCCGTCGATGATCTGCTTCGCGCCCTGATATTCGTTTTCAAACCACCAGTCCTGCACGCGTTTCGCATCCGCAGCGGGCCACTCGGCGGACTTCTTGCCGCGCACGAGGGTGAGCAAGTCGTTGGGCAATCCTTCCACGCGCTTGCCTTGATTCTTTTCGATCCACTTCGACCACGACCACTGCGGATCCTTGGCCGGATCGACGCGCGAACTCATCACGAGGCGATCCCAATACACGGTGCCGCCAAATTGCGTGAAGGCGAAGCCAGTGACCTTCATGCCTGGCTTGAGGCCGAGTCGATCGGCAGCGAACTCGAGCTTCTGCCACGCGCCGGCTTCGGGCAATGCACCGATCATCACGCGCTCGGTGGTGCGCACCTTGCCGAAGGGAATCGCGCCTTCCTCGCCCCACACGGCGCGATGGTTCCAGCCACCGACGAAGAACTGGAGCATGACGGACTTCGGCTTGTTCGCCGGGTCGATGTAGCACTGCACGGAGAGCTTGCCGTTCGGCGGGATCTCGAACTTCGCGCCGGTCTCGAAGAAGTCCTGCGTGACATCCTTGCCCGTGCGTTTCAGTGCCTGGCTGCCCGAGAACACGGGGCCGTCTTTCTTCGTGATCAAGGTGGTCGCGTGCCCGCCGGACGATTGCACCTTGGCTGCGGCAGGGAACGCGTCATCGAACCACACAACCTCGCTCGTCTGCACGGGCGGCGCAGGTTTGGCCGTCGCGGGATCGACGTAGTTCAGCTTCGCGAGCGCCTCGCGAATGGCCTTCTGCTTCTCGCCAATCGCGGCATCGTAGTCAGCGAGCTGCTTCTTTTGCTCGCTGTTCGTGAGTTGCAGGATCGGCTTGGTGAGCAGGATGTTGCCATCCATCGCGGGATCGGCGGCGCTGTTGAAGAAGGCATACAGCGAGTAGAACTCCTTCTGTGTGAGCGGGTCATACTTGTGATCGTGGCACACCGCGCAGCCGCCCGTGAGCCCCATCCACACGGAGATCATCGCGTCGGTGCGATCCACGGCGTAGCGGTAGATCCACTCCTCATTGATGGAGCCGCCCTCGCTGGTGGTGACGTTGCAACGATTGAACCCAGAGGCGACGACTTGCTCCTGCGTGGCGTTCGGCAGCAGATCGCCGGCGAGCTGCCAGACGGTGAACTTGTCGAACGAGAGGTTGTCATTGAACGCCTTCACCACCCAGTCGCGATACGGCCACATGCTGCGCTCGTTGTCGAGGTGCAGCCCGTGCGTGTCGCCGTAACGCGCCGCATCGAGCCAGTAGCGCGCCATGTGCTCGCCGTAGCGCGGGGACTTCATGAGGCGATCCACCAGCAGGTTCAGCGCGTGAGAGGTGGAGAAGTGAGATGTGGAGAGGACAAAGTCATCCACCTCGGCTGGCGTCGGCGGCAGGCCCGTCAGGTCAAGCGTCACCCGGCGCACGAGTTCGGTAGGCGTGGCCTCCGGCGAGAAGGCGAGTCCATGCTCAGATTGCGCAGCACCGACGAAGGCATCGATGGGAGTTCCCGGTTGAGCACCCTTGGCTGCGGGAACCGAGAACTGAGAACTGGGAACTGAGAACTTCACCGGTGCCTCAAACGCCCAGTGCTTCTTGTAGCCTGCACCTTCGTTCACCCAGCGCTTCAGCGTCTCGATCTGCGCGGCGGTCAGCTTCTTGTGCGAGTCTGGCGGCGGCATCAAATCATCAGCATCCTTCGTGACGATGCGCTTGATCAGTTCGCTCGCGTCTGCCTTGCCAGCGATGATCGCGGCCACGCCGTCCTTGTTCTTCGCGAAGGCACCTTCCGCCACGTCGAGACGCAGGTCGGCTTTGCGTTTCTTCGCGTCAAAGCCATGGCACGCGAAGCAGTTGTCCGAGAGGATCGGACGGATGTCGCGATTGAAATCGAGCTTCGTCGCGGCACGCAGAGGCAAGGCCGCGCCAAGGGCGAGAGCGATGAGCAGGGGGCGGTTCATCATGGGTAGGCAGATACGCCTGCGGCTGGTGGCTTCTCGCATCTCGAAAGCACGCAGCCGTCAGGGAATGCGGTCGCGCCAGTAGCCCGGTTCGCGATTCGCGTGGGCGATGGCGAGCACGTGCAGACAGTCGTTCACTTCGTCATGCCAGAAGACGACGTGAAACGGAAACCTCTCCACGCGCACTCGCTGGGCATCATCGCGAATCTTCCGATAGCTGGCGGGCATGGCCTTCGCGCTGGCAATTGCAGCCTCGACCTTCTGCAAGAACCTTTCCGCCAGTTCCTCGCCACCACGCTTCGCATAGAAAAGAGCTGAGCAGTTCAACTCGCATTGCGCCTCGGGATCCCAGGCGATGGAGGTCATGCACCTTGGGGTTTCAGTTGCCGCAGAAGGATGCGCGCACCAGCCATGACATCATCATGAGAAACGCTCGCGACCGTGCCGTTGCGAGCCGCATCCAGCCGACGATCAATCTCCGACTCCCAAGCGGCGCTCAGACTTGAATCTCCATCGTCATCCACGCTCTGGATCAGCCGGGACGCCATTCGAGAGCGCTCCTCGACGGGCAGGTTCAAGGCGCTGGCCAGGACAGATTCAAATGAAGCAGTCATAAGGAAGAATAACCCGTGCGGTGGGGTGGTTCAAGTTTGCCCGTGAGCAGACCGCGAGTCGTAGATACAAAGCAACCCTGTCGAGTCGACATTCAGGAAAAAAACCCCCAAAACCTGAAGCCGAATAACCCGACAGGGTTGATAGAGCTATGCTGCAAAAAATCGAAAAAAGATGCAAACAAAAAGTCACACAACACAGAGAAAGCTGGCCAGCCCTTGTGCCATCAAGATTCCAGCGAGGGGCCTTCGAGGGGTTGGAGCGGCACTTTTGGGGTTAGGGCTCGTTGTTTTTTCAAAAATCCCCGCCTCGGCACAAATTGGACCCGCCGTCAGGCAGCTCATCGTCGCTCAAGCACCGGCCTGGAATTCCAGCAACGCGACCATGCAGTGCTATCAGCGCGCCTCGGCCGATGCACCGTGGCAGCCGGTGTTTACGAAGACGTGGCCGGTGCTGCTGGGCCGCTCAGGATTGGCCTGGGGACGCGGTGTTTTCAATCCGCCGCAGAACGGCATTCCGCTCAAGGTGGAGAAGGATTGGAAGGCTCCTGCGGGTGTGTTTCAGCTTGGGCAGTTATTTGGCTACGCCGCCTCGCCACCGAAGGGCGCGAACTGGCCGTATGTGAAGGTGGGACCGTTGGATGCCTTCATCGACGATCCGCGCAGTCCGCTCTACAACCAACACGTCCGCGTGGACCCGAACAACATCCCGCCGTGGTTCGAGAAGGCGAAGATGCGCCTCGGCGACAGCGCCTACAAATGGATGCTGGAAATCCGCCACAATCCCCCACCCGCTGCGCCCGGCTACGGCAGCGCGATCTTCTTCCACGTCCGTCGCGGCCCGACCAAACCGAGTGCTGGCTGCACCACGATGGCCGTGGAGAATCTGGAAGCGATGATCCGCTGGCTCAATCCGCAAGCGTCGCCGCACTACGTCTTGCTGCCAGCGGCGGACTACGCGGCGCTGCGCGTGGCGTGGCGGTTGCCGTGAGCGGTGGCTCGGTCACGCCTCAGCCCACAGGCTTGAGCGTCACCTTCTGCACATCGAGCACGGCGGCCTTTGCTTTGTTCACGGGATCGACGACGAGGCGCTCGATACCGGGCTGTTTGATCTCGATCTCACCCACGACCACGTCTTCCCACTTCTGGAATCCACCGGTGTCTTTCACGGTGAACTTCAGCTCCTGGCCAGCGATGCGCACGGCCACTTCGCTGCCGCCATTGCCTGTGCCGCAGCCTTGGCTGACGACGACTTGGTAGCGACCGGGCTTTTTCATCTGGAATTCCCACTCGGCGAAGTCCTCGGGATCGGTCCAGAAGCCGAGGCAATTTTTCTCCGGCTTGGATTCGTAGCGCATGGTCTCTGACCAGGTGGTCGCGTTCTTGGCCAGCAACATGACGCTGCCATCATCTCCTTGAGCGAGTGCGGATTCACCCTCGTAGCTGGGAATGAGATCCACTCCGAGGAGGTCAAAGCCTGCCGAGTTCGCGCTCGAAGGCGTGTAAATCGCGAAGAACTGGTCTGAGGGCTCAGCGATGAAAACCTCTCCGAGGTAAGTTTTGCGCCCGGAGGGTGCGGCAGTGATTTGCTTGCGCAGGCGGGTCTCGCCTTGCTTGAACTGGATGCCCAGCGAGGCGTGGTCGAGGCGATAGTTTAGGCGCACGAGGTAGTGGCCGGAGCGCTTGGCGGTGAACTTCCAGTCATACTGTGCCCAGTGATCCATCATGTGCATGACGCCGTCCTTGGGCAGGAAGCTGAGCACGCCACGCTTGGGCATATCCGGGCGCTCCACGGGATCGTCCGTGCCGAAATCACCAAAGCCTGCATCGGCGTCCGCAGGTGCCGCCTTGCTGGCTGCGGGAGCGGGCTTGGCGGCCTCGGCTTTCGCAGGCTCGGCCTTAGGCTCGGGAGCGTTTGCTGCTGGAGCAGCGGGGGCTTCCACCTTCGCCTGGGCAGGCGGCGTGGACTCCTGCTTTCCGCAGGCGACGAGCAGGGTGACAACGAGGGCGGAGGCTGGAAGCAACTTCATGGTGGAGTTTGAGAGAGGGCGCGATAGTGGGAGCGGCTCCAACGGCTGGCAATCACCAAATCTTTGGCCTTTGCACTCAGAGTGTTCGGCAAGCATCCAAGGCGATTAGCCCGGCGTCTTCGTTCCAGGTGTGGCAGCGCTCGTTCCATGGTGGTGAAAACCGGGTGGGATCAATCACCGCGCACTCGTGCTCCTGGTAGTGATCGGGTGTCAGCATATCCACCTCGTGAAGGATGGTGGCTCCCCCATAACGGGCCGAGGCATCCTGACCGGGCCGGAGCAGTCGTCCATCCTTCAGCCTGATGAAGCCCCCGGCCATGCGAGAGCCGCGCAAGCCGCTGCGCAAGGGGTTGAGCGGATGCGCCGTCCAGGGACCAAACGGCGTATCCCCGTAGCACGCATACAGGCTGTCTTCCGAGGCACCCCCATGCACGGCTGTGTAAAACAACCACCAGCGCCCCTCGTGGCTGAGCAGCGTGGCATCAGCACAGCGCAGCCCGGCCTTCACCACTCGTGCCAGCCGCCAGTGATGGGGAAACTCCACGCACTCATAGGCGCACAACTCGCCGCCATTGTAACGCTCCGGCATTAGATACAACCTGCCCTCGTGCTCGAAGAGAAAGGGATAGGACAGATGCGTTTCCTCGCACAACACGGTCTCGAGCGGGCCGAATCCCTCGCTCGTGCTCCAGGTGCAGACAGCGAGATGACCTTTCCCCGTGGCGAAGGGCAATACCTCGGCAAAGACATACCACTGACCCTCGTGCTGCCACAGGAAGGGATCGGCCACGAAGGCATCGGAGGGCGGTGTCAGCCAGGCGATCTGATCCAGGCGAATCTCACCAGGGGCGGCATCGGGCTCGCGTTGCACAAGGCCCACGGTCCACTGGTCCAGTGCCCTGGGCGCACGCTTCGCTGCCAGCACCCTCGGAATCCAGCGACTGAGCAACCAACAGCCTAGCGTGATATTCGAAGCCAGACGCGAACCCCTCGCCTCCTGCATCAGGGGATGACGCTGGGCGAGCGCGGTCGCACTCCACTGCCCGCCGAGCAATCGCTCCAGCGCATCCATCATCAACCGGGCTCCAGCTTCATCGCGTTGAAAAGCCGTGATCGCGGGCGAACTCGAATGCACTCGCGCCTCAGCCGTGCCCAGCAAGTGATCGCCATCGGCCAGCCGAGCCATCAGCCTCGTCGTTGAGATGCTCTCGCCTTCGAAGACCTCTCGCATCGCATCCTGCGGACGGTAGTGCCAGACACCCAAGGGCGGTGCTTCAAAGAAACCCGAATCTAGCTCACCAAGGTGCCAGATGATATCCGGCTCCACGCCCGGCCAAGCGGGCAGGTCAATCAAGAGCGGGGGGAGCTGCTCAATGCCGCGTGTCTCCAGCCACGACCTCAGTCGCCGGCGATCAAAGCGGTCAAACCATCGCTGGACGAGGCAGCGGCGCACGGGCTTCGCTTTGACCGTCCCTCCGGGCATTCGCCACACCTCGATGCGAGGATCGGCCAGCACCTTGTTCATCACTTCCCCTGCCCACGCTGGCCAGGGCTGCCCTTCATCACGAATGCCCAGCCGCAATCGCCTGCCCGCGAACGGCGCGGTTTCGAGTCTCCCGGCAGGCACTAGAGTCGGCTCTGGCATCGACTTGCCTCTAGCTCGCGCAAACAGCAAAAGCCAGAAGATGTGCATTTCATGGGCGCGCACCGCGTGTCATCGTTCGTTTCTTCTTCCTGATGGCATCTGCTCCCCCCATCTCCCAAGCCACGCTCGTGCGTGATAAGTTCGACGCACGCGCGTCTGATTACTCGACGTGGTATGAAGGCGAAACCTACTCGGCCGCTGCCTTTCGTCGTCGGCGTGAACTCACGCTCGAAGTGCTGCGCAATGTGTCACCAGGCAAGGTGCTGGACATTGGTTGTGGCCCCGGCGTGCTGATCGAGGGACTGCTGGCTCAAGGGCACGAGGTGTGGGGCGTGGACCTCGCTCCTGCAATGATTCAGCAATGCTGCGCCACGTTTGGCGGCGAGCCGCGCGCGCATTTCGGAGTCGGCAAGATCGAGGCGCTCGACTTTGCCGATGGGTTCTTCGATGCCATCACTTGCCTGGGCGTGGTGGAGTATCTGGACGATGATCGCGCTGCCCTGCGCGAGCTGCGGCGCGTGCTCCGCCCTGGTGGACTGGCGGTGATCACCTGCCCGCACTTCTGGGCACCGTGGCGGCGCTGGGATGCACTCTACTGGAGCGTTGTCGAACCGCTGCGCCGTCTGCTGGGTCGTGCGCCGTATTCACTCGTTAGGCATCGCGAGTATCGTGAAGGCGAATACCGCCAGTTACTGGCAGAGCATGGATTGATCGTGGAAGACGTGGCCTACTATGGTTTTGGTCTGGTGCCCACGCCCTTGGATCGCAGACTGCCGCGCCTTCACTCCGCCCTCGCTCGCATCCTTGATGACCAGGCGCGCGGACCGCTGAAGCAACTTGGCATGGGTTTCAATGTCACGGTGCGCAAAGCGGGGCTGTGAGACGGTGGAAATGAGGTGTTGACGCCGCCAAGGCCCGCTGCGCAGAATGCACCCATGTTGAAGCGCCCGCCTACAGTCACCGTCCCCGCGATTTTGCTGCTCATCTTTGAGGTCTTTGCTTTGTTCGGTGTCGTCTCGAATCTGGCGATGAGCGCCGTTCCCCAGGGCGAAGGCTCGCCCTTTGCAGCCTCTGCCGCACTGCTCAAAGAGTCACCCGAGTATGCACTCTACTCGAAGATCGCCACGCCTGTCGTCGCTGTGCTGGCCATCGCAGGAATCGCCACCGCACTGGGTCTCTTCAAGGGGCGTGAGTGGTCGCGCAAGGCAGGCATCGGGCTCGCCGTGGCAAAGCTGCTCACCACTACCGCAGGGACCTGGATGACCATCACCTACGTCCATCCATTGATGGAGAAAATGACCGCTACCATGATGACGAAAGGTGGTGATCCCGCGATCATGCAATCAACGATGAAGATTGCCATGCTCGTTGGTGCTGTGGGCGGCGCATTGTTCTGGCTGGCCGTCGCGATTGCCATGATCATCCTGCTCACCCGCAAGAGTGCAGTCGTCTTCTGCCGTGGCTATGTGCCAGGAGAGCCGATGATGACGGACTAGCAGTGTGATTCGGGAACGCTCAACTGTCCCGTTCCTTCCAACGGCGCTCGTGCTCAAGCAGACGGTGAAAGTAGGCATCCGCGTCAGGTGTGGGCTCCTGGGCATCGACGGGGATCGTGATCACGATGTTGAGGCCCCCACCCTCGCGCGGAGAGGCTTCGATATTGCCGCCGTGCTGATGCACGATCACGTAACACGCGGTGAGATTGACGCCGATCTCGGTAGGCTGGTGGGTGCGGACAAAGAAGGGATCAAAGAGATTGCCTACGTTGTCACGGTTCGCCCAGGCACCCGTGTCTTGAACGACGAACCGAATCGCTGGACGATCCGAGGAATCGCTGCACGGCTCCGCATGGATATGGACCTGATCGCCGCGAGACAGGTGCGTGAGTTGATCTGAGAGGAGCAGACGCCACAGGCGGGTGAAACGTTCCGCGTTCACGCGAATCGGCGGCACGCTGGGATGAACGTAGTGCGTGAGGTGGATGCCCTTGAGTTCGAATGACTGGAGATAAAGAGCTGCGGTTTCATCAAGCACATCCAAAGGATGAACGAAGTCCTCGCGTGGGAAGTCGCGGATCTGGGAGGCTTCGCCTAGACGGTTGAGAACCGTTTGAATGCGCTGCATCTGATCCTGCGCTTGAGCATGCAGGTCGGTCCAGAAGCTGGTGTCCGCAGGCAACTGATCATGCAGCTCCTCGCGAACTTTCAGCGGTGCCAGATCGACGAACGCCCTCACCACCGTCAGCGCGTTGCGCAGATGATGATTGAGGCCCTCCGCCAGAATCCCGAGTCCGGAAACCTTGTCCGACATGATCACATGACGAATCGTGTCCAGCTTTTCGCCTAACAAACGTTCACGCTCAACGAGAGCTGAGTAAAGATCCGTCGCGCGCTCCAGCGTGAGGTGCATCTCTTCCGGGTCCCACGGCTTGTGCAAGTAACGGTAGATGCGGCCCGAATTCACCGCATCAACAGCGGTATCATAGTCCGTGTAGGCCGTGACGAGAATGCGCACGAGGTTGGGATTGAGACGCCTTGCTTTCTCCAGCAGGTCCACGCCTTTTTCCCCAGGCATTCGTTGATCCGTCATCAGCACGCCGATGTCCTGACCACGCTCCATGAGGATCGAGAACCCCTCCGCTGCGTTGTTCGCCGTGTAGATGGTGAAGTCATCCTCGAAGGCCTCGCGGAAATAGTGCAAGGCCTTGGCTTCATCATCCACGTAGAGCACAGCAGCTCGATGTTTTCGGCCAAGATCAATCATCGTCGGGAGAGGGAGTGAAAAGTGGGAACCAAAGGGTGAAAATGGTGCCTGCACCAGGTGTGCTGACTACTTCGATGCCGCCCCGCATCTGGTGCATGAGGCGGTAGCTCACGCTGAGGCCCATGCCCATGCCTTCACCCACATCCTTGGTGGTGAAGAAGGGATCAAACACCTTTGGCAGATTCTCTGCGGGAATGCCGCAGCCGGTGTCCTTGACGCTCAACTCAACGCGCGTCTCGGTTTCAATCGCCTTGATCTCGATGGAGCGAACCGCGCTCTGCTGCATGGCATCAATTGCGTTTTGAATCAGATTGATCAGGATCTGAATGATCTGATTGCGATCCCCCAGGAGCTGCAATCCACGCGGCAACGAAGCATCCAGGTTCACCTCGTTGTCTTTGAGTTCCTTCCCCATCAAGCGCACGGCGTTATGCACGGCGTCGTAGAGGTCGATGAGGTGAGCGGAGGTTGAGTCAGGATGCGAGAAGCAGCGAAGATCCGTCACGATGGACGAGACGCGGCCGATGCCTTCTTTGATGTCGGCGATGATGCGATCAAAGTTCTCGCGCTCGGCTTCGGCCATGTGCTTGCCCTTCTTCTTGAGCACGAAGAGCGCCTGATTGGTGAAGTTGAGCGGGTTGTTGATCTCGTGGATAATGCCAGCGCTCATGCGGCCCAGGGATGCGAGTTTTTCGCTTTGGAATAGCTGGTTCTCGGTCTCGCGCAGTTGCCGGAGCGTGCTGGTGAGTTCTTCGTTACGATCTTTGAGTTCTTCCTTCTGCTGCTCGACCTCCACGCGATTGAGGAACTCACGGACGCGGATGCGATGATGGTAAAAACTGCCGCTGAGAATCACCACACCATTGAGCATGATGAACACGCAGTTGTTCACGAACGCAGCCATGGTGGTGGCGGGCACTCCGGCGCGCAGCGCGTGCGCATTGGCAGCAAGGTAGAATGCGATCGTCAGGAAGAGTGCGATGGCGCTCTCGCGAAACGTCCAGTGGAACATGAAGCCGATGGCGACCAGACACAGTGTGAGCCCGGCGTAGTAGCCTGATCCAGGATCATTGGCCTGCTTGATCATGAGGCTGATAAAGAACGCGGGCGTCATCGGCACGATCACGGTCATCGCGCGGTAGTAGCTGTGACCAATGGCCGTGCGGGAAGTGTAAAGGATGATCGCCAGACAAGCGGTGCAAGTGAGGCGAAGCAGCGTGAACTCCACCAGCAACTCTGGATAGGCGAACCAATCGAGAACCACGGCGGCAGGGACCAGGACCATCGCGATCCAGCATAGGTTGCGCACGTTGCGCAGTGTCAGCGCGCGGTCCTCTTGCTTGAACCGTTCTGCCAGGCGTTGATCCGAGAACTCAGGTTGTCCGCGCACGATCTTGACATCGGGTTGCGCGGCTGGGGCCGTGCGAATGTCTAGCGCTGTGCTGGCGGTCAACATGTGCTGGACTCGTTATTGCGCCGGCTCGGCGCGACGGACTTCCGGAGTCTCGGTGGCGAAGCGAATGCTCTCGGCATACACCTTGGAACGGCCTGCCTCGATGCTGTTGGGGAGATCGAGCGGGTCCTGACTGCGGATGATCTTGGGTTGGATGAAGATGAGCAGTTCTTCGCGAGTCTTGCTCTTCTCAGTGCGGTTAAAGAGATGCTTCACCACCGGGATGCGGCGCAGGAAGATGAGGCCGTTCTCGGTATGCTGCTCGCGCTCCGTGATCAGGCCGCCGAGCACGACGGTCTCGCCATCTTTGACGGACACCGTGGTCTCGATTTCCTGGGTGCCAATGGTGGGAATGCTGTTGCCGCCGATGTTCTGCTGGCCGACGACGTTGTCATTCACCTGGAGAATTCGGAGCGTCACCTCATCATCGCTGTTGATGAGCGGCACGACTTCCAGGCGGAGCACCACATCGCGATAATCAATGCTGGAACTCACCGCTGCGGTGCTGCCCACGGAGCCTACATTGCTCAAGGTGCTGACGGGAACGGCGATTCGCTGACCGTTCGCAATGACGGCCTTCTGGTTGTTGCGCACCGTCATCGAGGGACGATTGAGGACGGTGAAGTTCTTGTTGCCCTCAAGGAGGTGCAGGTAACGCCCCAGCGATCCGATCTGGCCGTAGAGGTTGAACTTGTCCCACTCAAAACCTGTGAGGTTGAGCGGCATCTCGATCAGGCCTGGAGTGCCGGCGGCTTGGGCAAGGATCTGGCCGGCGGTGGTGCCGATGCCCGTGCCAGTATTGATCCCGTTATTGGTTCCCGTGTTCGTGCCGTTATTGGTTCCGGTGTTGGTCCCCGTGTTCGTGCCGGTATTCGTTGCATCACGAGGCTGTGAACGAAGCGTGAAATCATCCAGCCCGCGCAGGAGGTCGATGCCGTAGTCGTAGGTGCCGCCCAGATTGAGCTGACCGATGATCGTGCTGATGTAGATCTGCTGCGGGCGCACATCCATGCGCTCGATGAGCTTGTCCACGACCGCGATGTGCTCGGGCGAGCCATTGACGATCAAGGTGTTGGCTCTCGTGTCTGCGATCAGCAAGGTCTTGCCCACCACCACGGACTCAGGTGCTCCTGCATCTTCGGGATCATCAAGTGATGAGCTTGAGCCGATGCTGCTGCCTCCGCCACCCATCCCATTGCCATAGCCGCCTCCGTTCTGGAAACCATTGTTGCGTGCCAGGGCATTGTCAGTGCTGGGTGTGTTGTTCGACCGGCTGCTACGACTGCTGCGGCCCGACGATGAACGTGAACTGCGCGAAGACGACCCACTGCTGCTGCCTCCGCTGGAGGAGTCGTCGCTCTCGATATCCGTATCACGAGCCAATGCATCTCTGGCGACTGCAAGGAACTCTGTGACCGGCATGTAGCGGAGCTTGCGCTCCAGGAAGTTCGATTCACCGCCTTCGCGATCAAGTTTGGAAACCAAGGCCTTGATGTTCTCGATGTCCACCGGGCGGGCGATGACGAGGATGGAATTAGTGCGGCGGTGAGGGATGATTTTTACCTTGGCGGCTGTCGGATTGGTGTTGGAGGTGTTCGCGCCTCCTGCACCTGCGGCAGCGCCAGCAGCGGGTGCTGCGCCTGGAACTGGAGGTGTATTGCCACTCACCGACTGTGGGGCCGAGGGCACTGATGACTTCTCCTTTTCCTCGTAGATGTCCTGAATGATTTCCGCGATGCCCTCGGCGTCCGAGCGCTTCAGCTCGATGAGTTCATTAGCAATGTCGGCTGGCGGAACGTCGATGATCTGGGCCAGTTCGTAGATGCTGCGAATGGTCGCGGTGTTTTCCTTGATGATGACGTTGGAGGTGTTGTTCACCGCTGTGATCGCACCGTAGGCGTGCAGTTTGACCACGGTCGTGAAGGCCTTCGTCGCCTCCTCGGGAGAGATGTGCTGAAGCGGCAGGATGAAATGCACGATCTCTTCGTTTTGGGGCAGATCGCGGATGGAGTTGATGACGGGAATGCCTTCCGCCGACGGGTCCTTCCCGCCGCTGTGGTGGATGATTTTCACGGTCTCATCGTCCACCTTGATGATGGCGTAGCCGTTGAGGAGCAAGGACGCTTCGATGAACGCGATGGCCTGTGCCTTCGTCAGCGGGCGTGGGCTCATGATTTTCAAATTCTCGCCCTGAAGCGAGCCATCGAGGATCATCTTTTTGCCCGTCATTTGCTGATAGGCTGGCATGATGCCCTGAATCGGGGTGTTCGGGAAATTCACCTTCCAGGTGGCTGCACCATCGTCCGTGCCGGGTGTGGCACTCGGTGGCTGAATGGCCGGGGCGGTGGTGCCGCTAGGAGTCGCTGGCGTGAAGGTCTGAGCGGGGAGCCAGCGGACAGCCGCTGCTACCATTCCGAGAGCGATGACCCGGAAGAGGACGCGTTGAAAGTGGAGACGACCAAGTGCAGAAGCCATATATAAAGATAATTACCATAATTATATAGGCTGACAATGCTTTAGCAAGCAAACTATTTTAATTTTCCATAATATCTGGCTCCGCCGTGTAGCTGAGCCTCAACCCAGCGTCTCCACGCGCATCCAGCTCGGCGCTTCGACCACGCAGCCGAGCTGGGAAATCGCTTCCACCGCTGTCCTATAAGCAGTCATTTTTTCTCTTTCGCTGTCTGACTGCGAGTTCCCAACATCCTTGTCTGTGCTCGATTTCTCATCAAGATGTTAATGTCATCAAACTTCTTTGCCGCATTGACAGCTTCTTCCAATGTTTTGTATGTGTCGGTTGAAGGTGGGCCTGGTATCAATGAGGTAATACTCACACCACTTGAACTAAGAAATTCCATCGGCACAACTCTGGGAGATTCGTTGCCAAGCAACCAAACGTCCATTCTTGTGAGAATAGGAATGAATGGTGAACTTTTGTTGGCATCCCCCGATTGCTCTGGCCCATAACTGGATATCACAAGGTAGCCTTGGGCTGCCGTTTTTTCGTGTGGGAGCGACACCACCATCGGAATCAAATTTTGAAGCTCCCACTTAGATTCCGCTTTCACAGCAGACCATGCACCTGCGTAGACATAGGACTGTTCCGAACGGACGAAGGGAACCACATAATGATTGATTAGTTCGACATCACGTTTTGGGAGTGCCTTATAAAACGGCGCGATACTCTCTTTTATTTTTTCCGCTGATATAGCTTCCTGGCCATGTGCCACGTAGCGAGCCAGACATGAACAAACAAGTAAGAAGCTGAGGAAGAGTTGGTTTCTGGTTTTCATGGCTCAGTTCTTTTTGATTTCATATACTGCGGACCATTGGAACGTGTCGTAACCAGTGGTCCACTTCGTTGCGAGTCCGTCAGTATCGGTGCCTTCTGTCACTTGCATGTCGTGATCAATTTTGGAATCGGTTGCTGGCACCACCATTTTTGAAAAACTCCAACCGGGTGGAATTGTTGGGACAAATTGGCTTGCAGGGCAGTTCCACAATCCCTACGGATTAAGTATATCAGAGTCATCATCCTGCCTAGACAGGTCAGACGTTACTGTCCATTCATACTGCGTCTCTTTGGATTGGATCGCGCTTAAGCTAACGTTTAGCTGACTTGCAATTGTAGTGTCGTCAAGCCCGAGTGCTACGTTTGAAGTCGAAGATAAACCCTCACTTGTTGTGTAAGTCACCTTGATATGCACGGGCATGCACTTCTCAATTTTGTCATACGAAATGGAATACCTGCCGAATACCTGCCATATGCTTGACGGATCATGGTTACCACTGGAACCGAATCTTTGTCGTTCTTATCGCTTCCATCCTTGTCCTCCTCCGCATCCGTAAATCCATCGCCATCCGAATCCAGTGTGCAAACAGCAACGTCTGTTGAAGCCGTTGCGGAATAACCAGCGAAGCTGGCGGTAACAGTGATGGTGGACGCAGTGACACCCAGCGTCGCACTGCCATTGAATCCGCCCGTCAGTGTGGAGGATGAGTCGCCTGAGGCTGATGCATCGCCAGAGAAGCTCCAGCTGAGCTGCGCGCCTTCCGCCGTTCCTGTGGAATAATCCCGGTCCTCTGTCGCGCCGGTCCCAGTGTGACGGTAAACAGACCAAGTGTTGTAGCTTATCTGCCCGCTCATTGATGCCGTGGCCGCCGCTGAGGTGCTATTCAACGACACGGAAAGCGACGCGGCATTGTGGTCCCATACCCACTCTCCAACAACTGGCGGTGAAAAACCCAGTGAGGTGCTCACGCTGCTGCACCCAACAAAACTCACGTCGGCACGGACGCCAGCGTCGCCACTGCCCATGGTGAACGAGGCGGAGGACTGGCCGTTCGAATCCGTGGTTGAATTGCTGACATTAAGCGAGGCGTCCCCCGCCACCGACCAGGCGACGGTGGCTCCCACCGCCGGAGCGGTGGCATGGTTGCGGTGCTCCGTATGGCCAAGGTTACTGGTCCAGACCTCCCAGCTTTCGTAGGTGACTGCGGCGGACAGCACGCGCGTCGCACCGGGTGCCACGCCTGTTGTGGACCCATCCGCCGTCATGTCGGCGGTGATGCTGCCCTCAGTGCCTGTCAGTGTCCAGACCTCCTGCACAATGGCCTTTCTTATGTCAATCGAAGCACTCGAGCCCATGAATCCATATTGGGCTGTTGCCCAGATTCGGCAGAGAGTATCGGATCCCTCACCTCGCGTGAAGGTGCCCCAGCCATTGCCGGCTTCGTCGAGAAGTGGCGTCCCGTTAATTATAGTGCCTGGGCCATTGAACTTGGCGACAGGGTCATCCGGAACGCTAAACAATGAAGGGCGGTCGAGCGACAACACAGCACCGGAAGCCGGACTCGACTCTAGGTTGCGTATTTCCGTGCGGTCGTAGTCGCTCTGCCAAACTTCCCATGTCTGGAACTCAGCATGGACATAGACGTTGGTTGTTTCGCCGGGAAGCAGATCGTAATCGTCAGCTCTGATAGAAGTAACCATCGTGGACTGGTCTGATTCCTTCGTCCAGGTTTCATCCTCGGCTGCTGGTGGCGTGAACGTTAATTCAGCGTGGGCCGTGTAGGCGATATTGCTTCCACTGCTAGAATCTGTAGAGGTAATATCGATTGGTATGGTGACCCAAGGCATGAAGGTGAAATCAGGCGTAAATGTGATGTCCAAATAACCGGACGAGCCTATATCACTACTTGGCGAGATGCTAGAAGTCACCCATGCCTGGGGTGCAGGAACCGTTACAACGGCGTCGTTTTGAATATGTCCGTAGTTGCTCTGATAGTAACCCCATGAGGTGAGTGTCGGTGTCACGCGAATGGTCCGTGATTGCCCGCTGAAAGGGTTCATCGGATGGCTGGAACCCACCACGGTCGCGCCGACCGAAAGCGACGTCTGCTCCGCATAAAAAGTCCACACTTCATCAGGCTCGTCCGCCCTAGAAATGGACCAGGGATGGAGAATCCATACGAACAAAGCGACAATCTGAATCCAGCCAACGAGCAGTCGGCTAGGCTGGCGTTCTAGAAAACGCTTAGTGAGGGAGTGCGGGAGTGCGGGAGTGCGGGAGTGCGCCGATGTGCTTTCATAATTACTTAATGAATAATGGAGTTCACTAACCGGCTGCACTTTTATGAAGTTATGGCTGAAAATGGAAGAAATTTTTTTGCGAATTGATCAGGTTTTGGCTGTGGTGCCTGATGTCCAACCGGCTATCGCGCGCACGCGAGCGTTAAGTGATTGCAGACAGTTACTGTAAGTATTCAACACGAGGAGAACTGCCTGGCTCGCTACGGCCCGCCAGCGTCTGGGGCTTTGCTAGCCCTTGTCAAAGACAAGAGCAAGAGGCTCCCGTTGACTCCAGGCGGGAGATTAGCCCACCTATGGAATGGGCATGCTGTTGCTATTTCGGACTCGTGCTTCTCGGGTCAACCCAGCGTCTCCACGCGCATCCAGCTCGGCGCTTCGACCACGCAGCCGAGCTGGGAAATCGCTTCCACAGCAGCGCGCATCTGGCCGAGCGAGGCATCATGAATCATGAGGAAAAGCGGGATTGTGCCAGTCTCGGACGCGAGGTCCTCGGGCTGCATCACCGAGCTGATGCCGATGTTGCGCTGGCCGAGCACGGTGGCGACTTGCGCCAGCACGCCGGGCTCGTCTTTGACCAGCAGCCTCAGGTAGTAGTGGCTGACGGTCTCGTCGATGGGCTTCGATTTGCCGTAGAGTCCGTGGGGCACGAAGCCCGTGTGACGGAAGCCGTAGATGAGAATGGCGGCGGCGTCGCAGAGATCGCTGATGACGGAGGACGAGGTGGGGTCCTGGCCTGCGCCGCGACCGTAGAAAAGCGTTTCGCCCACGATGTCGCCTTGCACGACGACGGCATTGAACGAGCCGCTGACGCTGGCGAGCACATGGGAGTTCGGCACCATGGAGGGCTGCGTGCGCACCTCCACGCGGCCCTGGGCATCGGCGCGGATGACGGAGAGGAGCTTGATCGTGTAGCCCAGGCGGCGGGCGAACTCGATGTCTGTGGCGCTCACCTTGTCGATGCCCTCGACATACACATCAGCCTGCGGAATCCAGAACCCATACGAGAGCGAGGCGAGGATGATGGCCTTGTGCGCGGCGTCCCAGCCGCTGACGTCGAGGTAGGGATCAGCTTCGGCAAAACCCTTCTCCTGGGCCTCCTGCAGCGCGGCCTCATACGTCAGGCCAGCCTGGCTCATGCGCGTGAGGATGTAGTTGCAGGTGCCGTTGATGATGCCGTGGATGGACTGGATGTGATTGCCCACGAGACCTTCCTGGAGCGCCTGAATGATCGGGATGCCCCCGGCCACAGCGGACTCGAAGTAAATTGGCATCCCGCATTGCTCGGCGAGGGCGAAGAGTTCTTTGCCATGCTCGGCGAGCAAGGCCTTGTTGCCCGTCACCACGATCTTCCGGGCCTTCAGCGCGGCGCTGACGAGTTCAAAAGCCTGGCCGGTGCCGCCGATGAGTTCGACGATGATTTGCAGGTCCGGGTTGTTCACCAGCTCACGCCAGTCGGTGGTGAGCATCTCGGCAGGCACCTCCACATCGCGGGGCTTGCTCAGGTCACGAACGGCCACCTGCACGATCTGCAAATCGGCTCCCGTGCGCTGCTGAATGAGCGCGGCGTTCTTCTGGATGTTTTTGAAGACGCCCGCGCCCACATTGCCGAGTCCGGCGAGACCGATTTTGATGGGACGAGGAGGGGAACCGTTGGGCATGGTGGAAAAAGGGTCGCTAATGGACCCCAGGACGGCGCGTGTGCAAGCTCGGAAGCCGCCGAGCACCTAGCGTTTCAAGTCCAGCACCAGCGGCTGTCCCTCGACTACCTCGGCCTCGACCGTTTGCTGCGCGGTGCCATCCGGCGTGTCGAGCCCCGGCACATCGGCAGCGGAATAGGTGACGTGCAGCTTGTGCTTGCCCACCACCGCGCCGCTCGCGGCATCGAGCTTGAAGTTCCCTTTCATCACCCGCGCGGTGGGGCGCGGGGCGTTGGTGTCAGCGTTCTCAAACGCGATTGCTCCCCAGCTCACCGGCTGGCCATTGATCGTCACTTTGCCAGTGACGGCTGTGCGTTTCGCCGTGCTGAAAAAGCCCTGATTGCGCAGCCATGCGGCGAGATGCTGCGGCCATGTGCCGAGCACTGGATCGCCCTGCATCAAGCCGACGCCGTGCGGACCCGGCTTGTAGATGTGCAGCTCGGCCGGGACCTTGTGCTTGCGGCAGGCGAGGTAGAAATTCACGGCGTTCTCGGCGGGCACAGCGGTGTCTTCATCGGTCTGGAAGATGAAGATCGGCGGCGTCTTGTCGGTCACCTGGAGATAGGTCGTGGTCTTCTCCATCAGCGCAGCGTTGTCGGCATTGGGACCGAGCAAGTTTTTGCGAGAGCCCATGTGGCCGAACTCATCCTTCATCGAGATCACGGGATAAGTCGGGCACGCGACGGTGGGTCGGGCGCTGAGCTGATCGACGGCGTCGTTGGTCATGCCCTCGGGCTTCTCATCGAACAAGGTCGCGGCCATCGAGGTGAGGTGTCCGCCAGCGGAGAACCCAATGATGCCCACGCGCTCGGGGTCGAGCGCATACTCGCCCGCCTTGGACCGCACGAGACGAATCGCGCGCTGCACGTCCATGAGTTCGATCGGGTAATGATAACCGGCGCTGCCAAGGCGGTAGTGCAGCACGAAGGCGGAGACGCCCAGCGCGTTGAAATACTTCGCCACCTGCACGCCCTCGTGGTCTGCCGCTAGCCCGCCGTAGCCACCACCAGGCGCGACGATGAACGCTGCGCCGTTGGCTTTGTCCTGCGGTGCAAGCCACACATCCACCCAGGGCTGGTCCTTGTCCGTCTGTCCCTTGGCACCTGGCGCGCCAGCCGGCCAAAGGGGGAGTTTAGGCACTTCGGCTCCAAAGGAGGACAGCGCGATCAGGACGGGCAGCAAGGATAGGCGAAAGTTCATGAGAAATAAGGCTGTTCAAGTCGGGCTCATCCTGGCCATCCTCTCACACTTTCCAATTCAAATCGTCGCTCCACTCATGAACCGTCGCCACTTCCTCACCACCTCGCTGGGCGCGCTCAGCGTCACAACCCTGCCCGCCATCGAACCCATCAATCGCCCTGGCAAAAGCCGCATGATGCTGGGCGTGGCAGCCTACAGCTTCCGTGAATACTTCCAGTGGTCGCGCGACAAGGAGCAGAAGCCCAAAGGCGATCGCAAGCCCTGGAGCATTCTCGACTTCGTGGACTGGTGCGGGGACAACAACGTCCCAGGAGCCGAGGTGACGAGTTACTTCTTCCCACCAAACTGCGACGAGGCCTTCCTGCTGGAGCTTCGCCGCCGTGCTTACCTCCGTGGCGTTCAGCTCTGCGGCACCGCCGTGGGCAATACCTTCGTGCTGCCCAAGGGACCCAAGCTCGACGAACAAATCGCCTACACCAAGAAGTGGATCGACAACGCCGCGATCATGGGCTGCTCGCACATTCGCGTCTTCGCTGGTGCCAAGCCCAAGGACATGAGCGACGAGGACGCCGTCAAAATCTGCACCGAGACCTACCAGCACTGCCTCGACTACGCCGCCACGAAGGGCGTGTTCCTGGGCCTTGAGAATCACGGCGGCATCGTCTCCGAGCCGGACAATCTCGTCACCATGATCAAGGCGGCGAACAGCCCCTGGGCGGGCATCAATCTCGACAGTGGCAACTTCCACACCGAGGACCCCTATGCCGACCTCGCCAAGATCGCGCCCTACGCCGTCAATGTTCAGCTAAAGATGGAAATCTCCCGCAAGGGCGCGAAGAAGGGTGAAAGCGAACCCAGCGACGTGAAGCGCGTCCTTCAGATCATGCGCGACGCCAATTACCAGGGCTGGTTCACCCTCGAATACGAGAAGAAGGACGATCCCTTCGTCGAGGTGCCGAAGATCCTCGACATGCTGCGCCCGCTGCTCGGTTGATCTCGGACATCCCTCGTTGATCGACGAAAGTGGCTCGGAGAATGCTCCGAGCCATCGCCGATGTGTCGCGCATTGGCCGTTTGAGTCGTAGCAAACCTCGGCTAGACTCGCGCTCCGATTCCCCTCAAAAAACCCTCTCTCATCTTTCCGCCATGCCCAAGTTCATCGAGATGCCCAAACTGAGTGACACCATGACCGAGGGCACCCTTGCGAAGTGGCTGATCAAGGAAGGAGACGCGCTCAAAACTGGGCAAGTCGTGGCAGATATCGAGACGGACAAGGCAACGATGGAATACGCCAGTCCCTATGAAGGCACGGTGCTCAAGCTCCTGATCAAGGCCGGACAAAAAGTCGCCCTCAGCAGCCCTCTCGCTGTCGTGCTGGAAGAGGATGAAGCAGCCCCCGCCAACATCGACGAACTCATCGCCGCCGCCCAGGCCAAGGCCAGCGCGCCCGCCAAAGCCGCTGCCGAACCCGCAGGTGGAGCTACCCGCACCAGCGGACCCGTGGCCGTTGGCTTGAAGCTCCCTCCCTCGGCCCCGCAGCATCGCCGGAACGTCGCAGCGGCCAGCAACGGAGCCCGCGTCAAAGCCTCTCCCCTCGCCCGCAAAATCGCCGCTGAGCGCGGGGTCAACCTCGCCGCCCTGGTCGGCACCGGTCCTGGCGGACGCATCGTCCGTTTTGATGTGGAGAATGCCCCCGCCTCCGGTGGTGCCGCAGCCCCTGCCAAGGCGGCTCCCTCCATCCGTCCCGTCTGCGGCCCCGATGATGAACGCGTGGCCGTCTCAGGTATGCGGACGATCATTGCCGACCGCCTCCTGGCCAGCAAGACGCAGATCCCGCACTTCTACCTCAACATGGAAGTCGATGCCGCGCCGCTGATGAAGTTCCGCGCGCATCTGAACGCCACGAACGAGAAGACCGGCGGCAAGAAATACACGGTCAACGATTTCATCCTCAAAGCCGTCGTCCGCGCCGCCCAGGCCACGCCAGCGATCAATGCCTCATGGGACGGCGATGCGATTGTGAAGTTCAAGCACGTCGGCCTCAGCGTCGCCATCGCCGTCGAGGACGGCCTCGTCACCCCCGTTATCAAGGAGGCCGACACCAAAACGCTGCTCCAGATCAGCGACGCGGTGAAAGACATGGCCACCCGCGCCAAGAACAAGAAGTTGTCCCCCGATGACTTCGCGGGCGGCACCATCACCGTCAGCAACCTCGGTGCTTTCGGCATCGATAGCTTCAGCGCCATCATCAATCCCCCCCAGGCCGCCATCATCAGCGTGGGCAGCATTCGCAACGTGCCCGTCGTCGATGACAAAGGCGCAATCGTTGCCGGCCAGCGCATGTGGATCGGCCTCAGCGGCGACCACCGCGTCGTCGATGGTGCCGTCGCCGCCGGCTTCCTCGCCGAGATGCGCAAGCTGGTGGAGAACCCGGCTTTGATGCTGGTCTGATCGCAGGTTGGCTACTCCACGTTCTGCACCTGCTCGCGGATCTTTTCGATCTCGCTTTTGGCGGCGACGACGAGGTGGGCGAGTTCGGCGTTGTTGGCTTTGGAGCCCATGGTGTTGAACTCGCGGAACAACTCCTGAGCGAGGAAGTCCATGTTGCGGCCCATGGCTTCTTTGGCGGCGATGTATTTGGCGAACTGGGCGAGGTGGCTGCGGGCGCGGGCGAGTTCCTCGCTGATGTCGCAACGGTCAGCGAACAAGGCGATCTCCTTGATGAGGCGCTCGTCGTTGAGGTCGATGGTCAGCCCGGCATCGCCAAGGCGTTGCATCAGGGCCTTGCGATAGAGCGCGGTCACTTCGCTGGAGCGGGCTTCGATGTCTTTGAGCAGGCTGGTGATGGCGCTCAGACGGGCCTCAATGTCGGCCTGGAGGTTGGCTCCCTCACTGGTGCGCATGGCGATGAACTGAGCGAGGGCCGAGCGCAGAGCCGACTGGACCAGGGGTTCCGCTTTGTCGGCATCCGGGGCAGCACGCTCCTGCTCGAGCACCCCTGGCCAGCGCATGGCATCGGCGAGCGTGAGCTGGGAGGGCACGCCGATCACGGTGGCGAGGCGCGTGGCTTCGGCTAGGTAGTGGCGGGCGAGGGGTTCATTGAGCTTCACGGTGGCGGCCCCTTCGGTGCCCAAATCGCAGCGCACCTGGACGGCCACACGCCCGCGAGAGCAGCAGGCGGAGACCTCGGTGCGGATCATGGGCTCCAGTTCAGCTAGCTCGCGGGGCAGGCTGGCCACGATTTCAAGCTGCTTGCGGTTCACGGAACTGACTTCCACAGCCCAGGTCACGCCTTCGCCTGCTGCATCGCCCCGCCCAAATCCTGTCATGCTTTTCATGTGTGCACCGATGGGGAGCCAACGACGCGAATCAAGCGCGCACATTTTTTAAAGATTTCCCTCCGATTCCGGCACCTAGAGAAAATAGTTTCAAACACTTCTAAATTTATCTCCACTAAAGAGACGCGATTTGTTACAACGAGGTCATAATTCGTTTCGGCTGATAGACATTACAAAGCAATGACTTGGCGCACCTTCTCTTACCTTGGGACCGTTTTATTCGCGGCCGTCATTGTAGCGACCACCGCCTCATCGGATGTGTCGAGTTCGCCACCAGCCAGTGAGGAAGGCTCCGCCCTGGTGGCCTCGCTGCCGATGGACAGCCAGCCGATTCCGGCGCGCAGCAGTCGCGTGGCCTTGCTGGTGATTGGCATTGGTGCGGTGGCCTTCACGTTTCGGCGCGCCGTGCTGAACTTCCGTCAGCCGGGTTCCTGATTGCACTTGTTGCAGCCTGTGGCACAAGGCGGGTCCGGTTGCATGATCCGTTCCCTTTTTCTTCTCGTGGGCTTCAGCGTGGCGTGCGCCGCCGCTGACGCAGGTTTTAAAAATGGAGCCGTCGCTTCCGTTCATCCGCTGGCCACTGATGCCGGCGTGAATGCTCTCAAGAAGGGCGGCAATGCGGTGGATGCTGCGATCGCCACAGCGCTGACTCTTGGCGTCGTCGATGGGCACAACTCCGGCATCGGCGGTGGTTGCTTCATTCTCATTCGCGCGGCTGACGGCACGGTGACGTGCATCGACGGGCGCGAGATGGCACCCGCGAAGGCTCATCGCGACATGTTCATCATCAACGGCAAGCTCGATGATG
>CAUJJC010000367.1 GCA_963204975.1 Verrucomicrobiota bacterium | reverse complement strand
CAGGGCCTTCACCCACGTCGGAGTGGTGGCCAGGCGGCACCTTCGGCGATTACGCCTACGAAGGACGGTTCCACGATCCAACTGTGGGCGACGGCGATGCGGACGGCATCCCTGATGACATCGACCTGACCACCGGAGTCTATGTGGGCCAGCCAGAGGCTTCATTCACTTGGCCTGAGAACGGAGAATCGGCCTTTTACCTTGTCGCTAATGAGGTCAAGGAGTTTGCCCCCACTCAGTATCCCGGTGAGTGGCTGGACACCGATGGCGATGCCATACCTGATACTGCTGATCAATTTCCAGACGACTACTATAATCAGAATGACTCGGACGGCGACGGCCTGCCCGATGCCGTCGAGGCCCTTTATCCTTACCAGCTCTCTCCCGCCAATCCCCTGGATGCCAACTACAGCCGGGAGGATGGCCTCAGCTACCTGGAGGCCTACCGCTACAACCCGAATCAGCTGCTCGATGTATCACTCGGCGTGACCGACACCGACAACGATGGCATGACAGACGTTCAGGAACTGATCTATGAACTCGATCCCAACAATCCCTTGGACGCTCTCAATATCGCGGCAGGGGACTACGTCCTCAACGTCGAGAAAGTGAAGAAGCATCTGCCCCTGCTCACCTCCGTATCGCCGTCCGACTACTACACAGTGACCGGACGAGACTACAATCAGGTCGCCTCCCACTTCGATTGGAACCTCAGCGTCGCCGAGCAAGACTGGGATGGCGACGGCGTCAGCAATCAGGATGAGTTTCTGCTGTTCAAGACGAATCTCGGAGACGCCAGCTCGAAACCTAACGACTCCGAGATCGTGGAGAAGATTCTCAGCACGCAGGTCTCGGCTACTACTTTGATCAATTTTCAGAGTTTGGTTGGTGGTAGCACCTCTGTGGGTGGGACAGATGGTGGCGGCACCATTGGCGGATCAGGAGGCGAGGGCGGATCAGGAGGCGAGGGCGGAAACCCCACACCAGGAGAGGAGGTCTTGCCTCCAAACTGGTCTACAAGCATTTGGGACTGTTTTTGGGACCCAGATTATTTTGAAGTGATCGAAGTTCTTGATGTCCAATACACAACAACCACTGCTGAAATGTTTTCGTGGACAGGCATACCATTCACAAATATTTCTTTCCCAACCATTGCAGGGCACAGTGTTGGTTTCAGAATAACCAAAACTGTGACCGTAGAAACAAAAACCCTTAGAGGTCGGCAACACTATCATGTCAAGATGTCTGATGGGTCAATAGAGAGCAGGGTAGGAGAGATTGAAACAAAGGTGATCAATACGGATTATTCTTATACAACCGATGTCGATGTGATCTGGTGATAAATTTATGAACATAAGTTTTTTGCCTATAATCATTGCGTCGATTGCGGTTATATTTTTGCAGTTGGCCCAGGCTAAATTGTTGGGAAACTATCCCAATTACATGGTTACAAATTCGGGCATTCCAACTTCGATTGGAATCTTCCTGTCCTACTGTATTATAGCTCAGATTATTATATCTTTGTGGCGGAGATGCCACCGTAACTTCAAAGGAAAGAATTCAATCTTAATAAATATGATCTTGGTGCTGCTTGTGATTGCCTTTCCTCTTTTCAACGGATTCCTAAAGTTTCACTCGGTTCACAACGCAATGGTTGTCGATTGGAACTCCAATCATATCCACGCAGACGCCCACTCGCTAGTTGTCAGGTCTCTCACGGATGTGTCCTTGCAATCTCTCTTCCTCATCTCAGTCACGTTTTGTCTTCTCAGGCTGATGGAGAGAATATTGAGGACGAAGGCGGGGTGAAGAATTGAACACAAGAAATGCTACGATTTGAGGCTCTTGTGCCGATGCTAGCTATTGTTTCTCGACGAGAACCCCAAGATGGTTGCAGATCATCGCTCCAATCGGATGGGGAGAACATACAAGTTGGCATCCATTATTTTTATTAGATCTAGCAGGCATTTTCCAATAAGTGTTGTAATTCCACCATCCGCCGGTCAGACCCTTGTGGCAGAACGTGGCAAGCGAGCTGTTAAGGGGCTTGGCGAGGCCCAGACCGCATTCGCTTACGGAACGAAGGGTTCGGATTCGTTCCTGGTGGTGGTGGTGCGGGTCGTGGCGCTGGATTCCCAGGCTCAAGAGGCTGTGGCGAAGATGGCCACAGCCTCGGACTTACCGCTCAAAGAAGGTCGGCAGATGGTGCCTTGGCCGGTGGCTGAACTGGTGTCCAAGATTCCAGGGCTACGCCATACTGGAACCTCCTTCACTTAATAAACCGCAGTGGAGACTGTAAAATAGCATTCTGTCCACGAGGCCCGGCTTCACGATCAACCACCTACTCGAAGTGCATCCGCGCAATGTCTGTGCGGCGCTGGCGACCATCGAAGCTGATCTTCTCGGCATTGGCATACGCGAGGTCACGAGCTTCGACACGAGTGGTGCCCTGCGCGACGACGGCGAGCACGCGTCCCCCGTTGGTCTCAAAATCACCAGATGCATTCTTCCGCGTGCCGCAGTGGAAAACGCGGGCTCCGTCCATGGAGTCGAGTCCGCTGATGACATCGCCGCTCCGTGATGAAGCAGGATACCCGGCGCTCGCGAGGATGACGCACACGCTCCAGCCTTCGGCGAAGGAGATGAGCGAGGAGTCCAGCTTGCCCTGGGCTCCAGCGAAGCAGTAGTCCGCGAAGTCACCACGCACCATCGGCAGCACGGCCTCGGCCTCAGGATCGCCGAAGCGGCAATTGTATTCGATCACCTGCGGCCCGGTCGGCGTGAGCATCAGGCCGAAGTAGAGGAAGCCGCGATAAGGCAGACCGTCCTGCTGCAAGCCAGCGACGGTTGGCTTCACGATGTGCTCTTCGATTTGCTGCATCAGCGCAGGCTCGGCGAGCGCCATGGAAGCCACGGCACCCATGCCGCCGGTGTTGGGTCCCTGATCGTTGTCGCGGATGCGCTTGTAGTCGCGCGCGGGCATGAGGATGTGATAGGAGCCATCGCACACGCTGGCGAAGACGCTGATCTCCGGTCCGGTGAGGCAATGCTCGACGATGAGCTGGCCAGGACCGAAGAGCCGCTGGGTGAAGACTTCATCGAGGAAGGTCTCCGCCTCCTCCGCATTCGGGCACACGGCCACACCTTTGCCCGCAGCGAGACCATCAAACTTCAGCACGATGGGATACTGCGTGATCGCGGCGAGGGCTTGCTCCTTCGAGTCCACGACAGTGAAGTCCGCTGTGGGAATGGCATGACGCTTGAGGAAGTGTTTGGCGAAGGCCTTGCTGGCTTCGAGCTGCGCCGACTCCTTGCGCGGGCCCCAGCAGGGAATGCCAGCGGCGGCGCACATATTGGAAAGGCCTTCATCTTTCACCAGCCAGGCTTCTTCACCCGCCACGCAGAGATCAATCCCTTCGCGCTTCATGAAGGCGATCAGCTCGGTGAGATTCGGCACCTCCACGCGTGTGGCCAGGGAGGCAATGGCATCGCTGCCTGGGTAAGCGAAGAGCTGAGGCTGGGAGGGTGACTGGCTGAGCGCGGTGAGGATGGCGTGCTCGCGGCCGCCTTTGCCGGTGACGAGGATTTTCATGGAAGGAAGGGACTCAAGGAAGGAGGCGCTGGCAGGACTACAGCAAGGTCTCGCCGTAGCCGCGACCGCCTTTGCCACGGTAGAAATTAACAAATGACTTGTTCACAACAGCGAAGCCACCAGGGGTGGGGTAGTTGCCACTGAAATACCAGTCGCCAAACTCCTCGCCCAGGGCGCGATGGAGATCGGGAATCGTCTGGTAGATCACTTCCACATTGCCCTTCCAGGTGGAGTTCTCGGGTGTCACCAGCTCTGCCACCTTGCGTGAGATTTCCTCATCGCTGAAGGGCGCATAGATGGCCTTCACGGCATTCTGCATCTGCTCTTTTGGCTTCTTGAGTTCGTTGAGGCAGGCTTGATACGTGTCATCCACCACCTTGCTCATGCCACGTTCCCTGAGCAGAGCGATGGCGGCCTGGAAGGCGATGAACTTGCCGAGTTCCGCCATGTCGATGCCGTAGCAATCGGGGTAGCGAATCTGAGGCGAGGTGCTGACGATGATGATGCGCTTCGGATGCGTGCGCGCGAGAATGCGCAGCAGAGAAGTGCGCAGGGTGGTGCCACGCACGATGGAGTCGTCGATCACCACGAGATTGTCCTTCTCGGAGACTACGCCGTAGGTCACGTCATAGACGCTGGAGACCAGTTTATCGCGACCATCTTCCTGCGCGATGAAGGTGCGCATCTTGATGTCCTTCAGGGCAATCTTTTCCGCGCGCGGCCAGTTGTGCAGCACGAGTTCATCGAGTTTCGCTTCATCGAACTCGCCCTTTTGCATCATCTCCACCAGGGCCGCCTTGACCACGTCGCGGCGGCTTTTGCGCAAGCCATCAAGGAAGCCGAAGTAGGCCGTCTCGGCGGTATTGGGAATGAAGCTGAGCACCGTGTGCCCGAAGTCGTTGTCGATGGCTTCGATCAACTGCGGCACCAGCGTCTCGCCCAGGCGTTTGCGTTGCTGATAAATGTCCGCGTCGTTGCCGCGTGAGAAGTAGATGCGCTCGAAGGAGCACGGCTTGTAGGGGCGCGGCGGGGTGAACTCGCTGATCTTGAGCGTGCCACAGGCCTTCATCACCGCCACATGCGCGGGCGGCAGTTCCTTGACCTGATCATGCTCCAGCTCCAGCACGGACATCAAGGCCACGCGTTCTGAGGCAACGACGAGCAACTCATCGTCCTCGTAGTAGAAGCACGGGCGAATCCCATTCGGGTCGCGCATGATGAAGAGGTCTCCATTGCCAATGGTGCCCACGATCGTGTAACCGCCGTCCCAGAGGTGGGCCGACTTCCGAATCACGGCTGGCACATCCAGCATGGCGCTGATGTGCTCAGGGATCTTGTCCCCTGGAATCCCTGCATCGCGCAGCTTGTGGTAAAGCTCAGTATGCGCTTCATCGAGTTGGAAGCCAATCTCTTCCAACACGCTCTGCGTATCCGTGCCGAAGACCGGATGCTGGCCGCGCTTGCGCATGACCTCATTCAGCTCCGCGGTGTTGGTCAGATTGAAATTGCCCATCACCATAAGGCTGCGCGTGGGCCAAGTGCTGCGGCGCAGGTAGGGATGCAGGCTGCCTTTGCCGAAGTCGCCGCTGGTGCCGTAGCGGAGGTGGCCGATGTAAACCTCACCGGCCATCTCGAACTCGCGTTTTATCGCCACGGGGTCTTCATCAAACGGCACAAACTCGGTGCCAATCTCATTGCGCTCCTGCTTGCGCTCCTTGTCGATGCGCCGGCCGATGCGCTTGAACTCCTTCATCTCCTCCTCGAAGACCTCGCCGATGCGTTCGGCGGAGACCATGGAGCGAACGCGGAACATGTAGGGCATCCCCGGCGGCATCTCCAGCTTGGTGCAGCCCACACCCACGCCATCCTGGCCGCGGTTGCGCTGCTTGGTCATGAGAGCTTGCAGGATGTTGAACCCATGCAGCGCTCCCCGTCCAGTATCATGGAAGTAGCTCAACGGCTTTTTTAGCCGCACAACGGCTATGCCGCACTCATGCTTGATGGGGTCGCTCATGCTTTGGGAGCAACCATCTTTGGCAGCATGTCAGGAATGCGCAACCTGCGAGGGTGGCGAATTATTCGCACGGTCGCAGCTTGACTTACCCCACGATCTCCACCGTCACCTCAGCCGTCGAATTCATCGTGCCGATGATCTTCGCGCCAGTGCCGCATTTCACAGCCGTGTCGGCTTGCTCAGGCGAGACGATGGCGACCCAGCCGAGACCCATGTTGAAGGTGTCGATCGCATCGCGCTGATCGGCGTGCGCCAGGACCTTCTGCACCACGTCGTTCTGCCAATACGGACTCTGCAGCGAGCAACCTAGGCCGCGCTTGAGGAACATGCGGCCCAGGTTCTCCGGCAAGCCGCCGCCAGTGATGTGCGCCATCGCCTTCGGCTTGATGCCAGCGGCTTTGAGCGCTGCGGGCTGCTCATGATAAAGCAAGGTGGGCAGCAACAAGGTGCGCATCTCGTCTTCGGAGAACTTGAGATTTTCCTTCTCGATGATGCGGCGCACCAGGCTGAAGCCGTTCGCGTGGAAGCCAGCGCTGGGCCAACCGACGAGCACATCGCCCGCCGCGATGGTGCCAGGGTCCAGGAGGTCTTCCTTCTCACAGGCACCAATGGCGAAACCGCTCAGCTCCACCATGCCCTCGGGCACCATGCCGGGCATCTCCGCCGTCTCGCCGCCTGCGAGGATGCAATTGCACGCCTCCAGGTATTCCGTCATGCCCGCGATGATGCGCGTGATCTGCGTCTTCTGAATCTTCGGGATGCCCACGTAGTCGAGGAACATGATCGGATCGGCACCCGTGGTGAGCACGTCGTTCACATTCATGGCCACTAGGTCCTTGCCGGCGGCTTCGAGTTGGTCGTGCTTCAGCAGCAATTCAATCTTCGTGCCCACGCCATCGCAGCCGGTGAGGATGATCGGATGCTTGTAAGCGCTCAAGTCGTAAGCGGCGGCGAAGAGACCGAACGGATTCGCGAGCTTGCGACGCTGCTGGGTGCGCTTCACGAGCACACCGATGTCATCGACGAGGGACGCGGCTTCGTGAATATCGACGCCAGCTTGCTTGTAGGTATGGGCTGCCATAGGGGCGGCCAGATATGCCGTGCCAGCGGGCGAGTGCAAGCGTAGGCTTAGTTTCGCTCTAGGCTGTCTGAGGAAAACACCCGGACCGGCAGCACCTCGATGAATTCATCCCGTTTCCATAGCTGCCGCCAAGCCAATGTGAGGGTAATGCGATTGTAGCGGTCGGGGAAGTGCGTGATGAGCAGGTCGCTCACGAGTGGGTAGAAATGGGGGTTCATTCCAGGGAAGAGGTGGTGCTCGGTGTGGTAGGAAAAATGGTCGTGCAGCCAATCCATCCACCTCGGCACGATGACCGAGGTGCTGCCCACGAGGGGATCGGTGTGGTCGCACAGCGGATTGAGGAAGTGATTGGTGAAGACGTAAAGCATCACCACGGCTGAGGCACCCATGATGGCTGCTGGCGAGGCCCAGAAGTAGGCCCACCAGCTCCGCCCCACCGCCATCCAGATCAACCACTGCAAGGCTGCCATGACGAACAAATCCAGCAGGATGCGCCAGCGGTGACGGGCGCTGTAAGCGGGTTTGTGCGTCACGACGGGCAACCGCTTCTCTCCTGGCAAGAGGGCTGTGATCAGGTGACGGAGAATGTAAGTCACGAAGTGGAAGAACGGCAGTGGATTGCCATGGAGCGTGTCACGGCTGGGATAGAAGAGTCGATTGTAGGCCCAGGTATAGAGCGAATTCTCGCTGCGAAGGAACTGGCGATCCGGGTCCCTGAGCGTGTTGGTCTCATGATGATGCGTCTGGTTGTGAATGCGTTTCCAGAGCGTCGGCGAGATGAGATTGAGGCCCCAGAGCAAGGCCTCGAGCGCACGGCGCAGGCCAGCGTGCGATACCACCGACTGATGGCTCACATCATGGGCGAAAAATGCGAGACATCCCAGGCTGTGACCGATGACGACGGCCATGAGCGGGCCGCACCACCACGCCGATGAGTGGCGCAGGAGGGCATATCCCGCTGCGATCACGACCAGATGCAACAGCACCTTCCAGAGCGCCTGAGGTCGCGGAGCGAAGGCATGTGGTGGCAACAAGGGCCGGAGCACCCGAGTGTAGTCACTGGGGCGCATGAGTGCAGGCAGGGTCTTCATTGGGGTGAACCAGATTTGCGGAGGTGGAGGAACAAGTTCACGCACGCGGGCTCGCGACCGACTGTGATGTCCTCGGGGCGAGCGCCCGCTTCGAGAGCAAGCTGGCGCAGATGCTCCGGCCCGCGATGGATCAGCTTCCAGTCCCCGAGCAGCTCCATGTAGGGCCGGGAGGGATTGTAGCTGCCGAAGTTCCCGATCACGACCTCTCCTCCCGGCAGCGTGTGTTTGATCAGGGTGCGCAGCACACGCACAAACAAGCCATCGGAGAGGTAGTCGAACAGCCCGGACGACCAGCACAGATGGTAGAGATCCTGAGGGCGAAAGCGGAGCGCATTGGCACGATGGAAACGAATACGGCTGGCATGATCAGCACAAAGATCGCTGGCAAACGCGATGGCGTTGGAGTCCAGCTCCACACAATCGAACTGCACTGGTGCCGCAGGATTCGCGGTGAGCCATTCGTGCATGTCGCGCCCAGGACCACTGGCAATGTTGAGCACGCGGAGAGTCTGATCTCCGCGAGCGACGGCGACGTGCAACGCGGATGAAGTCGTGCGCTGGAAGTAGCTCTTGCGATTTCTCACCGCGACGGGTGCCGCCTGTTGATGGAAGAACTCATCCCAGGGCCTCTGATTCACCTCACCTGCGAGCCGCGAGTGGTAAATGGCATCGATCACCTCAAAGTCCCCGGCATACCCATGAGGTTTCAGCAAGGCCATCGCTCCCACAGTTTGGGGCAAATGGTTCGTCATGAACGAGCGCCACGATTGCAGCCATTCGTCACGGTCGATCAGCCCAGCCCCGATCATCACATCGAGTTCTGCAATCCAAGCAGTGAAGGCTAGCGCTGTTTCAGGAACGGACGGACCACCCGCCTTGGCGATCTGCTGCAGGCCAACGAGATGTCGCTGGAGCGGAGTCGAGCCGGAGGCCACACCGCCAGATAGCGGTAGTATCGAAGAAGACATAGGCACGAGAGCTGGAGTGAAGATTCCCGGTCCCACTACTTCGCGAGCAGCGTCATCCGACCGCTCTCACCGAGGTAGTCGATCACTCTCGGTTGAGTGCTCATGAAGTAGCCATGCCCACCCGCCAGGACTCCGGTTTTCTGGAACAACACGCCTTGATAGCCGGGTCTCGTGCCATCCGAGTGGAGGAATGTCCCGCTGAAAAGACCTGTGCTCGGCGTTAGCGCCGTGGTGAAGGATGCATCCGTCGCGGGCGCTTTGGCCATCCCCGAGGAGAGGTTCACGTTGCGCGTGATCGATGTCGGCAACAGGCCTGCTGCGAAGGTGATGCCCGCGTTCCCCAGCGAGGCATCGGGGGCTGATAAGTTGGGGAGCAGAGCAGCCGGAGGCGGTGTGTAGCGAGCGCCGTAACAACTCACCGAAATCCCTTCATCCCAGCCGAAGCGATACCACTGCGTGTTCTGATAGGGCCGGAACCAAAGCAAGCCATCGGTGTGTAGATCGGAATCAGCTAGGGATGGATCGACCGTCATGGTGCCAGCGATGCAGCCCTTGAGCGAGTAGAGCGTGGAGAAGACGGCGAACTGGTTAGCCTTGGATAATGAACTGGAGGCTGAGAAGACCGTGTGATCAGCCAACCGGCCTGCGATCACCATGGCACCTGCGGTGCTCAAAGTGCCAGTCGCGTAGCCAGTCCCCTGAGGAAAGTCAGCTGGCGTGAAATACGCCGTCAACTGATCGTCCATGGCAGGGAGGATGAGCGTGTAGCGCTGGCTGGCGGTGCCAGCGAGAACTGGGGAGACCTTCACACTCATGCCATTGTAGTGATGGCGTGAGAGGCTCATGACCGACACGAACTTGATGAGGCTGCGCAGTCGTTGCACCAGGGTCCCCGTCACCTCAGTGGAACCCAGAGGATTCATGTCGAGTTGCAGGCTCAGTTCCAGGTCGGGCTTGCTAGCTCGCATCAGCGTGAACGAAGTCGCCTTGGTCGCGCCGAAGCGGGCGACGCCTGCATTGTCGAACACTCCTGCCACCGGCAGGCTGAGGCCATCGACCTTGAGCGTGCCTGTGAAGCTGCCAGTGCCCGTCACTGCAATCGTGAGATGCCCGGTGTTCTCATGGCTTGGAGCGCTGCCGTTTGGCACGGGCTGTGTGGATGATGGCCAGACGATGCCAGAGTAGCTGCCCGTGATCGCTGTGACGAAAGGATTGGCAATGAAGTTCGCCGTGATCTCCAGGCCTTCCTGATGGGTGAAGGTGAGGCTGGAATTGGCCAGCATCGCGGGTGTGATGCCCGTGCCATTAACGCCGTTCGCCGTCCAACCGTTGAACACATAGCCCGTCCTCGCCGTGGCACTAATGGTGTAGCGATAGCCCACCTTCTTGGTGCTGTCCGTGCCGGGAAACGGAGCCGTCAGAGTGCCGCTGTTGGCGGGTCCGCTCAGGCTTACCATCAGCGGGCGCTGCACCACGTAATTGAAGTTTCGCGTGACCAGAGCCGATGGATTGTTCCGTGTGTCGAAGCTGCGCACCGACAGGGAATTGCTTCCAGGCGTGGGTTCCGGTGGTGAAGGAACCGACCACGTCGCAGAAAGGCCATTGGTGGCAATGTTGCACGTCGCGTTCGTGAAGGCCGAACCGTTGAGCGAGTATTCCACCCGCTGCACCCCTTTGTTGTCAGCGGCAGTTCCCGTAATGACGAAGGCTCCCTCATTGATGTTGGCACCCGAAGCCGGAGCTGTGATCGTGACCGTCGGAGCCGTGGTGTCGATGGCGTCGATAATTCGCACCGTGGTCGTTGATGGGGTGGCGACAATTGCTCCGCCCGTGGGATTGCTGAGTGCGAGCGTGAAACTCTCGTTCGCTTCGGACAGCGAGTCCGCGAGGATCGTCAC
>CAUJJC010000366.1 GCA_963204975.1 Verrucomicrobiota bacterium | reverse complement strand
GCTCAAATACTACGTCGATATGGTCGGCACGGCGGCTTTCCAGAGCGAGGTCATTGCTTACCCTGCGATCACGGTGATCGACCGCAGTCCCGCCGGGAGCCTGCGAATGGCCCATCGACCCGAGGTATCGTCCGAGGCGCTCGACCATTTGCATCACTTGCTCACCGGCCATCCTCGCCACTTCAATGGGACCGTGATCGAGATGCCCAGCGTGGCGCGAGGTTCCGAACCCTGGCTGCTGGAAGCTGATGCACAGCCTTCGCTGGCGCTGGTGAGACGATTGGAGGCGGAGTTTCCAACGCTGGCAGAGGCTAAATGCAATGTGGGCATCGGTGTCGCGAGCGGAGCTGACAAGGTCTTCATCGGACCCATGAATGAACTGGACGTGGAAGACGAACGGAAGCTACCGCTCGCGATGACGCGTGATCTCCAGGAGGGCGTGGTGCAATGGCGCGGCCTCGGCGTGGTGAATCCTTTTGAAGAAGATGGCTCGTTGGCCGACTTCGCACGTTATCCCCGTTTCGCCGCCTACATGGAGAAACACGCAGATGCGTTGAAGGCCCGCCACTGCGCCCAGCGTGCCAATGGTTCCTGGTATCGCACCATTGATCGGATCACTCCATCGCTAGCGCAGAAGCCAAAGCTGCTGATCCCTGACATCAAAGGCGATGCCACAATCGTGCTCGAAGCCGGGCAACTCTATCCGCATCACAATCTCTACTTCATCGTATCCGACGAGTGGCCACTGGAAGCTCTGCAAGCCGTATTGAAGTCAGGCATCGCACATCTGTTTGTCCGGGCCTACTCGACAAAGATGCATGGCGGTGCCTTGCGGTTTCAGGCCCAATACCTCCGTCGCATCCGACTGCCTCGTTGGTCAGCCCTGGCCGCTCAGGATCAGAAGCAACTCGCTTCGGGAGCCTCGGTGATGGATGCGGTGCAGCGCATTTATCGACTGACCGACGAAGAACGTTCCCACCTCAGCGCCGCTACCATCTGATGCCCCTTTCCCTCACCAACTACGAAGCCAAGGCCAAAGCAGCCGTGAAGGCCTTTTGGCAAGATCGTCTCGCCGCTAGCGCCAAGCAGGCGGCCTCAGCCAGACGTGATCAAGGCGAGCGTGGAGCCGTGACGAGTGGCAAGAACATGGATGGTTTCATCGCCTTGATGACCGACATCGTTCGCGCCAACGGGCTCAAAGATGCTGAGATTCATCTCGACCGCAAAGCGCTCACCTTGCCCGGCTACTTCCGTCCCACCAAGCTCTGGGATATGCTGGTCATGAACAAAGGCACCTGGTCGCGGCCATGGAGTTCAAGTCGCAAGTCGGCTCCTCTTTCGGCAACAACTTCAACAACCGCGCCGAGGAGTCCATCGGCTCCGCTCATGACTTCTGGACCGCGTATCGCGAACGTGCCTTTGGCGACATTCCCCGCCCCTTCCTCGGCTGGATCATGCTCGTCGAAGATGCACCGGGTTCACGCAGCCCCGTGCGCGACACGGCTCCACACTTCCCGGTCTTCCCCGAGTTCCGCGAAGCCTGCTACATCGAACGCTATCATGTGCTGTGCCGAAAGCTCATGCACGAAAGCCTCTATACCTCTGCCGCGTCGCTCGCTTCTCCCCGCACCGCCATCAAGAACGGAGCGTATGTGTCAGAAGATGAGATGACCAGCCTCAGGAGCTTCGTCACGACCTTCGCAGGGCACATCGCGGCAGCGGCAATGAAGTAGTGGGGAGTAGCCGCAACGCGCCTGCGGGTGCTAAAATTCAACATACCACCTTGGGTCTGGACCATGTTGATGAGCGTCAATAGCGCATTGCCTGGAGCAGGCAAATTTGGAGGCAATCTTCGTTGGATCTAACGACTCTCATCGAAGGACGACCCTAGCCGACGGCACAAGTTTCTGCATAATCACGCATCGGCATTCGACCTTCTGGTTGAAACCATGCAAACCGACCTCCTCCATCTTCAGCGCTATCATGAGTCAGGCGATGCCTGCGCCTTTCAGACCCTCGTGCGGCATCATGCCAGCATGGTCTTCGCCACTGCACGCCGCATCACGCGCGATGCTTCGCTGGCCGAAGACGTTGCGCAAGAGACCTTCCTGGAACTCGCGAGCAAAGGCCGCACCATCACCGAATCCGTCGGTGCCTGGCTGCATAGCGTCGCGTGGCGGAGAGCCTGCGATGTCGTCCGTGCTGAATCGACTCGACAGCGCCACGAAGCCGCCGCCAGTGCCATCAGTGAAGGCCGCGAATGCACCTGGGAGAAGCTGGAGCCCATCTTTGATGAAGCCCTGGCCGAGCTGCCCTCCGACGAGCGCACAGTGATCATCGAGCACTACCTCGAAGGCAGCACTCAGACCGAGATCGCCAAGCGACTCGGCATCAGCCAGTCCTCCGTCTCGCGATTGCTGGAGCAAAGCCTCGATCACCTGCGCGCACGATTGAAGAGCAAAGGTGTGCTCTGCGGTGCGGCGCTTGGCTCGATGATGATCGCAGCGTCTTCAGAGGCAGCATCGGCAGCATTGCTCGCCTCACTTCAAAAGATTGCGCTCAGCAGCATCGGAGGTGGTGCGGCAGCAGCCACGGGAGGAACGTTGTGGGCCGCACTTCTCGGTTTGAATCTCAAGGCGGTCACTTTGACTGCGCTGCTGGTCGCCGCTTGTGCGGCGGGGTTTGATCTGGCCTCGAAGGAGTCGCTGATCACACGATGGTTGGCCGGACCATCGACCGGAGCCAAACCAAGCTCTCCGGCGCCCGTCGCCCAGCACCGAACCGCCGTGGCCGATGCCATCATTGTGGACAGACAGCGCTTATTGGCCCAGGCCAGAGCCATCTGGGCTCGACGGCCCAAGTCATCCAAAGCCGAGCTTCACAAGCTGTTTTCATCTCTGCTGTTTGAGAAGGACGCAGAGAAACGCTACGCCGGTCTGCAAGCTGCTGGCGTGACACTATCACGCGCTGAATATGATCGCGTGCTGGCCCGTTACCCCAATGTCCGGCTCCTCGATGAGCGGAAGTCATTCAAGGCGAACAACAAGCTATTCTTCGACCTGATGGTCAGTTGGTATGCCGAGTCACCGCTCGAAGGTGTGGCCCTCGACCTCATCTTCAACAGCGATGAAACCAACCTTTGCTTCCCCTCGAACATTGCTCCTTGGGTGCGCAGTCACCCTGATGAATGGGCGGCATTTGTGGAGGTCGGCCCCGATCCGCGTCTGGGCGACTACGCCCGGCTCTGGGTGGAGGACCTGGATGACCCCGGCTCCATCTGGAGCAAGGCCAAGGAGGCGGGACTCAATCTGACGAACATCGAAACCTGTATCGCTCGCCCGATTTATGCCGGGATGAGTTCAGAGACCCTGTTCAAGCAAGTGCTCCGGTGCCCCGGTGGAAGGTTCCGCGACGAGCACATGATCGGACTGGCTCCAAAGCTCACCGCCGAGCAACTCCAGTTGGCAGCAGACAGTGGAGGATTCACAGATGCGAGTCTGGCCAATGTGCTCCGCGCATTGGCAGGCGATGCCAGGGCCGTGTTTCGCGATGCCTCCACCTGGATCACCGAAGCCGCCAACGGTGGTGGAGAGAAGGCCGTGCTGGCCAATTGGAGCACTGAGTGCGCGAGCTTGTTCTACGCCCAGTGGCTCAAAGCTGATCCGCAGGCCGCTCTTCAACACTCCGTGCGATCCAACAATCAGGAGTTCCTCGACCGCTTCATGCGTGAGGACGCAGCCTCTCCAGCGATCAATGAAGCGATGATCGTCTCCTCCTTCTCCAGCGTGAAAAACCGCGACCACGCGCTGGCGGCCTACTACCAAGCCAAGTCGGGCGGTGATCCGCAGACTACGTTGCACGCCATCATGGGATCACCCTTCGTTGAGGATCAAATCGAAGCCGCCAAGCAGATACTGGAGCAATGGACGACCCAATCCACCCACGCCGCTGCTCAATGGGTGGCGGGGCTCCCTGCCAATGAGGACAACGCCGAGCTTTCTGCCGTCGTCGTTTCAAAGTGGGCGGAGATGGAGCCCGAAGCTGCCTTCGCCTTCGCCCAGCAGCAAGGCATTCGCCTTGAAGACGGCTGGATCAATGGACTGGCCTGGGGCGGGCGAGTGCTCCCCGAGGATAAGCTCACCACCATCTTCGCGTCGCTGCGCAGCGACCCCGAATACAACACCCTGCTCATGCGGCTCACTGGCTACCGTCTGCCCAGCCAACCGGAGAAGGCATTCGCGTTCCTGAACAAGCATGGCAACCCCGGGTGGCAGACGGCAGCCATTCATGACATCAACGACTGGCTGCAAGGCGACGACTCACGCGCCGCAGGCTACACCCTTCAACTTCTGAGCGCGAATATCTCCCAGGTGGACCCTGCTCTCATCAATCAGACCGCGCAGTTGTTTCTTCAGCATCAAGCCAAGGAAGGCAAGCTCACGGTCGCACTCGACTGGACCTTGAAACTCTCTGCCTCGATAGCCGCCCAAGCCCGCGCCGAAGGGTTGTCCAAAGTGGACCTCAACGACGCCAAGCAAAGAGCCGCCACCGAGCAATGGATTCGCCGTGCTGCGATCTCCGAGAGCGAGCGCGCCTCCCTTTCCCAACAGGTGAGCGATCGAGCGCAGCTCTCAGCGGGCACGAGGTGAGCAAGTCGAAGATACCTTTTTCTTCCGCCATGTTTGGCTGCATGGGCCTGATGGGAGAGACCAGCAGAATTTTCTTTGTCACAAAGAAGAGTCGGCGGGAACATCGGATGTGATGATCTCCACTCACCCTTCGCCAGAATCGTGCGCAACAACGGATGTCCAGATGCTTCGTTGCTTCGTCACTCAGCGTGACAACAAGGCCTTCGATGGCGTCGTGCAGCGCCATGCCGCCATGGTGCTCGCCACGGCGCGGCGTATTGCTCCCGAGGCTGCGGAGGATGTGGCGCAGATTGTTTTCACGGAGCTGGCGCGCCGCGCCTCCACATTGCTGAGCCTTCGCTCTCTTGGAGCATGGCTGCATCGCGTCGCAGTGGCCCAGGCCAACCGCATGGTCCGGCAGCAGATTCGTTCACGAAACAAACACGCCGCCTATGCCCTCGCGATGAACGCCGATCAGACCTCTGCCGAAGATCCCATGCGGGAAGCGCTGCCTTTGCTTGATGCCGTGATCAATGAACTGCCGGTGACGGATCGCGAACTGATCTTCCTTCGCTACCACGAGCGTTTGAGTTTCAAGAGTGTAGCGGAGCGCCTTGGCAAATCTGAGGTCGCGCTCCGTCAGCAAGCGAATCGTGCGATGGATCGCCTTGCTTCGGGTTTAAAGAGGCGCGGAGTAACAGTGCCTGCCAACGCACTTGTCCTGGGCGTCGGCGCAGCATTCACAGGCAGCGATAGCGCTACAGCGGCAGTCCTCTCAGTGGCTGCGCGAACATCGACAGCCGCGCTACCTTGGGCAGTCACATGGACCACCACATCGACCACGACTTCCGCTATCACCAAGGCGCTGATCGCTTCAGCCGCTGTGCTGCTAGCCACCGCGATTCCGCTCGCGGTCCACTTGAGCCCCGTTGCTGCGCCCGTTACTCAGGCCTCGCCTGCAAAGCCTGCTCCAGTCACAGCGCCGCAAAAGATGCAAAGAATCACTTCCCTCCTGCCACCCGTTCCTGCTCCCAAGACCGAAGCAGCAACACCGCCGCCACCAGCAGCAAAGAACTACAGCTTCGCCAAGGCACCGATCCAAGCGGTGCTGCTACAGCTGGCGCAGGAAGCCGATATCGAGTTCTACTCACCGGTCACTGGCAGCGATCTCCACGTTGATCTTGTGGGTCGAATGACACCCTTCGCTGCCATTCAGCGGCTCTGTGAGAAGTCGAAACTCCGCCTTCGCAGTGATGCTGGTGTCTGGGTTATAGATCGTGCAACTGATCCGGCAACGTCGCTGAGATTCATTGCGGGCACCGGCACAGAGTCCCTTCTCCAGGCTCGTCCTCAGCTATATGAGTTCTCCTCCGCAAGCCTTGGTGATGTGCTTCGCTTCCTTGCCACCGATGCCCATTTGAATTTCATCTCCCTGCCCGATGACCATCCTTTGAGTGAAAAAGCCGTAGCCTTCCGCTTACGAGCGAGCCCCTTCGCCAGCCTGAGCCGCTTGTGCAACGCCACTGGCATCATACTGAATGAAGAAGACACCTGGCAGCTCTCTGCTCCGGCGGCTGTTCGCAACGAACCCCTGCGCCCCGTTCAAACCCCAGCCGCCATCGCCCTGCGCCAGCAGCCCGCTCATCGGCACGACTTCTCCAAAGCCAATCTCTTCGATGTGCTGCGCTTCCTCGCATCAGAAGCGAAGATCCAGCTTGATCTGCCAGCCGAAGATTCGCCCGTCGGCCAAACCCTGATTACTTTCAGTCTGAACGCATCGCCCTTCAGCACGCTGGAAACCATCGCCCATGCAAACCGCCTGCAACTCTCGCAGACACAAGGCATCTGGAAGCTGCTGCCTGCGAAGCCGTGAGGCATTTTCGAGATCACGTCCTGAACTCGGTGAGTCGCCGACTATTAATTGGACATCGAATCTGAGCTGCCCTTTCCACCACGGCAACTCCGGCAGGATCGTCCCTTCCACAACACCCGACGCTCGCAAGTCGGACACTTCGGCAACAAGGCGACGAACAACTCGGGCAGGCCAACCACAACCACCAACGGCAGAGCCAGGACCCAGCGTAGCTTGAGGCAAACGATCACCAGTATTGCCACCAGCAGTATCCGCAGCAGCAGCGTGCGCCAGCGTCGGAGCATGGTGGATAACCGGCTCACTTCTTGAACGCCGCGTTCGTCCTGTCGCCACCGCTCAGCACGTAGGCGAGCAAGTCGAGGATCTCTTCCTTCGTCAGCATGCTCAGCAGCATTGGCGGCATGGGGGAGACTTTGCTCGGCTCGATGCTTTTGACGGTTTTGCGATCCACGCCGATGCGTTGGTTGGGGTCGGTGAGGTCGGTGTTGATCTGCACGCTGTCGCCGCTCAGGTTCACCACGACGCCAATGACTTGTTCGCCGTTTTCTTTGGTTAGGACACTGGGGACGAACTGCTCGTTGATCTCCTTGCTGGGGTTGATGATTTGATCGAGGAGGTCGTGCGGACTGTAGCGTCCGCCGGCGCCGGTGAGGTCGGGGCCGACCATGCCGCCTTGGTTGTCGAAGCGATGGCAGGTGAAGCAGGCGGCGGCTCCGAACATCTTGCGGCCGTTGTCGAAGCTGCGGTTCTTCAAGCCGGTGCTGGCGGCCTTGCTGAGTTCTTCGAGCGTCCACATCGTCGGCGTGCGACCGACGAACATCGCACCGAGATTCTCGATGGCGCTCTTGCGCTCGGGCTTCTTGGCGATGAGCGCGGCGAGGACGGTCTTCTCGGCATCGGTGAAGGTGGCGAGGCTGTCGTTACGGATGAACTCAATGAACTTGTCAAAGCTCGCGCCGCCCTTGTAGTTCGCGGCTTTCAGGAACCATTCGAGCTGCTGCGTGCGCAGCTCCTTGCTCCAGCCGGCCTTCAACATGCGGAGGCTGCGCGCATACTCCATCTGCTCTTCCTGCGTGGGTGCGTTCGCGATCAAAGCCATCCCTTTGGCGGCGGCGGATGGTGCCTGGAGATAGACGAGCGTCTCGCACAGCAGCCAGTTCTGCTCCGGTGTCGCAGCGGGGAACAAGGGATCGAGCTTGGCGATCAAGGCTTGGCGCTGCGTGTCGTCGCAGCCATCGAAGCGATTGAGCACGATCTCGATGGTGCGCAGGGCGGTGAGTTGCTGCGGGGTCGGGAGTTTGGCGAGATCGAGCTTGAGCAAGGCGGTGAGCAGCTTGCCGCGCATGGCGGTATCAACCGGCGGCGTGTCGGCCTTGCGGTGCTGCGGGCAAACGCCTGCGCAGCGTGCGAGGGCCATGAGGGCTTCGACTTGCTTCGCGGGATCGGTTTCGTTCAAAGCTTTCTCAGACCACGAGGCAAAGGGCTGATGTTCAATGGCGGTGCGTGCGGCCCAGCGAAGGAAGCGATCTTTCGAACTGAGTCTAGTCCATGACTGCTCAACAGTTTCGGCTAATGGTTTACCATGGAGCTGTTCGAGCATCGCGGCCTCCATCGGCAGCAGATTCGAATTTGATCCTCCAAAGCTCATGGAACGGGTGCGACCGAAAGTTGGAATATCGCTCTTTTCAGCCGTGTCCTCACTCCCCAAATAAGTCACCCGATACAACCCCGACTGCACCCGCCGTCCGCCAATCGTAAAATACATCGCGCCGTCTGCCTTGCGGATGATCGCGTCCGTCAGCGGGAGTGGTGAGCCTGACAAGAACTCCTCCTTGGTCGCGACATAGCTCGCGCCCTTCGGCTCCATGTGGATGGCGTAGAGTTTGCCCCAGCTCCAGTCGAGCGCGAACATGGCGTTCTGATACTTCGCAGGGAACTTCGCGCCGTAGCCGAAGGTCACGCCCGTGGGTGAGCCGGGGCCGATGTTGATCACGGGCGGCAGGTTGTCGGGATACCACTCGGTGCGCTTGCCTGCGCCGTTGCGCCAGCCGAACTCGCCGCCGCTGACCACATGGCAGATGCGCGTGGGGCGATACCACGGCGTGTTGAAGTCATACTCCATGTCCGCGTCGTAGGTGAAGAGTTCGCCATCGCGATTGAACGCACCGTCGAAGATGTTGCGGAAGCCGCTGGCATAGGCCTCGAAGTTTTTCCCCTCAGGATCAAAGCGATACACCGTGCCGCCGGGTCCCATGACATCGCGCATGAAGCCGCGACCATCGGGCATGCGCGGCAGCAGATGATCCTCGCCGTAGATCGCAGGCACGGGTGAGTTGTCGGCCCACTTCGTCGGCTTCGCACCATTGCCGGAGATGAGGAACAAACTCTTGCCGTCCGGCGAGGGGATGATGGCATGAACGCCGTGGTCGCCCTTGCTCTGGAACTCGCGCAGCAGTTCCACCTTGTCGGGAATCTCATCGTTGTTCGTGTCCGTGATGCGATACACGCCGCTCGGGATCTTTGCCTCGTAATCGTTCACGCCGACGTAAAGCGCGCCAAATGCGAAGACCATCCCGTTCACCGCGCGGATGTCGATGGGCAGCTTCTCCACCGCCTTCGGGTCCATCGGCTGGCCCAGCGCGGGCACCGTGATGCGATACAAGCCGCCGTATTGATCGCTCACATAAAGCCGTCCCTTCGGATCCTCGCACAGGTTCACCCACGAGCCCTGCTCGACACCCGGCACCGAGTAGAGCAGCTCCACCTTGAAGTCCTTCAGCGTCTTGATGCGCGAGACGGGCGTGGCTTTGTTCTCGCCGATGGCGGGACCGACAGCCTGCGGGCGATTGCCCTTCGCCTTGGCTTTGCCTTTGCCCTTCGGGGCATCAGCGGCGAACAACGAAGTGAGGGCAAAGCAGAGCGAAGTGATGAGGAGTGGCTTCATTGAGGGTGGCATGGATGCGACAGTGATCCCACTTATCAACGAGCGGCTCTATCCAGAACTCACGTCAAAAGAGATATCGAATTCAGCAGAGCTGCCATGGAACTCAAGGCCTGATAAACATCACCTCGCCAGTGCTTTTCTCGATACCAACCTGCGGAGGCAAGACGTAGCTGCCATCACCAATGAGAGCATCCATCGCCGTGGCGGGTTGCCTCAGCACACCGCTGAAAGTGACAGTGCGTTTCTGAGCAGCGTCGGTCAACACGAAGCTTCCGGTGAAAGTGCCAGTCGAAGGCACAAAGGTTAGCGTCTTCCACGTCGTCTGGTTCGCCACTGGTGACAGGACGCTGACGACATTGGAAGGGCTGAGCCCGAGTTGTGTCGGTAGATGCGCTTGCGAGGCACTGCCGGTGGCGCTGTGAGTCGCATGGAAGGACTGAGCAGACAAACCAAGGCGTTGAGCAAGTGTGATGGTCGGGGCTGTGGTTTTGGGTGCCTGCCACGGGTCAATCATGAGCACTGTGCTCACTGGGCCGAAG
>CAUJJC010000365.1 GCA_963204975.1 Verrucomicrobiota bacterium | reverse complement strand
CGAGTGGTCGAGCACCGAGGTGGCCAAGGCGAAACCCTTCTGGGACGACCGCCTGGGCCAGCAGGCCGTGCTCAGTTTTCTGCGTCGCTACAACGACGATCAATCCTCCCTCGATGCCTCGCGCGGCTGGGTCTCGGACCGGCTGCTCACGTATGCGATCAATGGCGATCTCTCCCGTCGCGGTCATGTCGTCTGGCAGACGCAATGGAAAACCCCCGAGCAGGCCACGGCTTTCGCCAAGGCTCTGCGGGAATCGTTGCGACAGTTCTATGACCAAGGCTCCGTCAGTGATGCTTTCACGACGCAAGGCCGCTTCGTCCGCACCCAGGTGCTCAAGGACAAAGTCTCCGTGCTCCTGATCGACGCTGCGACGGATGGGTTTGCGAAGGAGGCGGGGACGGTGTTTAGCCGGTAACGACTTTTTGTTTTCGTCATGATCGCTCGACAACTTCTCTTCTCTGGCCGCGTGCAAGGCGTGGGTTTCCGTGCTGCTATCAAACGCATTGCTTCAGGTTTCGAAGTGACGGGCTGGGTGAAGAACATGGACGACGGCAGGGTGGAGATGCAGGTGATGTGTCTCGACAGCGATGAGATGGATGAGTTCCTCGCGGCGATTGAGGACAGTGATCTTGCGGCGTTCATCAAGCAGCGTGAGGTGCATGTGATTGCTCCGCTGACAGGCGTGCGGGGTTTCAATATCGTGAGATAGGGCGATGGGGATTTTGATTTGGCCTTTCTGATCGTAGAGTTCAGTCATCACTCGCGCCGGGGTTGCCGGTTTGTAACTTCTGCCTTTTGATTTCATCCATCATCTTTTCGCCATGAATGCTGTCACCATTGAGCACCTGACCAAAGTCTTCCGTCGTGGCGTGGGCCAGAAGGCATTCACTGCGGTGCGGGATGTGTCCTTCACGGTGAAGCCGGGGGAAGTGTATGGGCTGATCGGTCCGAATGGCTCGGGCAAATCGACGACGATGAAGGTGCTGCTGGGGCTGCTGGCACCGACGGAGGGGAAGACTTCCATCTTTGGCATGGACAGCCAGATGGTGGAGAGCCGCCGGGCGGTGGGGTTCCTGCCGGAGAACCCATATTTCTACAAGCATCTTACGGGCATGGAGACGATGCTGTTCTTTGGTCGTCTGTGCGGATTGAGCGGGAAGAAGCTGCATGATCAATCGCGTGAACTGCTCCACCTGACGGGGCTGGACAATGCGGCGGATCGTCGGCTGGCGGGCTACTCGAAGGGGATGCTACAACGCATTGGTCTGGCGCAGGCGCTGGTGCATGAGCCGAAGCTGCTAGTGCTGGATGAGCCGACGGCGGGGGTCGATCCCGCGGGCTCGCGCCGCATTCGCGATCTGATCCTGGACTGCAAGTCGCGCGGCATCACGGTTTTGGTCACCTCGCATCTGCTGGAGCAGCTCCAGGAGGTGTGTGACCGCATTGGCATCATGGCCCAGGGGAAGATGGTGAGGGAAGGGGACCTGAGCACGCTGATCGCGGTGGAGAATCAGACGGAGTTTGTGATCGAGGATGCTACGCCGGAGCTGCTGGCGCAGATTCGCGCGCTGGTGCCGCAGGACAAACTGCTGCGCATGGGCCATCCGCACACGACGCTGGAGCGCTTGTTCCTCAAGGTCACGGACGAGGAGTGAACGACTGGGGCGCGGACGCTGTCTGCGTTGGGGCCGTGGTTTCCGAAGAATTCTCGATTCTTTTCCAAGGCATCGCACTCGAACCCGTAAAGCTTCTTGTCCTGCATGACATCAGATGGCCATCAGCTTTTCCACGAAGCGCTAGACCGCTATGAGCGTCCCCTCATCCGCTATGCGTTGAATCTCGTGGGGCAGCTTGATGATGCCCGCGATGTCGTGCAGGACGTCTTTGTTAAACTCAGCCAGTGCCTCGGCACGGTGGATCGCGAGCGGCTTGCGCCCTGGCTTTTCACAGTGTGCCGGAATCGCGCCACGGACCACCTGCGGAAGCATCACCGCGTCGTCGTCATGGAAAACGAAACCCTCGATCTCGAAGAAGCCGATGTGGCCCGCCCTGGAGCGGAGCTGGAGCATCGGGAGACCAGGACGGTCATTCGTCGTCTGCTCACCCAACTCCCGGCCAAGCAACGCGAGGCCATCCGGCTGAAGTTTCTCGCCGGGCTGAGCTACCAAGAGATCAGCGATTCCATGAAGACCAGCGTGGGCAATGTGGGCTATCTCATTCATCACGGCATCCAGGCTCTGCGCGAGCAATGGCTGTCCCTGGAAAACAATCCGCAAGCCAAGTCCCAGCCGGCACTGGCCAACCTCTTTTGAACTCACTCCCTGTCATGAAACCCGAACAACTCACCGCCTGGGCGCTCAACGAACTGACTGCCGAAGAACGTGCTCAGGTCGAAGCGGCGCTGGCTGCCTCGCCGCAAGCACAAGCATCTGCTCACGAGGTGAAGGCCTTCTGCGATTTGCTGAACGAAGAACTGGGCCAGGACGAGAGTTCGCTGTGTGCCGATCAACGCGAGCATTTGCGCGGCCTCGTGCCTGCTCAGCCAGTCACGGCTTTGCGCTCCATCGGTTCGGCAAGGATGCGCAGTTTGCGCTCTGCAGGGGCGGCATCCTCGGACTGGAAGCAGGGCTGGTGGGTGCGTGTGGCGGCCATGGCTGCGTGCGCGCTGATGGTGGGCGTGGTGATTTATCGTGCGACACCAACGAAGGAAGTCGAGGTGGCTGAGGCATCAGAGCCCATGTCGCCGACTCTGGACGCCGAGGACGTGCGGGTGAGCGCAGGGATGACGTTGCCCAAGGCAACGCCTTCGCCTAGCAAGACGCTGGAGCCCAAGCGCGAAAGTCCCGCTTTGACTCAAAACGTGGTGCCCGAGGCGAAGTCTCTGCCGGTGCCAGATCCGGTTGAGCGCGCTGATGGCACCATGATTGCCGCCGTTCCTTCGCCATCAGCGGTCAAGACATCGGTGCAGATCGCGCCAGGCAACACGGTGCTTCCCGAGACTGGTTTCATCGAAACCTCGAGGCTGCCTGTGGCGGTCGTTAATATGACGGTCAATCCCATCTCCCTGAGCGAGGTGCAGCGCGTCCTGGCATCAAGCCAGCTCAAAGGGCTTCGTGTTCGCGCCGCCGATCTGATCAACTCCTTTGCCTACAGCTACGAGCCTCCTCATGCCGACGAGGCCCAGCCGATCCATGTCTCGGCAACTACGGTGACGGCACCTTGGGAAAGCACGCACCAACTGATTCGCGTGGCCATGCAGGCACGACTCGGTGCAGATGAGGTCGTGGCTCGCGATGTGCGCCTGGAGGTGGTCTTTGATCCCACTCAGGTGCGAGCCTATCGAATGCTCGGAGTTGAACCATTGGCCACCGCTGGAGCGGAGTCCGAACCTCAAGGGGTGGAGATGAAAGCAGGACAGTCATATACCGCTTTGTTTGAAGTGGTGCCTGCGAGAGAGGCGCTACCGAAGGATCAGGTGCTGGCCGATGGTGCTGCATCGTCTCAGCCTCAGATGCGCGCACTGCCCAGAACCCCAAGCACCGCAGGCTTCGAGAAAAATGCATCGAACGAAACGCCCCTGATGCGGGTGCGAATGCAGTTTCAAAAGCCGGACTCAGCATTCGCCGAGGTGGTGGAATTGCTGGGCACGCCGAAAGTCGGCATGCTTGAGACAGCCGACGCCGACTTTCAATTTGCCGCCGCGCTGGCAGGAATGGGATGGCTGATGGCCGCACCGGAAGGAAGGGGGCCGTTGTCCTGGAGTCAGGTAAAGCAGTGGGTAGCTCGTGGAGAAGGTGGAAGGGCTGAGCGTGCAGCCTTGCTCAAGGTGCTCGAAGCTATTCCGTCTCCGAAGCAACCATAGTTCGCTTCGATAGGAGAGGGAGGTATTTTTAGAACTCCCCAGTGGCTTGGAGGCTGGAAAGTCCGTGGTCGGGGACCTTGAAAGGTCAGACGAACAATCATTTCAGCAAAATTAATGATTGCTTTAGATTCTATGAATCATATTATTTATAATTGTCATAATCTGATCTCATGGCTCCATCCTTCAGTTCAAAGGTTACCCTCCTCCCGGTTCTGCTGCGCTTTTGCGTGGCCGTCGGTGGCTTGGTGGCGGCATTGATTGCCGTTACACCTGCTACGGCACTGGGACAGACCATGTCTGTCGGAAACATGGTTTTCTCCGATGCGACAGGTGACGGCCATTACTCGGCTGGTGAAGGCGTGGCAAATGTGCGGGTCGAACTGTGGCGGATGACCTCAGACCCGGAGAATCCTCAGGTGCTCGCGGACTTCCAACTGACGCAATCGAACGGCTCATACCTTTTCACGGGCGTTGAGCCTGGCGACTATGTGATCATGATTCCGCCGAGTGAGTTTGGCCTGGAGAAGCCGCTCCACCAGCAGTTTAGCCTTCCAGGCTCGCAGTTGGTGGGTGATGATGATTCGGGTGAAGATGGTCAGGATTCATTCGATCCTGCGCTTCTGGGCGTGAGCACCATTCCCTTCACTTTGGCAGCAGGGCAGGCCCCGACCGGAACGGCTGAAAGCGGATTCGATGGAAGCTCCGATGACACCACCGATGGCGATGTGGATCTGACGATTGACTTTGGATTCTACCATCCGCTGGGAGTTGGGAATACGGTGTTTGCCGACATGAACGGCAATGGCCGAGCAGACTCAGGTGAGGGCATCCGTGGCGTAATCGTCCAGCTTTTCAATGCGAGCGATGATCCAGAAGTCGCTGCGCCTATCGCGGAGATCAGCACAGGTATTGGTGGCACTTTCATGTTCGGTGGGCTTCTGCCGGGGAACTACAAGCTCCACGTTCCAGCATCGCAATTCGCACCCGGCGGCGCTTTGGAAGGGGCTACATCAGTTGTGGGTGCAGGCCAGCCATTGGATGATGATGATGTTCTTGGTGGCGGAGACAATGGTCTGGACGATGCAGTGCCCAGCCTTCGAGGAATCAGTTCGGATGTCGTGACCCTGGCTGCGGGTGGTGCGCCTACTTTTGCCACGGGTGAGACGGGCAACGCGGAAGGCGATGATTTTGATGCGGATGACAATTTCGATCTGACCATTGACTTCGGGTTCGTCTTCCCAACCGACAAGATGGGCGTGGGGAATGTGGTTTTCCTCGATCTGGACGGTAATGGCATCTTCGATCCAGGTGAGGGCGTGGAAGGTGTGCAGGTGAAGCTCTTCGAGCAAGGGGTGAACCCGGCACAAGGGAATCCAGTGGCAGTGCGGACCACGAATGTGGATGGCGTATATTTCTTCGGATCAGTCGATCCTGGGAGCTATTTTGTGCAGATCGGCAAAGAAGAGTTTGCCCCTGGCAAACCTTTGTTCTCCGCTCTTTCAACGCCCGATGGCGATCCAGGGGATGACAACGTGGGTGAAAATGGACAGGACGTGCCTTACCCAGAAGAGACGGGTGTTCGTTCGCCAGATTTCACACTGGTGCTGCATCAAGCACCGGAGCAGTTTGGTTCCGAAGCCGGTGGCTTTGCGGATTCGGACGACTTCCGGGATGACATGGTGGACCTCACTCATGACTTCGGATTCATCCGCCGTGCGACCAGTCCTCTCACCATTGGCAATCTGGTTTTCCGTGACCTCAACATCAATGGCAAGCGCGATTCGGGCGAGTCTGGCATTGCGGGTGTGCAGGTGAAGCTGTTCCACTTCGGCGCGAATGTGGCGACTTACACTCCGGTTGCATCCACGGTGACTGAAACGGATGGCACGTATCTTTTCAGCCAGCTTACTCCCGGTGAATACATCGTTCATGTGCCAGGCAGTGAGTTTGGTTCAGCCAAGCCTCTCGAAGGTTTACAATCCTCACCGGGCAATGGTGGTGATGTCCAGGATGATGACGATACAGATGAGAACGGAGTCGATGCAGCCAGTACGTCCGTGAGTGGTGTGTCATCGACCAATATCGTTCTCACTGAGGACCTCGAACCCTCCGAAC
>CAUJJC010000364.1 GCA_963204975.1 Verrucomicrobiota bacterium | reverse complement strand
GAAAGTCCCCGAGAGGCACTGGGTGAAGGGTTTTCCCAGGGTTTCCAGAAGCATTCCAGTCCAGCAGTGCCTTGCCGATGCCCTCCGCATACACGTCCGGCTTGCCATATATCAAACCGATGCCTGGCCGAAAATGCCAGTTACCAGAGTCGAAGTCTGCAGCGTTGTTGGTTGTTGGTTTCGTGACCGTGGTGTCATTTGCAACAGCGGTGGTTGCTGCGGCAATGAACACAAAGGCCACCCGGAATAGGAGGGTAATGGCTTTCATATCCGTAGGTATCACATCGGATTTAATCACCGAATTCAACTACATAAATTTATCTATCATCAACGTTTAGCGCAGTGAGTAAAAAGCATACCTGCTAGAAATAAAGTTTTGTCTTCAGCTAACTCCGGAGCGGTCACGTCGAAAGTTAATTCACCTCAGCCGTGCTTGGCACCAATCCGCATAGATCTGCTTCATAGATTGCCTACATGCGTCTCATGGAGCATACATCCGAGCGCTCTACCTATCATCATAGCAATCGCAGGTGCTGCCCATACCTCGAATATTGCTCAAGGCTCACTGTGCCCCACGCTCCGTCATTGACGCCGTGCGTGTGACTGACTACGGCACTCGCATGGCCCCCGTTTCCCAGCTCTGCACTGCTGTCACCGAAGAGAAGATCCGCGCCATGGTCGCGGCGTTTTACCGGCGTGTGAAGCAAGATGATCTCATCGGCAAGATGTATCCGTCGGAGGACTGGGAGGGCGCGGAGAAGCGCCTCGCTGATTTCATCGTGTATCGGTTCGGTGGACCTCAGACCTACCTTGAAGAGCGCGGGCATCCACGGTTGCGGATGCGGCACTTTCCGTTCGCCATCGGGCTTGCCGAGCGTGATCGCTGGCTCACTCTGATGGGCGAAGCGATGAAGGAAGTGGCCATTCCTGCGGAGCACGCGCCGCTGATTGGAGAGTTCTTCGCCATGGTGGCGGACTCGATGCGGAATCGTGAGGGGTAGCTCGCGGGCGACGAAGTGAAGAAGCTCAATGCTTCACTTCACGCCATCACGAAGTCGGCAATGCGGCGCGCATCGCCCTCGTGGATGGGCTGGGATTGCTCGCATTCCTCGGCGGTGAATTCGCCGCGATGTGCGATGCGCCCGGCCTTCCACACCCAGGCATTCGGATTGTAGGGCCCCACCTTGCGAGGGTCGCTCCAGGTGTGCAGGCCCAGCGTTTGATCATTCACTGCTGCTGCGATGTGCATCGGGCCACTGTCCACACTGACCACCACGGAGGCGCGGCGCATGAGGGCAATGAGTTGGGGCAAAGAAGTGCCGTTCGTGAGGTCGATGACGTGCTTGCCACGCAGCGGTTGCGGCTGGCGAGTCATTCCGACGACCACGATGGGGACGGTGGTCAGGCAGTCGCACAGGACCTGAAGTTCGTGATGGCCGAGCGATTTGCCTTCCCCGCGAGAGTAGGGATGCACGAGGACATACGAAGCTGGCAGCGCCTGCTCCACGGGCTGGCCTTCAGGCAAGGGAAACTCCACCCGTTCCACCGGCACGCCGAGCGCACGCGGCAGCTCCAGGTAGCGATCCACCGCGTGGGCTCCCGCATCCACGGGCACGATGTGATCATAGAATTGACTCGCCCCTTCGCGGGCATCGCTGAGGCCAAGGATGGGCCGCGATCCGCGGGCGAAGCTGATCAGACCGCTGCGCAGCAAGCCCTGAAAATCGAGCACCACCTCGGGCACCTCGCGGGGTGTCTTGTTCCATTGCATGGCCCAGCGACTGGCCTTGGCGGCTCCGGCGACGCCACGAAATTCCTTCTGCGGAAACGGGATCACTTCATGGACATCAGGAGAGCCGTCGATGAGCGGCAGCCACTCGGGCTTGGCAATCCAGCGCAGCTTGATATGCGGGTGCGCGGCCTTGATCGCATGGACGGCGGGCAGGGTGTGAACGATGTCGCCCAGGGAACTCGGCTTCACGATGAGGGCCGAGCGGAAGTCGCGCAGATCAGGCAGGGCCATGCGTGCGATTAGCGACCCAAGGACAGGCGCTCGGAGAGCAGCGGTGGCAGGCCAGCATCGAGGATCTTTTGCTGAGCGGTGCCGATATCGTAGTCGAGGCGACGGATCTCGACGTGGCCTTTCTGCACATCGTAGATCGCATACGCGGCACGCCAGTCACCATCGCGAGGCTGGCCCACGCTGCCGACGTTGATAAAATACTTGGTGCCGCGCACGAGCGTGACTTCCAGGCCACGAGCACCGCGCACGGTATCGTCTTTTTCGAAGATTCGCGGCGAGTGCGTGTGTCCGTAGAAGCAGAGCTGGGTGAACTGGTAGCTGAAGCTCGCCATCGCATCGAAGCGGTTCGTGACGTAGGCCCAGCTTCCGGGGGAGTCGAGCGTGGCGTGGACAATGGTGAAGTCCCGCACCTGGCGGACCAGCTTCAGCTCGGCCAGCCAGCGGCGCTGCTCACGGGAGAGTTGAGCGCGGGTCCAGAGCAGGGCTGCCTGGGCGAGCGGGTTGAGATCTTCCAGCATCGACTCATTGGCCGCGCCTTCATCGTGATTGCCGCGCACCACCGGGCAGTCCATGGAGCGGACAGCTTCGAGACATTCAACGGGATTGGCTCCATAGCCTACGATGTCCCCCAGGCACACGTAGTTGGCGCAACCTTGCTCTTGGGCATCCCGCAGCACGGCTTGGAGTGCTTCGAGATTGCCGTGAATGTCACCGAAGATTGCAAACTTCATCAGGCTTGGGAAAGATGGGGGACGACTCTCGGGGACGCTCCCCGGAAATCAAGCGCTTAGCTCCGCCTTCTGCCTCTGCCAACGGCCTTTTTTCGACATTTCTTCGTCAGCGTGTTCAAACTCCCGCCCACCAACGACCCGACTCATGAACAAGCTCACCTTTCTGTTTGCGCTCACCACCCTCGCCTTCATGGGTCTTTCAGCAGGCCTCTGGTATTCGTCACAAGGCGATTCCACGGCACGCATCATCGAGCTGGAGACCCAGCTTCGCGAAGCCAGCGCCACCATCGCGAAGCTGCAAAAGCAATCTCCAGCCAGCAGGGCCAGCGCCTCACAGACCGCGCATGTCTCCAGCGCGATCACGGCCAGCCAGACGGCCTCGACTTCCACTCCAATCGCGGGATCACTGCCACCCTCGACAGCCGATGGCACCGCTCCAGCCAGCAGCGCACCACCCCCGGCCATGGATTCCCGCACGCTCAAGAGCCTCGCCGAGGCGGAAGCAAAATACGCAGACCTTATCAGCCAGTTTCAGCTCCAGCCGGATGAGAAAGAGTTCTTCAAGCAACTCGCTGCCAAGCGCTCCGAGGTGCGCAAGCGCGTGGTCAGCCAGCTCCAGGACCCCAGCCTCACACCCGCCCAGCGCCAGGCTTTGCTCGTCGCGGGCAAGGCTGAACTCGATGCCAACGACGCCGAGATGCGGCAGTTCCTCAACAACGACACGGACTACCAGAAGTTCGCGCTCTGGGAGAATACCGAGATCGAGCGCGCGCAGCTCGACGCCGGCCGCGCCATCTTCCAGAACAATGGTGCTCCCCTCAGCTCCGAGCAGGAAGACTGGCTGGTCCAGAATGCCTATGCGCTTCGCAACAACACCAAGGGTGTGGCCGATCCCTTCAATGCGGACTCGATGGTAGGCGTGACAGTGGACCAGAACTACATGAACACGGTGATGCAAAAGTTCGATGCCGATACCAACCTCCTCCTCCAAAACGCTCGCAGCCGCTTCACCCAGCCGCAGCTCGATGCCGTGAAGGCCTGGCGCACCCAGCAACGAGTCCAGGTCGAGTCCCGCCTCTGGAACATGTCCCGCACGATGGGCACGGCGCGGTAGCCAGTGGGGCAGTCGATCGGTCGCGAGTCGTCCTTGTCTCCACGCATCACTTCATCCACCATCGCGCCGCCACACAGGCCCCCTTTCCAACCGATCCACTGACTCCTCATGCGCTCACCAATTGCACCCAACGGCCCCACCTTCTCGCAGCTCGTCTATGGCACCTGGCGCGTGCTCGATGATACCGCAACGGCCACGCCGCAGAACCTGCTCGCACGTTTGCACAAGTGCGTCGAACTCGGCATCACCACCATCGACACCGCTGAGATCTACGGCTTGTATCGCGTGGAAGAATTTGTCGGCCAGGCGCTGAAGCTCGCGCCCTCCCTGCGCGACAAGCTGGAGATCGTCACCAAGTTCGGCATCTACGTGCCCTGCGATTTTCATCCGGATCGCAAGACCGCTTTCTACAACGCCACCGCCGAGCGCATCGTGAAGAGCGCGGAGAAGTCCCTGCGCCTCATGGGCATTGATCACATCGACTTGCTCCTGGTCCATCGCCCCGACTGGCTCACCAGCGCCGATGAAACCGCTGCCGGACTCAACAAGCTGCTCAAGGACGGCAAGATCCGCGCCGCCGGAGTCTCGAACTACAACGTGCATCAGTTCAACCTCCTGAACTCGCGCATGGATCAGCCGCTGGTCACCAATCAAGTCGAGTTCCACCTGCTGCACATGGACTCGATTTACGATGGCGTGCTCGACCAATGCCAGCAGCACAAGTTCAAGCCCATGGCCTGGAGCCCGCTGGCCGGTGGTCGCCTCATGGACCCCGCCAACGAAGCCGGTCAGCGTCTGCGCAAGGCCGCCGAAAGCCTGTCCGACAAGTATGACGGTGCCACCCTCGATCAGCTCGCCTACGCCTGGATCATGGCCCATCCTTCCCAGCCTCTGCCGGTGATCGGCACCAACAAGATCGACCGCCTCGAAGCCGCCGCCAAAGCCGCCACCATCAAGCTCGAGCGCGAAGACTGGTATGCGCTGTGGACCGCAGCGAAGGGTCACGGGATTCCTTGACGCTTCCGCCACAGGTCCACGCAGAAGATCGCCACGCCGGCCCAGATCAGGGCGAACGAAGCGAGCACGCCGGGGCCGATGGGTTCACCATAGACGAAGGCACCCACGAGGAACTGGCCCGTGGGGGCGAGGAATTGCAGCAGGCCGAGCATCGCGAAGGGCAGCTTACGCGCGGCGTGAGCGAAGCCGAGCAGGGGCACGGCGGTGATGATGCCGAGGCCGATGAGCAAGGTGTAGTCGCTCGCGCTGCCATGGCCCCAGATCGCTCGATGCTGTGATCCGACCCACACGAGAAAGCCGAGCGCGAACGGCAGACCCACGAGCGTCTCCATGGCTAGACCGGTGAGCGGACCCAGGTTGTTCCGCCGTCGTGCCAGCGCATAAAAACCCATGCTCAGGGCGAGGATGATGCCGATCCAGGGGAAGCGTCCGGCGAGCAGCACCTGCATCAATGCTCCGGCTCCTGCGCAGGCGACGCTGATCTTTTGCAGACCCGACAAACGCTCGCCCAGGAACAGCCAGCCGATGAACACATTGAGGAGCGGATTGATGAAGTAGCCCAGGCTGGAGTCCAGGATGTGCCCGTGCTGCGCAGCCCAGACGAAGGTGCTCCAGTTGATCCCCAGCAGCAGGCCGGACCAGGCATGGGCGCGCACCGTGGCCCCATCGCGGATCGCTGTGGTCCAGGCACTCCATTCGCCTTGCCAGAGCAGCATGGGAATGACGGTGACCATGGTCCACACGATGCGATGTGCGATGGCAACGTCGGAGCCCACATGGCCGATTTGCTTCCAGTAAACCGGCAGCACGCCCCACAACCCAAACGCCACCACGGCACCCAGGATCGCGGAGGTCGGCGGGCGTTCGATCATGAGTCGGCGGCGGCTTGTTCGTAGAGTCCTTCGGCCTCGCGGACCACGGCGGCGGCGGCTTCCAGCTCGTCCTGCACAATGATTTGCACCCCGCACTGCTCGAGTCGTTCGCGGTCCGCATTGAAGCGCACGCGCGCCAGCGTCGTCACGTCGGGCGCGAACTCATTCACATGCGTCAGCGCCGTGGACGCTCCATTCACGTCGGGGAAGGTGAAGGCCACGAGTCGTGCTTCGGCCACCCGCGCCAGCTCCCAGGTCTCGCGATGCGTGGCATCGGCGAAGAGCACTGGCACGCCCTGGCGCTTGAGACGCTTCACGGTGTCCACATTGAGTTCGATGATGAGGCAGTCGATGCCCGCCTTGGCCAGCGACTCATGCAGCCGCTGCCCGACAACGCCGTAACCACAGAGGATCGCGTGGTCGCTCAGGCTCTTCGTTTTCTCCGAGACGGAAGCATCCACCGACGAGCCCTTGCGCGACCGCAGACGCAGCGCCTTCTCCATCCAGTCGGCCAGGCTGGGAGCCACGCGCATCAGCGTGGGCACGAGCGCCATCGACAGCGCGGTGGACATGACGAACACCTGATAAAACGCATCGCCCCAGCCGATGGACTCGCGCGCCTTGGCCATGAGCACGAGGGAAAACTCACCCGTCGAGGCCAGCGCTGCCGTGGCCAGCATCGCAGAGCGCAGCGGCATCCGCAGCAAGCGACACGCAAAGGCGACGATGCCGCCCTTCACCACCACCAGCAGCAGCGTGCAGCCCAGCACCCACGCGCCTTGCTGCACGAGCACTTGCACATCAATCGTGAGCCCCACGGACACAAAGAACAGCGTGAGAAACAGATCCTTGAACGGCAGCACATCGGCCAGCACGCGATGGCTGTAAATCGAACCGCTCACCACCAGCCCGGCGACGAAGGCACCCAACGCCGGGCTCAGACCCAGCACGCTCGCCACGCACGCCACACTCACGCACAAGGCCAGCACCGTGAGGGTAAACATCTCGCGACTGCGCGTCTGCGAGACGGCATGAAGCAATCGCGGAATCAAATAGCGCCCCAGCACCCAGGCGAGCGCGAGGAAGGCCGTCGCCTTGCCCAGCATGCTCATCAGCGCACCGCGAATGCTGGTTCCGCCCGCCCCGGTAAGCACTGGCAGAAACAGCATGAAGCCGATGACCAACAGGTCCTGGAAGATCGCGATGCCCAGCGACGTGCGCGCTGCCGGACTCGCCGGAATGCCCAGCTCCTGGAAGGTCTTCATGCTCACGGCGGTCGAACTCAGCGCCACTGCCACCGCGAGGATCGCCGCGTGCGAAGCATCCATGCCCATGCCCCAGGCCGCCGCCCCGGTGACCAATGCGGTGAGCGCCACCTGCACACCGCCACCGATCAGCGCCGCCTTGCGCAGGTGCTTGAGTTCGCTCAGGGAAAACTCAATCCCCAGCGTGAACATCAGCAGCACCACGCCGGTCTCCGCGAAGGCATCCATTCGCTCCCTCAAGCCCTCGCCGCCCAGCCATTCCATGAGTCCGGAATTCGCCGCCGCCACACCGCACACGAAGTAGCCAATCAGCAGCGATTGCCGCAGTCGCGTGAGTGCCAGCGATAGCAGCACCAGCACCACCAGCAGCACCGCCAGCAAACCCATCACGGGCGTGACGCCAGCAGCAGCCAGAGTGATGGAGGAAAGTGCGAGCACAGTGCTCGCTCACAAAGCGAATCGAGCGTTCGATGCAATCACTCAGATGTTTCGATGCTGCTTGGGGACCACACGCGTCTCGCGTGTCCCGAGGAGGCGTCCCGCCTCCGAGATCGAGCGCAGCGAGCATGACGATGCGAATCGATTCTGCGCTAACGCCGTGCTCGCTTCGCTCGACGTTTTCGGCGGGACGCCAAAAACAACACGCGAGACGCGTGTGGTCCCCGTCGGTGAGTCGGATCGCATCGACCACTTGCTTTGTTCCTTCGTGATTCTTGTCACGCGAATGGCCACGAATGAAGACGAATGACCTCCAATCATCACATTCGTGGCCATTCGTCCTCATTCGCGATCATTCGCGTTGAAAACTTCACCCCACCTCCACCAAGCCCTCGCCGATCACATTCCTGCCAGCTTCACCTGATCGCCAGCGTTTGCACTCGCCTCGGATCCTTCGCCCTTCTCATCATGAACCGCCGCCACTTCGTCACCAGCACCCTCGCTGCCTCGCTCGCTACCCAACTGCGCGCCGCCGACTCCCCGAAGCTCCGCGTCGCCGTCATCGGCCACACAGGGCGCGGCAATTACGGTCACGGCATCGACACCATGTGGACGCACATGCCCGAGGTCGAGATCGTGGCCGTGGCCGATGCTGACGAGAAGGGCCTCGCTGGGGCGCTCACGAAGCTCAAGGTCGCCAAAGGCTACGCCGACTACCACACGATGCTCGCCGAGGTGAAACCCGACCTCGTGGGCATCGGACCGCGTCACATCGATCAGCATCACGCCATGTTCATGGCCGCGATCAAAGCCGGAGCGAAGGGTGTGTATGCGGAGAAACCCTTCTGCCGCACCCTGGCCGAGGCCGATGAGATCATCGCCGCTGCCGACCAGCAGGGCACCCGGCTCGGCATCGCCCATCGCAATCGCTACCACCCCGTGATGCCCGTCGTCGCCCAGCTCGTGAAGGATGGAGCCATCGGCCGCCTCCTGGAATTCCGCGCCAGGGGCAAGGAGGACCAGCGCGGCGGCTCGCTCGATCTCTGGGTGCTCGGCGGTCACTTGTTCAACCTCATCCACTTCTTCGGCGGCGCACCCCTCGCCTGCTCCGCCACAGTCTTGCAAGGCGGCAAGCCCGCGACCAAGGCCGACGTCAAGGAAGGCGACGAAGGCGTAGGACCCCTCGCCGGCAACGAAGTCCACGCCCGCTTCGAGATGGCCTGCGGCGTGCCCGCGTTCTTCGACTCCGTGCAAAGTGCAGGCGTGAAGAGCACCGGCTTCGGCATTCAACTCATCGGCACCGAAGGCATCATCGACCTCCGCACCGATGTCGAGCCCGCCGCGCAGATCCTCAAAGGCAGCCCCTTCAAGCCCGTCAAAGAACCCCGCACCTGGGTGCCCATCACCACTGGTGGCATCGGCGTGCCAGAGCCCCTGGCGAACATCAGGGAAGTCATGGAGCACATCACCGCCGGCCGCGATCTCATCGCCGCCATCAATGAAAAACGCGAGCCCCTGTGCTCCGCCAAGGATGCGCGCGTCATCTTGGAGATGGTCATGGGCATCTTCGAATCGCACCGCGTGGGCGGTGGTCGCGTCGAACTGCCGCTGAAGGCGCGAGACAATCCGATCACGCGCTGGTGATTGCTTCCGCGCGCCGGAGCCTCTAGCTTTCCGTCCCCATGTCCGACGCCGCTCCACCTCCGCCCCCTGCCCGGACATCGGGTTGCCTGAAGTGGCCCAGCATCGCGGCGGTGCTGATCGTTGGCATCGTGAGCTTCACCGTGCTGCGCGGGCTGGACCGGTTTGGGTCGTTGCTCGGCTTTCTCGGCAACGCGGGAGGCAAGCAAACCATCACGGAGTCCTTCCACGAGAACATCCGCAAGGTAGCCGGCACCCAGGGCGACATCCTGGAACTCGCCACCCTGGAGGCCGATGAAACCTTCACCCGCATGGACGCCAAGACCGTCGCCTGGAACCTAGTTTACCTCGGCACCACCGTCTCCGAGATCCGTGCCCCCGCCGTCTATCGCTACCACTTGAAGCTCAGCGACAAATGGGCCGTCACCACCCAGGACAGCACCTGCGTGGTGATCGCCCCCGCCATCCGCCCTTCCCTGCCGCCCGCCATTCGCACGGACAAGATGGAGAAGAAAAGCGAAGCCGGATGGGGCCGGTTCAACGCCGCCGAAAACCTCGCCGAGCTGGAAAAAAGCATCACTCCCACCCTGGAGCGCCGCGCGGGGAACTCGACGCACATCGACAGCATCCGCGAACCCGCCCGCCTTGCCGTGACCAAGTTTGTCAAAGCCTGGCTCCTCACCCACCAGCAGCAGTCCGGCATCGACAAGATCGTCGTCCTCTTCCCCGACGAACCCGCTGCCAAAGACGGTTCCGCCGCCCGCCAGGCCGCCGTTCCTCTGAGCTTGGTGCCGTGAGGGTGCGCCCCTTCATCCGACGGGATGTGCCGCTTCATCCGACGGGATGTGCCGCTTCATCCGACGGGATGTGCCGCTTCATCCAATGGGATGTGCCGCTTCATCCGACGGGATGTGCCGCTTCATCCGACGGGATGTGACCCTTCATCCGATGGGATGTGACCCTTCATCCGATGGGATGTGACCCTTCATCCGATGGGATGTGACCCGTCATCCGATGGGATGTGACCCTTCACCCGACCAGGTGAAGACCTTGATCCAGGTCACTCTTCGCCATGGCGGCGATGATTTTGAGCCTGACCCCGCGACCTCACCCTCGAACTCAGGTCAAAACAGGCGTTTTCAACGACAATATTCGCCGAGTCATGGCCATTTGATCAAAAATAGCGAATCTTTGGTTTGTGTTCTGAGAAAATAGGAGCACTTTGGCTGCGAAACAGCAATTTTCACCCAGACACACCTCATGAGCGAAAAAATGGACGGCGCACAAGCGCTAATCAAGACCCTCGATGCCCTCGGCATTGAGTATGTGTTCGGATATTCCGGCGGCGCAGCGCTGCCGATGTTCGACGCCCTCGAAACCGTGAAGACGAACATGAAGTTCGTCCTCGTTCGTCACGAGCAGGGTGCGGTCCACATGGCCGACGGCTATGCTCGCGCGACTGGCAAGCCAGCTTGCGTGCTGGTGACCTCCGGCCCTGGCGCGGGCAATACCGTGACCGGCCTCATGACGGCCATGATGGACAGTGTGCCGATGGTGGTGCTCTGCGGCCAGACCGTTTCCTGGATGCTGGGCAAGGATGCCTTCCAGGAAGCCGACATCTGGAACATCACAGCCCCCGTGGTGAAGCACAATTACTTGGTGAAGAACACCAATGACCTGCCGCGCATCGGTCGCGAAGCCTATCACCTCGCCACGACGGGCCGCCCAGGTCCCGTGTTGATTGATATTCCCAAGGATGTGAGCCAGGCCCCGTTCACCGGCGTCATGGACGAGCCGATGGACCTGCCCGGCTACCACCCCGAGCTGTCGCTCAACATTGACAAGACGAAGATCCACGAGGCCGTGAAGCTCATCCAGGGCGCGAAGCGTCCGCTGATCCTCGCTGGTCAAGGTGCGATGATCGCCCGTGCTGACAAGGAACTCATGGAACTGGCCACCCGCCTCGGTTGCCCGGTGACCTCCACCTTGCTCGGCAAGGGCGTCTTCCCCGAGACCCACCCGCTCTCGCTCGGGATGCTCGGCATGCACGGCACGGCCTACGCCAACAAAGCGGTGTGCGAGTGCGATGTGCTGATCAATATCGGCAGCCGCTTCGATGACCGCATCATCGGCAAGCCCACCGTGTTCTGCAAAAACGCGAAGATCATCCACATCGACATCGACCCCGCCGAACATGGCAAGATGATCAAAGCGGATGTCCACATCGTGGGCGACGCGAAGGCTGCCTTGAAGGAAATCCTCCCTCACATCGAAGCGCTCGAAACGGCCGATTGGCTGGCCACGCTCGACGGCTACAAGAAGAAGTTCCCCCTCGGCTACAAGAAGCAAGGCGGCCTGCGCATGCAGCAGGTCATTGATGAGTTCTACCAGCTCACCCAGGGCAAGGCCATCATCACTACCGACGTGGGCCAGCACCAGATGTGGGCTGCGCAGTTCTACAAGAACGACGCCAGCTACCACTGGGTCAGCTCCGGCGGCGCAGGCACCATGGGCTTCGGCTTCCCGGCGGCCATCGGCGCGCAGCTCGGCTGCCCGGACAAGATCGTGTGCAGCATCTCCGGCGACGGCGGCTTCCAGATGACCTTGTTCGAACTCGCCACCGCCGCGATACTCAAGCTGCCTATCAAGATCATGGTCTTGAACAACAGCTACCTCGGCATGGTGCGCCAGTGGCAGGAACTGTTCTTCGACAACCGCGAGTCCGGCGTGGACCTCGTGGGCAACCCTGACTTCGTGAAGCTCGCTGCCGCCTATGGCATCAAGGGCTTCCACATCAGCCGCCCCGCCGATGTGAGCCGCGTGCTCCAGCAAGCCCTCGACTACAACGACGGCCCCTGCCTCATCGAAGCCGAGTGCATCAAGTATGAAAACGTGTTCCCGATGATCCCCGCCGGTGCCGCCCTGGAGGACATGATCACCGAAGCTCCGAAGCATAAGATGGAGAAGCCCGCCGGTTCGACGTAGTCGAGCAGGGATAAGGGTGAAGGGTCAAGGGATAAGTCTCTTTTGCGGAGCACTCTAACAACTCCCAACCCTGATCCTTTGCCGGTAATGCCAAGCGCCTGAACCTTCAGACTTGTCCCTTTTCCCTTACCTCTTATCCCTTCCAATACATGAACCCCGTGCATAACTACCGCGACCTCATCGTTTGGCAGAAATCGATGGATCAGTGTGTCGCCGTTTACACCACGACCCGCAGATTTCCGAAGGATGAGTTGTTTGGGCTCACCCAGCAGTTGCGCCGCGCGCTAGTTTCGGTGCCGAGCAACATCGCGGAAGGCAACGGGCGGGGAACGACCACGGACTATCTCCGGTTTCTTGGCTACGCACGCGGCTCATTGTTTGAAGCGCAGACACAACTAGAGATTGCCCGCCGACTCGACTATCTCGATAACAACACAGCCGAAGAGCATGCCAGCCTCTTCAATGAGATCGAGCGAATGCTCAACTCCATGATCGCCAAGCTGGAAGCCTTCATCGTCTAAGCCGCAGGATACGCAGCACCTTCTGACTTATCCCTTCCCCCTTCCCCCTTCCCCCTTTTCCCTTTTCCCCTCCTCAACACCATGTCCACTCGCAACATTCCTTCCGTTGATGTGAAACCCGCTCCCAAGCCGGAGATCACCAACACCCACACGCTCTCGGTTTTCGTGAGCAACAAACCCGGCGTGCTCGGTCGCATCTGCGCCGTGTTCTCCCGCCGTGGTTACAACATCGACTCCCTCGTCGTCAGCCAGGGCCGCGATGCACGCTTCAGCCGCATGACCATCGGCATCAGCGGTGATCCTGCTGGGCTCGAGCAGATCGTGCTCCAGGTGAACAAGCTCATCGACGTCATGCACTGCACCGAGCACAACGACCGCGATGCCGTTGTGCGCGAGATGATCCTCATCAAGATCGCTGCCAAAGCCGCTGATCGCACCGAGGCGCTGCAAATCATCGAGCACTACGCGGGCAAGACCGTCGATATGCACGAGGACAGCCTCATCGCCATGATCACCGGCAACACCGACAAGATCGACGCCGCCCTGCGCATGTTGGGCAAGTTCGAGATCATCGAGACCGTCCGCACTGGCAAGGTGGTGATGGCTCGCGGCACCACCGAGACATAGTCAGCTCCGAACCATCTTCCTCACACAAAAGCCGGGCAGCAATGTCCGGCTTTTTGTTGGAGCAGATGAAGGCAGCACGGACCATCCAAGTCCGCTCAACTCATCAACGCCTCTAGCCGACCCGTGCGGAACTGCCCTTGCTGATTGGCCTGGCCGTAGTCGCCCGTTTGCACATTGAGGCAGGTGAGCCATCCGCCACCGTGGGCCCAGGTGTCGATGCAAACGCCATGCGATGCCACCTTGGGCAGGCCATCGTGCTGAGCCGTGTGGCCGCAGA
>CAUJJC010000363.1 GCA_963204975.1 Verrucomicrobiota bacterium | reverse complement strand
GTAAGGATCGTTTGCACAAGGTCGGTCGCACGATCAATCTCGTCCAAGCTCCGCAGCGCTGCTTCTTCACCCGCTTCCTCTCCATAGTGATTGAGCAGCGATTCGATGTTGCCTCGCACACGCGCCAGAGGCGTGCGCAATTCGTGGGCGAGGTGGTCGTTCACGGAATGAAGTTCGTGGGTCAGTGTCTCAATGCGCTCCTGGCTCTCGTCAAAGGCATGGGCGATTTCGGCCACCTCAGGTATGGAGCCCGTAGCCAGCAGGCGTGCGCGCCCAGGCGCTGCGGCCAGCTTTTGCGCCTGGGCGCTCAGCCGCATCAGTGGTTCCACAATTCGTCGGGCAAACCAGACAATCGGGACGAATACCAGCAGGCCTACGGTGATCGCGATCAGGTGCAACTGACGCATAAGATGGAGCAGATGTTTGCGCTCCACAGCGTCTGTTTGGGCAAACCAAAACGTGCTGCCATCGCTGAGGCCTCGCCGCACGACGCGCAACTCTCCCCTGCCCTCTGGATGACTCAAGCGATCAAAGGTGATTGTTCCCTGACTAAGAGAAATGGGTTCCAGCCGGTCCCAGCCGTAACCAGCAACTTCATTTGTCACCGTCTCAAACAGCACGAGCCCTTCATGATCCGTGATTCGGAAAGACAGGTGCGTATCGTCATCGGGATTGCCCGCCACTGTAATCAAGGCTGGCCATCCGTGTGTCTGGAGCAGGCGAGCATAGTCGTGGACCTGATTGAGCTGGAGGAACCGGCTGTTACTCTGCATGTCGTTCTTCAACGACCATTCGGTGATGAACAGAACCACCAGCACCATTCCGCCGAAGGTGATCACCTGCAGCAATGCCATGCGTCGGAATGACGAGGCATGGAGCCAGTCACGGATTCGCCCGAAAAACATAACCTTTGCCGCGAACCGTTTCGATGTAAGAAGGACCGTCGGCCGGATCGAGCTTGCTGCGGAGCCGACATACCAGCACATCAACCACGTTGGTGCCCGGTGTGTATTGAATGCCCCACACCTTGTCGAGGAGGAACTTCTTTGTCAGCACGCGTCCGTCATTGGTCATGAGCAATTCCAGCAGCAGCCATTCACGTGGCTGAAGATCGGCCACCATGGTGCCTACCTGCACACGCCGCCGAACAGGGTCCAGCTTCCAACCCGACTTCGCGGAAACGGCTGCGAGCCCATGGGTCGCACGTCGATGCAGTGCCTCAATACGGGCCAGTAATTCTGGTTCAGCGAAGGGTTTCGTCAGGTAGTCATCAGCGCCTACACGCAGTCCATGCACGCGATCCATCACGGTGTCCCGTGCCGTCAGACAGATGACAGGCGTGCGCACCGCGTCGCCACGAAGTTGCTCGATGATCTGAAAGCCATCCAACTCGGGCAGACCGATATCCAGGAGGATGAGATCAAAGCCCACCTCGTGACCGCGGCTCAGGGCTTCATAACCGGCTTTCACCCAAACCGTCTCGTGACCAGCTTCGCGAAGCCAGTCCTGAGTCTGCCGGGCAAGTTCTGGGTCGTCTTCAGCAATTAGAATTTTCATGGCGAGGTGGTAGCCTCAGCCTAGAAGAAAGCCGACGCGTGTGGCAAGGATGGCGATACATCCTTTCATTACAACCAGTTCATGTTCCCCACACATCGGCTCTCCATCGAACCCTTTCAGCGCAAGCGCTTGAGTCGGCGGGCACTAACAAAGATCATCCCTGCCAGACCTGCCAGCAGTGCTGAGGAAGGCTCGGGAACGGGAGACACCAGCGCGTTGCCGATGTCCCAGGTGCCGATATTTGGGTCTTCAGGCTGCCCCCAAGTGACGTCCCATGTTCCCGAAGAACCCACGCTCACTGAGGCATTCAGACTGACAGACTCATCGGCAAAGGAACGGACCCAGGCTCCGATGCGATAAGGGCTGACCACATCTCCATTCGTATTGCCCTGCGCATCGTAGGGGAAACCAAACCCCAGCCACCCAGCACCACCACCTGACCATGAATTGATCGCGTTGGTATCCAGGCTGAAGCTAAAAGTCTTCACTGTGCCCACGGTGCTCACTGAATAGCCGCCAGTCGCGATGACATTGGTAAGTTCGTGGTCCGAAGTGGGATCCGTGCTGTATGGCCGGACAAACAGATTGCCATTGATCAGGTAAACGCCCGCATAGTTGGCAGATGCGGTGGAAGGCGTGGGGCCATTCGTCACAGAAAGCCACAACGCTGAGGTATTGTTCGTCGCCGTGTCCAGGCTGATCGAGGCATTAAAGAGGCCCGTAGCATCATCCTCATCAAAGTGGACAGACCTCCACGTTCCCCCGTCATTATTCCCGAAAAGCGGGTCGGCTGTCGTCCAGTTATACTCCCAGACGGTAGCATTGGCGGGCACAGAAGAGAGCAGCAGAGCTGCCACGGCGGCAATGGATTGGCGCAGGTGTTTCATAAGGTTTAGAGGCTAAGCTAGGAGTATCTTCGTATTTTCCATAATTACAATTAAAATATCGAACACGATCGCTTTCACGGTTTCTCCAGCCCCAGCGGCTCAAAGTTCAGACTCGGGTTGGCTATTGAGCGAAGAAAAACGCCAAAGCCCCCATCAGAGTCCCTTCGCCGTCATAACTTTCCTCCAACACTCGGAGCCGAGCATCCTTGCTCAGACAGCAATCGGTGCCTTGATCGCAGGCCAGGGATCGTAGTTCTCAAGCGTAAAATCCTCGAACTTAAAGTCGTCGATGGATTTCACCTTGGGATCGATTCGCATGGTGGGCAGGGCTCGCGGATCACGAGTGAGCTGTAGTTTGGCCTGCTCCAGGTGGTTGGCATAGAGGTGCAGATCACCAAAAGTATGGACGAAATCACCAGGCTCGAGGTCGCATACCTGCGCGATCATCATCGTCAGCAAGGCATAGCTAGCGATGTTGAACGGGACGCCGAGGAATAGATCCGCACTGCGCTGATAGAGCTGGCAACTGAGCTTGCCATTGGCAACGAAAAACTGAAACAGGCAATGGCAAGGTGGCAGGGCCATCTCCTCAATGTGCGCCACATTCCAGGCATTCACGACGTGACGACGCGAACTAGGCGAGGTCCTGATGCGTTCGATCACATCGGCGATCTGATCGTGCTCCTTGCCATCGGCTCCACGCCAACGCCGCCACTGAGCACCATAGACGGGTCCGAGGTTCCCATTCTCATCGGCCCATTCGTCCCAAATAGAGACCTTGTTCTCCTGGAGGTAGCGAACATTGGTATCCCCCTTCAAGAACCACAGCAGTTCAACGATGATGGAACGAAGGTGACATTTCTTGGTGGTGACCAAGGGAAAGCCTGCGGACAAATCATAGCGCGACTGCTCGCCGAATACTGCATAAGATCCGGTGCCTGTTCGATCAGGGCGGTATGCTCCTTGATCGAGGACTTTGCGGAGGAGGCGGTGATATTCGTGCATTGCTGGAGGCCGTAGGCGAAAGCTAGTTCTTGATCTCGTCACCCGTGTGCGCGTGGGCGATCATGAATTGCTCACGCATGAACGTAGGGTCCACACGGAATCCGAGGCGAGCTTCATACTTGCGCTGGAGTTCGGCGAGCAATTCGCCGTCCTCAGTGCGCAGGCGCTGCATCACATCGGGATGCACCACAACGATGAGGTCCTTATGCTCAGGGCGATTGCGGGAAAGGATCGCAGACAGCCGACGCTGAATGTCAACACTCATGGTGAGAGGCGTCTTCACCTGGCCATGGCCTTTGCAAGCAGGGCAGGCCTCGTAGAGAGCGCTGCCGATGGACTCGTGCAGGCGCTGACGGGTCATTTCCATGAGGCCAAACTGGCTGATCGGCAGGATCTGTGTTTTCGCTTTGTCGCGCTTCACGTTATCCAGCATGCATTTGTAAACGGCCTGCTGATCGCGGCGATGCTTCATGTCGATGAAGTCCACCACGACAAGTCCGCCCATGTTGCGCAAGCGAAGTTGGCGGGCTACTTCCGCCGCAGCTTCGAGATTGGTCTCCAGCAAGAGCTTGTCCACATCCTTGCCTTTGTTGCGGCCCGTGTTGACGTCGATCGAGACGAGTGCCTCGGTCTGGTCGATGACGAGGTAGCCGCCACACGGCAGCCAGACCTGACGATAGAAGGCATTGTCGATCTGCTTCTGAATGCCATAGGCATCGAACAAAGAGCCCGGTCCCTGGAAATAGCTGATCCGGCGCTTGGCACGGCGGGAGACAGTCGCAGCCATCTCCTGCATGCGCTCGGTGATGGCCTTGTCATCGCAGATCACTTCATCCACATCGTCCGTGAGGAAGTCGCGAACGGTGCGCTCCAGGACATCCGGCTCTTGGAAGCAGCAGACGGGAGCATTCTTGTTGTCGCGCACCTGGACGATGTCGTTCCACTGCTCAAGCAGGATGCTCAGATCGCGCACGATATGCCGGGCACGCTTGCCTGTAGCCTCGGTGCGCATGATGACGCCCATGCCGTCAGGCAGATCGAGCTTCTCCAGTATCGCCCGCAAGCGGGCACGCTCCTTCGGATCTTCCACTTTGCGGGAGATGCCAAATTGATCGTTCAGCGGCATTAGCACAAGCAAGCGTCCAGCGAGTGAGATGTTCGTTGTGACGCGCGGGCCTTTGTTGCCGATGGGGCCTTTGGTGACTTGCACCATGATCTCGGAGCCGATGGGATAGAGAGTGGGAATATCCTTGGCTTCGATCTTCGCCTTCTTCTTGCCCTTGTTGCGATGGATCTCTTCAAAGCCGCTTTCGATCGCGGCAGGAATGGCATCCCAGAAATGAAGGAAGGCGTTTTTGTCGAATCCGATATCGACGAACATCGCCTTCAGTCCCTGCTCGATGTTTTTGATCCGGCCTTTGTAGATCGAGCCAACGAGAGTCTGCGTGCCGACGCGCTCGATAGTGTATTCTTCCAGCACACCACAGTCGAGGACTGCGACACGATTCTCGAGTGCTTCGCAACTGATGGCAATGCGAGTGCCGGTTTTAATGTCCTTCTTGCCGGTGAAGAACTCCTTGAGACGTTGAACAAAAGTAAGGGCCATGATGGTTGGTTGGGTGGTGATAATAGGGTTAAAAGGGAAGGCCTAGCGGCCAAAGAGCTTCCGCAGCAAGCCACGGCGCTCGGGTTGAGGTTGGGGTTGAGAAGCTGGTTGTGGGGCGGACTGGCGTTGGCTCTCCGCAGCGCGGCGTTCGCGACGGATCATCGACTCATCGGCGACTTTGCGATCCTGGACGGTCATGTCCTGAGACTCTCGCTCACCCGCTTGCGCGCCGGTATCATTGTCGTCTGCAAGGCCTGCGACTTTGGCCATCGCGGCATCATCTTCATACGACACTGACTCGATGGGCTGAAAGCTGCCCTCCACTTCGGTGATGGGTGCGATGGCAACCTGATAGCCCTGATCAAGAGCCAGGGACTGGGAGAGAACACGCTTGGCCACAGGAGCTGCACAGCCACCTCCTGACTTGCCACCTTGGATCAAAACACAAACGGCGAACCGTGGCTGATCATAGGGTGCAAAGGAGATGAACCAGGTATGATTGTCGGGCGTTTTTTCGCCTTTAACTTTGCGCCAAAACTGTGCCGTCCCGGTCTTGCCAGCGACTTCGACACCAGCGAGTTCAGGAATTTGCGCTGCCTTGCCTGTGCCGTTGCTTCCATTAACAACCTTCCACATCCCATTGCGAATGAGTTCAATATTCTTCGGACTGATACCCTCAGCCTCCAGGTCGCTGCGCAATTCAGGAGCGGGCTCGCTCACGAGCTGGGTTCCCGCCATCACTCGCTTCAGGAGATGTGGTTTGTATGACTTGCCACCATTGGCCACAGCCGCAGCCACGGAACACATCTGTAGAGGCGTCGCGAGCACGAAACCCTGACCGATGGAGGTGTTCGCCAGCAATCCGGGGCTCTTCCAGTTTTCGTTCGGTTGGTGAAGCTGGAACCACTCTCGCGTGGGCAAAACTCCAGGGTCTTCGTCCTCCAGTTCGATACCGGTCTTTTCCCCCACCCCGAGCATCCGTCCGGCCTTGCCCATGGAGTCGATGCCCGCCGTGTTTCCATATTGATAGAAGAAGCAATTGCAGGAGCGCATGATCGCATCCGACAGATTGAGCGATCCATGCGATCCGCCAAACTGGCGCTGAATCCAGCACTGCATGGCTTTATTACCATAGGTGACGCTGCCATTGCATGGAAAATATCGGGTCTGGATGCCTGCGAGAACCCCAGCGAACGCGGTCGTGATCTTGAACGTCGAGCCTGGTGCATACGGCTTGATCGCTCGGTTCAACCATGGGGTAGTGGGGTTCAACCGATAGTTGTCGAAATCTTCAAGACTGATGGTGGGAATAAACTTGTTAGGATTGTAGCTGGGCACCGAAGCCATGGCCTTTACCTCACCAGAGTTCACATCCAGCATCACAATGGCGGCACGCCCGAGCTTGGCATCGCGCAAAGCACGTTCGGCAATCACTTGCATCCGCGCGTCGATGGTCAGCCAGACATCGTTGCCTTTCTTCGGAGCCACATACTTATCTGTTTCCTCACGAACAATGCGGCCTTTCTCGTCCTTGAGCCAGACACGAGCCCCCGCCTCACCTCGCAGGACCGAGTCCAGCGTCTTTTCGACTCCCGAGTATCCAAAGTCATCACCCACATAAAAATCCCACGCGGCACGCTCTTCCTTGGGCACCAGTGCCTCATCGGGAAGACGGACGTAACCCATGAGATGGCAGGCGAGTGCATCATAAAGATACTGGCGCACTGGGCGGACTTCCGGCACCACGCCGGGGAGCTGGAGGTTGTGCTCGGCAAAGCGGCTGAATTCCTCAAAGGAAAGATCGCTGCGATAGACCCATGGCACGGTGCCGGCGAACGTGCGGTAATGGATTCGCAGTTGATCGGGATCATAGTCGTCCTTGGCCAAGTGCATTTCGCGAAGTGGCTTGAACACTTTTTCCTCCATCAGGGTGACGATGTCCGTCTCCTTTTTGATGCGCTCGAAGCCACCATCCATGTATTTGACGTTGATCTTGGGGAGCACGACATCCTTACCACCAGAGGCAATCTTTAGCTCCTGGATCTTGGCATCGACCACCTCTTTCAAGTTGATGCGGACCTCGAAAGTAGGGCGATTGCTTGCCAGCACGATGCCATTGCAATCCTTGATCTCCCCACGCACCGGAGGCACTCGGGACTTGAGCAACTTCGCCCCAGGAATCCTGGTGACGAACTCTTCATGACGCTCGATCTGAAGATAGTGCAGCCGATAGATGAGCGTGGTAAACGCCGCCATCACGAACAAGCTGAAGAGATAAAGCCGGAAACGATACTTAACTACCATCGAACCGATACCTCAGTCCTTCATACCGGATTTCGTAATTTGTCGCTCGCGCCAGAGTGTGAAGAACTAGATAGATCAGTGGCGAAGCGAGCATGGCCATCAGAGTGACAGAGACTGTCTTCACCCACACCTCGTTCGGAAAGAACATGTCGCCACGCAGGAATGTGAGAATCACATACTGCACCAGCAACCAGATGACGGTGACGAAGCCGACCATGAAAACAGGAAGCTCCCAGCGGCCCTTGCGAAACAGAGGACGAATCCCCTGCATCAAGCAGCCAAGAACTCCAAACAAGATAATGGATGAACCAAAACCCAAATTCGAGATGCCGGACAGTCCGGCGTTGTAACCTATTGCAGAACCAAAGGAACTTAATTGCGCGAGCTTCTCAGTCCCTGAATCCATATCCACAACGAGAAGATAACGCGCATCCCAGACAAAGCCTGTAATGAAGGCGAGCATGAGCATCACCGGGAATGGAACAGCGACTGCCGCACAGAAGAAAAAAATCGGCGTAATGAAGAGCCTCGCATTGTGAGCTACCCCCACCATCGGCAGGAACTCCTCGACCACGAAGGCGAAGAAGGTCAGGCAGATGACAGCAAGGTTAAACAACATGGTGACAAAAAGTTATGGTGCTCTGATCTCGATGGCTCGGGCTACATCAGTGCCAACGACAAAGACATCCTCCAGTTTCGAAAAATCAACCGCTGGCTCTACGACAGCCTCACCAGCGATGTCCTTATTCTCGAAAACTTTGACTCGCCCCAACAACAGCTTGGCCGGAAACACCCCGCCATCGCCGGAAGACAATACATTCATCCCAGGTGCCACCTCACCATTCCGACTGAGGAATCGCAGGCGTAGATCGGGTGTGGAAGTGAATGCTCCACGCTCTCCACTCAGAATCCCTTTCTCCCGAGTGCCTTCGACCATGGCAGCCACCCTGCACAGTTCATCGGTCAGGAGCACTACTTCGGCCATGTTTGCAGTGACACGGCCCGTTTTTCCAACCAATCCAGCATCGGTCAGCACGGCTCGATCTGGTTCGATTCCATCTTCACTTCCTTTGTCGATGATGAGTGTGTTCCACCACATGGCAGCCGAGCGCTTGATCACATGGGCTGCTATCAATTGCTTGAATGGTGAACGCATCTTGTAACCAACCATTTCACGAAGCCGGTTGTTTTCATCAAGGAGTTCATCATGCCGCTGGCTTAAAATTTTGAGCTTGGCGACTTCGAGCTTCAACTGCTCGTTGTAGCGCATCAACTCCCGTGGATCAACGTCAGGCGCAGCAGCTTGCGACGTGGTATCGTGGACAGTTCCGCTCACATGAATGAATGGCGCAAAAATGGCCAGCACTTTGGCCTGCACCGCACGAGTCGTCGGCGTATCCAAGGTCAGCACCGCTATGGTAGCTGCCATGAAGACCGAGAGAGCGATGAGGTTAAGCGTTTTCATGGAGCGTCTGAACGGACTCCGTCACCGCCACGAGAAGCAAGTCAGAACAAGACGGACTAGACGTCCGTCGTGCCGACTTTGCGCAAGAACTCAAGTTCGCTGAGCACACGCCCTGTTCCTTCAGCCACGGCACTGAGCGGATCTTCAGCCACATGCACTGGAAGCGCCGTCTCTTCTTGAAGCAACTTGTCCAGGCCTCGCAGCAATGCGCCACCACCCGCGAGCATGATACCGCGATCCACCAAGTCAGCGGACAGCTCCGGCGGACAGCGTTCGAGAGTTGTTCTCACTGCGTCAATGATCGTATTCAAAGGCTCCAGCATTGCCTCACGAACCTCTTGAGAAGTGATCGTGATGGTCTTCGGAAGTCCCGCCACCATATCGCGGCCCTTCACTTCCATAGTCGCCTCCTTGCCCAGAGGGAAGGCAGAGCCAATGCGCAATTTGATTTCCTCAGCCGTGCGCTCACCAATCATGAGATTATAGGCACGCTTCATGTAGTTGATGATTGCTTCGTCCAGTTCATCACCAGCAACACGCACGCTCCGTGCATACACGATGCCGGACAAAGAAATGATCGCCACCTCCGTGGTGCCGCCGCCGATATCCACGATCATATTGCCTGCGGCTTCCTGAACAGGAAGTCCCACGCCGATCGCAGCCGCCATTGGCTCTTCCATCAAATAAACCTCCCGTGCGCCTGCTTGTTCGGCCGATTCTTTCACAGCACGCTTCTCGACTTCAGTGATGCCAGAAGGAACGGCAATAACCACGCGCGGGCGAACCATAGAGCGACGGTTATGAACCTTCCGAATGAAATGGCGAAGCATGGCCTCGGTAACACGGAAATCAGCGATTACCCCATCCTTCAGCGGACGAATAGCCGTGATTCCGCCGGGAGTGCGTCCGAGCATTCGTTTGGCATCATCGCCAACGGCTACCACTTCATTGGTGCCTGATTTGACCGCGACCACTGAGGGTTCGCGGAGAACGATGCCGTGATCCTTGACATAAACAAGGGTGTTGGCGGTGCCGAGATCGATGCCGATATCTCGCGAGGCAAATCCAAAAAAACGTCCAAGCATGAAAGTGTAAGCGGGAGAAGGTTAAAGAAATGTAATGTGACAAACTGACCGTAGCGAGCCCTTCAATTCACAAAATTCCTCGCTAAATTAAGAATCACAAGAAAATGAGGGCCTCGCAACCCGGTTAGCTTCCAAACTAAAATACCGGCGTTCACTCCGCAAGGGAAGTTTACCCCTAGTCCTTCACATATAGAAATAATCAAAAATTAGACTCACTCGTAGAGTCCCGTAGTGAGTTCACCCTTCTGCACCGAGACAACTTGGCATTCCGCCCCAAGTTCGCCTGCCCAATCTAGGTGCGTCGTTGTGAAAATGGACTGCGTGCCAGGCGGCAATCCCGCCAGTAAAGCCCGACGGCGAACCGGGTCCAGTTCGCCAAACACATCGTCCACCAATAACAAGGGGGCCATGGACCGAGCTTCCTGTAGCACCCGGGCCTGACCAATCTTCAGTGCGATCGAGATGGTTCGCTGCTGACCCTCTGAGGCAAATGACTCAGCATTGCGACCATTGATCGTCAAAATGAAGTCGTCGCGATGCGCCCCTGTGAAAGTTGTTCGCGTCCGCTCTTCTTCTTGTCGATGCGTTAGCAACTGATCCATCAAGTCATTCGCTTCACACGCTGGCAGGTAGTCAATGCCCGCATCCTCGGTTGCTTGGCTAAGGTTCGCCATGGTCAGTGCCATTTTGGGCTTCAGCGCCAGCACGAGCTGCCGACGATGAAGGGTAAGCGTCTGATGAAAGCCAGCCATTAGCTGCCCGTAGGCATCCACCTGCCGCCATTGCACGGAGGCATCTCGCTTCAGGATGTAGTTCCGCGATCTCAAGGCGCGATTGTAACCCTGAAGAGCAGCCAGATAGCCAGGCTCAATCTGGCTGGCAGCAAAGTCCAGGAAGCGTCGCCGATGCTCACTGCTGCCTCGCACGAGATTCATATCCGCATGGTCCATCCACACCACCAGACCACTGCGCTCAAGGTAGTCTGCACTCTTGCCACAAACAACGCCGTCCACGGCCAGACGCCGCCGCGCCGCCGACATGCCACAGCGCAAGGGCACTAGATTCCATTGGCCCTCAACCATCAAAGTCGTGGCTTCAAAACGAATCATGTCAGTGCGCACACTCGTCCTCGGCGATTGCAGCCGTAACAAGACGCACGCTGCCTCAAGAAGTGACGTCTTACCCTGCGCATTACGCCCGACGAGCACCGTCATTTGAGGGTGCAACTTCAGGCGTTGGTGCGCAAAGCAGCGGAAGTCACGCACTTCGATCTCACTGAGCATCATGCTCGTTATCGTTGTCGCGTGAGGGGTCAAAGAAAATTCTGATTCCCTCTGCTCGCTTGCTCCTCCACCTTTGATCTACTTCATTGCCCCCGACTCGCTGCTTTATCACGGCATGAATTGCGCTAACTCACCCCCCAGCATGAACTACATTTCAACTCGCGGCCAAACATCGCCCCACACCTTCACCCAAGCAGTCGAAGCTGGACTCGCTCCCGATGGCGGCCTGTTCCTCCCTGATCACCTTCCCTCCATTGCAGACAAGCTGGACCACTGGGCCTCGTTGTCCTATCCAGCACTGGCATCTGAGTTCTTCCAGCTCTTCGCTCCTGAGATCAGTCCGGAGGAATGGACTTCACTCACCACACATGCCTACTCAAGGTTCGATAGCCCAGACGTGGCCCCTCTGCGGAAGCTTAATGATCGCACCTTCGTGCTGGAACTCTGGCATGGTCCCACGCTCGCCTTTAAAGACTTTGCACTCCAGCTACTGGGACTGCTCTACAAGCGTCAGGTGAAACAGAAAGGAACAGCACTCGCAGTGCTAGGCGCAACCTCCGGCGACACAGGCAGTGCAGCGATTCATGGGTGTGTGGGCCAGGATGGCATCCAGATATTCATCCTCTATCCGCAGGGCCGCGTCGCGCCGCTTCAAGAAAGGCAGATGGCTTGCACCGGTGCGGCCAATGTCTTTGCGATTCCTGTTCCTGGCTTTTTTGATGACGCTCAGCGCGTGGTGAAGGAATGCTTTGCTGACACATACTTCGTGTCACGCCACCACCTTTCGGCTGTGAACTCTATCAACATCGCTCGCGTGCTAGCCCAGTGTGTTTATTACATCTGGGCTTGGCTGCGTCTCCCATCTGCGGCCCGATCCAAGGTGGAGTTTGTCGTTCCCACTGGCAACTTTGGCAACGTGCTGGCTGGATGGCTGGCGCAGCAGATGGGCCTTCCGGTTCATTCTTTCAGGGTCGCCACCAATCAGAATGATATTCTCCACCGCTTCTTCTCCACGGGCGAGTATCGTCAGGAAGATGTGCAACCAAGTCATGCGCCAAGCATGGACATTCAGGCCGCATCGAATTTCGAGCGCTATCTTTATTACATGCTTGGCCAGCAGCCAGACAAGGTTCGTGAGGTCATGGCCCAGATGAAAGCAGGATCACCAGTCCAACTTCCCCGCTCAGTTTCTGCCATCCGTTCATCACGAATGTCAGATGCAGAGATCGAGCGTTGCATCGCATCGGTCTGGAAAGATCATCACTATGTGATCGACCCTCACACTGCTTGCGGCTTTGCCGACCTAGCTCAGGACACCACCAGCGTAGTGCTTAGCACTGCGAGTCCCGCCAAGTTCCCCGATGTGGTCACTCAAGCCACTGGACAGGAACCCACCCACCCCACTCTCGAAGCTCTCAAAAGTCTGCCACTGGCAACCCATCCGATGGCAGCCACCGCCGATGCAGTGAAGGCGTTTATAGCGGCGCATTCTTGAAGTCCCAAAGTATCCAGTGCCCCGCACTCGGATCGACCAGGCGATTATGAACTAAGCTGGAAAGTTCTTGCCCCGATTATGAGCCCTTACTAAGCTCACCCGACATTTCCTTATCCCCTTATGAATTACAGGCTACTCCTCCACTCAACTCTAGTCAGCTCCTTGACTCTGCTTCTCTGCCAGTGCGACGATGGAGGCACCAGCATCAAGGTCAAAGGCCTCAGGGATGAGATTGATCAGTTGAATCATCAAAACTACGAGACTCAGCAGCAGGTCAGCCGCCTTCAATCTCAGATCGAAGCCTCGCGCGCCGAGCGCAAAAAACTGGAAGAAGAGAGGAGCAAAGTGGAAGCCGAACGCGAGAACGTTCAGAAAGAACTCCAGCAACTCCAGCGCGACTTCGACACCTACAAAAGCAAATACAAACTCAGCATGCGCCAGCGTGCGCCAGGCATGGAAGTGGGCAACTTCACCAGCGCCGCAGGAAAGTCCTACCAGCGTGTAGTGCTAAAAGAGATCACCGACAGCCAGGTAAACTTCACTCATGATGGAGGCATCATGAAGCTGCATTACAAGGACTTGCCCGAATCACTCCAGGACATGCTTGGCTTTCTAATCGAAGACAAACCCACTGCTCCTCGGGACATCAAAGCCCTCAGCCCCAGGCAGCAGAATGCACAGGCAAAAACTGATAGGGAATCGAAAATCACGCTTGTTGAGGACAGCCTCAAGAATCTTCGCGCTCGTCGCGACCCACTGCTTCGAAACCTTGCCACCACCGAAGAAAACTTACGGAGAGCCAAGGAAGCCGGCACCAGCGCGGAACTCCTCGAGTCCGCATTTGAGAAATACAAACTCACTCTGAAACAGCTCGATAACGAAATCCTCAAGGCTGAGGTAGATCTACATGCTGCTCGTGCGACACCCGTCAAACTTGTCCCCGAGCGTTGAACTCCTCGGATTGCATGGCCCGGCAGTTGCTGCCACCATGCTCACATGGTCGAGATCACACGAAAGAAGCACTTCCTGCCGATCACTGCGGAGCTTAGCGGTTATCTAGACCGTTTTGGTCGCAGTTCTCCACTGCCTGCAACGTATCACGATCTCCAAGAGTTCGATCAGAGCTACCCCTTGTATGATCGGACAGGGCACCCCACTCATTGGTCAACAGTGATGTATGAGCGGTCCAAGCAGCAAGAGCTGTGGCCCAAGCTCACCAGCATCTACTCGCTTCTGAAAACGGGCGAACTTCAAGCCGCGCCGCACCTTTATGTCGAGAGAGTGGACTACTGCGAGTTCGGCAATTCCAAGCCATTCAGGGTCCGCGTGGTGAATCAATACAATGACAACTATGACCACTTCTACATGAAAGTGGCCGATGCATCACGCATCTACGGGCTCGACTTGGAACATCTCTTGTCGCCAAACCGCATCACCTACTTCGCCCATAAGAACACGCTCGTCGAAGAGCACATTGCAGGCGTTCCCGGCGATGTCTTTATCCGCGATTACTTCGACCGCCCGGATCTTAATCGCGTGCGCGTTGCCAAGGAATTCGTCAAGTTCAGCGAACGCTGCTTCGTCCGTCTCCTGGGCGATATGCGCTCCTACAACTACGTTATCGACATCACACCAGACTTCGAAGACGTGCAGTATCGGGTGAGGGCGATCGACTTCGACCAGCAAAGCTACGAAGGCAGGAGGAATCTCTACCTGCCTCAATTTTTCAAAGAAAATCAGCCCGTCGTTCAGATGTGCTCATCATGCCTCAACTATCCCACGATGAAGCAGTATCAGGAGGAAGAACGAACGCTCATCGCCCGTCGATACCTGTCAGAGCAGCAGCGTGTGCTCGCCCTCTTCCAGTGCATGAAAAACAACCCTGCTGAACCAGCCGAGAAGGTGAACAGCCTGAAAGAAGAGCTTGGCGAATATCATCACAGCACCGCCTTTAGTGCCTGCAGCTCCATGGGCGATGTGGCCGAGAAGCACCTCCAGCATAGTCTCGCCCGTCACCTGCTATGACCGGAAGGTCACTGCTTTTTCCCGCCCTTGCGGCCCTTCGTCTTGGGCTCACCCTTGGGCGGCTCAAAGCCCAGCCTGCCAGCCATGTATTGAAGCAGGCGAAGTGGATATTCGCGAATGCGGGCAGGACTAGACTCCGGTGCCCTTGTTGGCAACGCAGCCAGTTCTGCGACGTATGGTTTGGCTGCGTCACCCAAACGATCAATCGCATTTAGCGCCTCCGTGGCTTCAATCGAAGAGCTGTTGAGCGCATTCGCGCTGGCTAGCAGCACCTTCCAGGCTACAGCTTTCCCTGCCTCATCACTATGAAGCGCCAGCCCCTCGGCTGCTGCGATGCGGACACTCGCTCCCGTGTCTTTGAGAAGCCCTTTCAGTAATTCGTGATTCCCTTGGATCGCGTCTTGTCCTCGCATCAAACAGCCCACAGCCCCCCAGTAGCGAACCTCGCCTGCTGGATTGCGAAGCAGCGGCTCCAATGCCCGTGGATCAGGATGGGATCGATCTGAAGCCATCAACGCGCTGCTCAAAACCTCAGCGTATGGCAATGAGGTTTCCGTTGCGTAGGTTGTGACCGGAGTTCCTCCCTTTGCACTTTGCAGTCTCATCGCCTCTGGCACGATCCCCAGATCACGCGTTTCCGTCATGAACTGCGTGAGTGCTGCAGCCAGGAGTTGTTTCTTGACCAGATAAGCTTGCCCTTGATCGAACACGAGGTTGTCGGTCTCCCAGGGGTCGCGTTGCAAATCGTATAGCTCTTCCTGGTGCTTCTCCTTCCAGAACGCCTCCTGGTATTCATTGAGTCGTCCCTCTTTGAAGAGATCAAACCAAGTCCTCGTCGTCGCCTGCTCGAACATGTAATTCACATGCTGCCCCTCAGGCAGATGCGGCATGAAGTGCCGGATGTAAATGAATCGTCCGTCGGTCACGCTGCGAGTGCAATCAATCCTCTCGTCCATGCGTCCTCTGAAACCAAAAGCCAGCCCCCGGTCTTCGCCTGGATGCGCCCCTGCAAAAGCACGCCCATGCAGATACTCGGGCGGCTTGATGCCCGCGATACTCAGCACCGTGGGAGCGAGGTCGATGAAGCTGATCAGCCGCTCGCTCACGCCGTCAGCCTTGTAGTCCTTCGGAGCTAGATGCTTCCACTTCTCCGGGAAATAGACGATGAAGGGAACGCGAAGCCCTGAATCATACGGCCAGCGCTTGCTGCGAGGCATGCCTGTCCCGTGATCGGAGAAGCAGAAGATAATGGTGTCATCACCCAAACCTGCCTCGCGCATCTCTTTGATCTTCGCGGCGATTTGACCATCCACGGTGGTCACGTTGTCGAAGTGCTGAGCCCAGTCGTGGCGCACCTCAGGTGTGTCGGGCATGTATCTTGGCACCACAACCTTCGCAGCATCATGAATCAGCGTGTGTGGCCTCGCGCGAATCTTGCTTTCGTGAGTTCCCTCATGATTGAAGACCGCAAAGAAGGGCTGACCGTTCTTGCGATTCTTCCAGTGGGCTTTGCCACTACTCTCGTCCCACACGTTGTCCGACTTCGTCAGGTTGTAGTCCTCCTTTGCATTGTTCGTGCAGTAGTAGCCAGCCTCACGGAGCAACTCTGGAAACATCTTCATGCCTTCGGGCATCGGGACTTCACTACGCATGTGCTCGGCCCCATTCGCTGGCACCCAGCGACCCGAAATGATGCAGGTGCGCGCTGGAGCACATACCGGCGCATTTGACCACGCACGCTGGTAGCGGAGACCTTCTTTGGCGAGCGCATCCATGTTCGGAGTGACGGCTTCAGGGTCGCCATAGCAACCAAGGTGCGGGCTGCTGTCCTCGAAGGTCAGCCACAGGATATTGGGCTTGTCGGCGGCAAAAGCCGGAATGGCGAGTGCTAGAGCGATGAAAACAAAACGCATGGCAGGCAAAGAGTCAGATGGACGGTTGATCGAATGGAAGGAACGTCCGACCTAGCTTGTCAGAATCGAACTTGCTGAGCAACGTTGCAATTCATCCGAAGTTCTCATCTCAAAATCTCATGCCTCAAGCACTGCCCAACATTCACGGCGACGTTTTCACACTCGATGAAAACACACTTCGCACCGGATGCGTCGAAGCCGCCGCCAGCCCACGCCGCCGCATCATTCTACCACTCCATCGGACGCAAGACGCCCTCGTCCAGCGAATGCTCAACTTCCTCCAGCCCCGCACCTACCTGCAGCCGCACCTGCATCCTCTGCCCCATGCGTCGGAGACCATTCATGTCATTCGCGGCGCGCTCGGCTTTATCATTTTCAATGAAGATGGTTCGGTGAACTCACTCCACGAACTGCGCTCGAATGGCCTCGGCTTCATCGACATCGAACCTCGCGTCTGGCACGGCTTCATCGTGCTCGAGCCGGACACGGTCATTATCGAAATCAAACGTGGCCCCTACGATCCCGCCCACGACAAAGTCTTTGCCCCTTGGGCCCCAGCGGAGAAGTCGCCAGGCACGGAAGCGGCCCTGGACGCCTGGCATCGCCTCTTCGAGTGAAAGGACACCGCGCTCCGGGCTGTAGTCCCAGCGTGAATCGCCCGATCTCATTCGCTCTCTCCACCCTCCTCCTCACGGGAGGCTTGTCCCTGGCAGCGAAAAAGGACGAGCCCAAGCCGGTGCCATGGTCGTTCAAGGCGTTGCAATCGCATCCTCTGCCAGCGGTGAAGGACCAATCGTGGCCGCACACAAGCATTGACTCATTCTTGCTGGCCAAGATGGAAGCTGCGGGCGTGAAGCCTTCGCCGTCCGCCACTCCTCGCGAACTGGTGCGGCGTTTGTCGTTTGATCTTCTCGGCCTGCCACCAACGAGCGAGCAAGTCGCCGCCTTTGAGGCGAATCCCAGCGAGTCATCATGGGCTGCGCTGGTGAATCAGATGCTCGCCTCACCGCACTACGGCGAGCGCTGGGGCCGCTACTGGCTGGACCTCGCGCGCTTCGCGGACTCCACTCCGAACTGGCTCGACTCGACCTCCGGCGCATATCTGTATCGCGATTGGGTGGTGAAGGCTTTCAACGACGACATGCCGTATCGCGAGTTCGTCATGCGCCAGCTCGCGGTCGATCAGATGCCGGGCTTTCAGGTCACTGACCTGCCCTCGCTTGGCTTCCTCGGACTCTCGCCGACTTACTTCAAGGAGTTGCAACTGCCACCCGAGATCATCCGCACCACCGTCGCCGACGAATGGGAAGAACACGTTGATGCGCTCGGTCGCACCTTCCTCGGTCTCACACTCGCGTGCGCCCGCTGCCATGATCACAAGAGCGATCCCGTCAGCGCGCGCGACTACTACGCCCTGGCGGGTGTGTTCGCGAGTGTGAAGCTCAGCGAACGCCCGATCATGGCGGATGAGATTGCCAAGCCAGTTATCAAGGCGCGCGAGGAAGTCACCAAGCTCGACAAGGAAGTCACCGCGCTGAAAGCCAAGGTGGCGAAGAAGGACAAAGAGGCCGTCGCCAAAACCGCCGACCTAACCGCCCAGATCGCCAAGCTGAAAGCCACGCCGCACTACAACATGATCATGGCGAACGCGGTCGAGGATGCCGCGCTCTTCGTGGTGGAAGCCGACACGAAGAAGGGCACCAAGCTCGACTACAAACCGGCGATGGCGCGCAACCTGGAACTGATGAAGCGAGGCAACCCGAACGACCTCGGCGACATGGTGCCGCGAGGCTTCCTCGGTGCCTTCGGCGGACGCACCTTCAAGACAGGCGCTGGTCGCTTGGAACTCGCGCAAGCACTCGTCGATGATGCCCGCCCGCTAACGGCTCGCGTG
>CAUJJC010000362.1 GCA_963204975.1 Verrucomicrobiota bacterium | reverse complement strand
GAGCCAACCATGGCTGTTCGTTGCTCCTTCGGGCAAGGAGCGGCCACTTGATGAGATTGTCGCAGTTGCGCATTTGAAAGGCCGCGAGTCCCGGCTAGAGGATGGCTTCCGCGTTGATTCTCTTTTGACTTATTCCTTCCGCAGCCCCCCGACTTATGTCCATCCTCGTTGATACCAACACCCGCATCCTCGTCCAAGGCATCACTGGTGACTTTGGCTCCCGCCATGCCAAGGCTTCCCTCGATTACGGCACCCAGCTCGTGGCTGGCGTCACGCCGGGCAAGGGTGGCCAGACCTTTGAGCACGGCTCGCACAAGGTGCCGGTCTATGACACGGTGGCTGAAGCGGCGAAGCAATCGGGTGCGACGGTGAGCGTGATTTTCGTTCCCCCACCCTTCGCTGCGGACGCAATTCTGGAAGGTGTAGACGCGGGCCTAGATCTCGTGGTGGCGATCACCGAGGGCATCCCGGTCAATGACATGATCAAGGTGAAGGCGGCGATGAAGGGCAGCAAGACGCGCCTCATTGGCCCGAACTGCCCCGGCCTGGTGACTCCCGGCACAGGTGAGAAGTCGCACGGCGGCTGCCGTATCGGCATCGCTCCTGGCTACATTCACAAGCGCGGCAATGTGGGTGTGGTTTCCCGTTCGGGCACGCTCACCTATGAAGCGGTCTGGCAGCTCACTACTCGCGGCTACGGCCAGAGCACCTGCGTGGGTATCGGTGGCGATCCGGTCAATGGCACCAACCACCTGGATGTGCTGAAGATGTTTAACGAAGACCCGGAAACCGAAGCGATCATCATGATCGGTGAAATCGGTGGCACGGCCGAGGTCGAGGCTGCGCTCTGGGCGAAGGAGAATTGCAAGAAGCCGATCGCGGGCTTCATCGCTGGAGCCACCGCACCTCCCGGCCGTCGCATGGGCCACGCCGGTGCCATCATCGGTGGTGCCGACGACACGGCGGCTGCCAAGAAGCGCATCATGGCCGACTGCGGCATCGCCGTGGCCGACTCGCCAGCCGACATGGCCTCCGCGCTGCTCAAGCTCTGGGGCAAGGCCTAGTCGAGGATATCTTCTGAATTCGAGAAAAGGGCGGCCCTCTGGTCGCCCTTTTTGTTGGGTCGTGAATCGGGATGCGCCTCTCTCAAGCGTGGAGAATTCCACAGCGCTGTGTTGCCGCCGGGCGAATCACGAAGGACGAACTTTGCGCTTTGCCCCCAAGGCTCCGCCCGCTAGTCTGAATGCCTTCATTTTATGAATTCACCCACCCACACTTCACGCCGCCAGTTCCTGACGACGGCGGCTTCGGCCATCGGCTTTCCCATGATCATTCCGGCTTCCGCGCTGGGCCGCGATGGTCGCCCGGCTCCATCGGAGCGGTTGACGGTCGGGTTGATCGGCTACGGCACCATCGCCACGGACTGGACGGGCAACTTCCTCCGCGATGAGCGCGTGCAGGTGATCGCCTGCGCGGACCCGATGAAGAAGTATGGCCACTACGGCTACCGGGGTGAGAAGACAGGCGGGCGCGATGCGGGCAAGGAAGTGGTGGATGCACACTACTCGAAGGCGGAGAAGAAACCGGCCAAGGTGTGCGCGACGTATGCGGACTTCCGCGAGATGATCGAGAAGGAGGATCTGGACATCGTGCAGATCTCCACTCCGGACCATTGGCACGCCTACATGGCGGTGTATTGCGCACGCAAAGGCATCCACATCTATGGCCAGAAGCCGCTGGCGCTGACGGTGGCCGAAGGCCGCCTCATGAGTGATGAGGTGAAGAAGGCGGGCATCACCTGGCAGACGGGCAGCCAGCAGCGCAGTGATATGAAATTCCGTCTGGCCTCTGAACTGGTGCGCAACAACCGCATCGGGAAACTGAAGCGTGTGCGCGTGGGCCTGCCCGGCGGTCACACGGACTGGAACCAGATGGCCAGCCAGCAAGCGCCTGCTCCCCTGCCCGCCGACTTTGACTGGGAACTCTGGCTGGGACCCGCTGCGGAGATCGACTACCGCCCGGCACTGCTGCCGCTGAACTGGCGGCACAACTTCAACTTCTCCGGCGGCATGATCACGGACTTCGGCGCGCATCACATCGACATCGCGCACTGGGGCATGGACGTGGAAAACTCAGGCCCGGTGGAGATGATGAACATCCGTGGCGAGCTGAAGCTGAACGAACTCTACAACACGGCGACGAAGTTCCACTTCGAGTGCCGCTACGCCAACGGCGTGGAGATGGTGGTGGCGGACAAGTCCGAGGAACTCATGCCCGAGGTGGTGGGCAATCCGGCCACGGGCAAGAACTTCGATCACACGGGCATTCTCTTTGAAGGCACCGACGGCAAGTGGATCTGGGTGAACCGTGACAAGATCGCAGCCAGCGACGTCAACATCCTGCGTCAGGTGGCGCAAGAAGGCGAAGTGAAGCTCTACGTGAGCAAGGATCACACCGCGAACTTCATCGACTGCATCTACACCGGCCAACCCACAGTGGCTCCTGTGGAGATCGCCCACCGCACGATCACCGTCAGCCATCTGGCCAATATCGCACTGCGCCAGGGCGTGACGAAGTTCGAGTGGGACCCGCAGGCGGAGAAGTCGGCGGACGACAAGATCAATGCCCTCCTCAAGCGCGAATGGCGCAAACCCTGGGCTGTTTAATGCGCACCACGTTCACCATCCTCGCCCTGGCGGCAGGCCTGCTCGGGCCTGCTGCACTTCGCGCCCAGCAGCCTGAGACGCCCGCGCCCACGACCACGCCGGCTGCGGCTGCGACTCCCGCCGCTCCTCCTGCATCGCCCCGGCAGATCGCGCAGGCTTACCTTTACCTGGAGCCGTTCCAGGCACGGGTGGAGGTGCTGTTTGATAGCCTTACCGTGTTTGGCTGGCTGAACATGACGGCCTCAAAGACGACTGAAGTCACGGCCCAGATGCAGCAGAACGTGGTCGCACAGATGACGGGGATGGCGCAGAACTGGTGCAAGCTGCGGGCCGATGAATCAACGATGAGCGGCCAGCTCACAGGTGTCGCTTTTGTCAAAGGTGAGCCGGGGCGCACTCTGCCCATGGAGCCCGGAGCTACCGTGCCCGCAGGCGAGCTGATGGTGGGCGTGATGTTTGAGTTCGTCATTCCCGGCTCCCCAGCCCAGCTTGAGTTGCTTTGGAACAGCTTCAAGCAGCCCGTCGAGCGGCTGCCGCTCACTGTCTTCTTTGCGAACAGCAGCGAGACAATGGAACTCTCCCCCACCCTCCAGGTGGCCCGCTGGGAAAACAAGGGCCGGCTGCCCAAGCCGAAGCCCCTGGCCGAAGTGCCGACGATTCCACAGCCCTACGTCTATCAGATCCCGCTGCCGATGATCATCTGGGTGCTGATCGGACTCGTGATCTACATCTACATGGAGGTGAAGGACAAAAAATTTCCCGGCGGCTTCGCTCCCTTCCTGGCCTCGTGGTTGATCGGCATCGGTGTGACTTACAACATGAGCATCTCGATCACGGATCCCTTCGCCACCAAGGCGGCAGCGATCAAGACCACCGAGGACGGCTCCCGCATCGTGGAGCCGCTGCTGCGCAATGTGTATCGTGCTTTCGATTACAGGACGGAGTCGGACATTTACGACCGGCTGGATCGCAGCGTGCATGGTGAACTGCTGCGCACGCTCTACCTGCAAACCGTCCAGGCCCTCACCCTGGATGGTTCCGAAGGCGCGCGAGTGCATGTGTCTGATCTCTCGGTGAACATCGACAAGGTCACGCCTGCCTCCGAAGGCTTCGTCGCCGAAGGTGAGTGGACCGCCCTTGGCACCGTGGGTCACTGGGGCCATCAGCATCAGCGCATCAACCGCTACAAAGCCAAGGTGACCGTGAAGCCCATCGTCAGCGAATGGAAGATCACAGCGATCGAAGTGCTCGAAGAGCGGCGGTTGTAGCACGCTAGCCGATCACACCACAGCGGCGAGCACGGCTTCCTGACGGCGTTTCATCTCGGCGGCTTCGTCGGGGTCGTGGTCGTCCCAGCCTGCGAGGTGCATGAGGCCGTGGATCATGTAGAGGCCGAGTTCGTGATCGAAGGACAGACCATGGACGGGTCCCTCGCGAGCGGCGGTGTCGGCACTGACGATGATCTCGCCGTGGTGGAAGGTGATCACATCCGTCGGTGTGGGATCGTCGAGGAACTCGCCATGCACCTTGGCGATGGCGGCGTCGGTGACGATGGAGATTTCGATCTCCGGCAACTGGGCGAGCGGTGCGTCATCGGCCTTGAGATGCTGGAGGCAAAGCGGCACCGCTGTGGTGATCGCCGCACGCAACCAAGTCAAATCGCAGCGGTGCTTGCGCTGCCGGTTGTAGATCTGCACCTGGGCAGGCATCACGCAGCGGAAGTGGGCTTGCCGCCGCTGGGGCGCTTGCGCTTGCGAGGTTCGCCAAAGGGCGAATCGTCGATCATGATCTGCGTGGTGGGAGGATTCGGGGCAGGCTCCATGGGCACCACCTTGCCCTCGGCCACCGGCTCATCCTTCTCAACGCGCCTGCTCTGATACTTGATGCGGCTGTGCATCATGCTGACGAGTGACTTCACGAAGCTGCCCTTCACCTTGGCGAGTTCATTGATGGTCAGGTCACAGTCGTCGAGCTGGCCATCCATGAGGCGATTCCAGACGAGTTCATCCACCATCGCCTCGATGCGACCGGGGTTCGGCTTGTCCAAGGTGCGCGAGGTGCTCTCCACTGCATCGGCGAGGCTGATGATGGCGGATTCGCGGAAGTTCGGCTTCGGCCCTGGGTAACGGAACACGTCTTCGCTCACCTGCGGCACGTCGTCCTCGGTGGCTTTGTCCTGCTGCACCAGACGGAGCACCTCGGCCTTCTGATCGAGGGCGCGGCGGTAAAAATACCAGGCCAATGAAGTGCCGTGGTGCTGCTCGATGACGTCGATGATCCGGCTGTTGAGACCGCTCTTGATCGCGAGATCGACGCCATCCTTCACATGCGCGATGAGCACGAGGGCACTCATGCGAGCGGTGAGGTCTTTGTGCGGATTGTCCGCCGGGTCCATGTTCTCGATGAAATACTCCGGCTTGTTGAGTTTGCCGATGTCATGGAAGTAGGAACACACGCGGCACATCGTGGCGCTGGCTCCGATGGCCTCGGCGGCGGCTTCGGCGATGTTCGCCACCATGAGGCTGTGATGGTAGGTGCCGGGCGCTTCCATGCTCAGGCGGCGCATGAGCGGGTGATTGAGGTCCGCGAGTTCCAGCCAGGTGATGTCGGTCGTGACTTCGAACACAGACTCGATCACGGGGAGCAATCCCCCGACCGCCATGCCCGTCAGCACGCCCGAGAGCAGCGGCCAGCCCAGAATCTCGGACCACGACGCCGTGCGGGCTCCAGTCTCGGCCAAGGCCAGGAGGAAAGAAAAAGCGGCAGCCGTAAGGCCCACGTAACAGCCTGCAATAAAAAGCCGGTTCCGGCGGCGCACACGGCGCGTGGCCACCACGGCGAGGAAACCCACGAGCACCGAACTGGCCAGGAAGGTCAGCCGTTGAGTCACGGGCAGGCACACCACACTGCCGAGCAGGCTGGCGTGGAAGGCTCCGAACAAGCCCAGGCGACGCCCGCGCACCACGGAGAAAACCAGGGGCGCGATCGCATGAGGCAGGGTGAGCACGAGTAGTCCACCACCCCATCCTTGTTTCATCCCAAACTTCACCGCTGCGAGCACTGCGCCCAGATGGAGCAGCAGGGTTCCGAGCACGAGCAGGACGTGGCGATTGTCCTCCTTCAAATACTGATGGCCGATGTGGAGATGGATGATCACGGCTGCCGCGAAGGCTCCGGCGTAAAGCGAGTCCGTCAGGCCCGGCTTGGCAATACCCTCGGCCAGACCGCCCGCCACTTGCATCAGCAGCAGGACCCCGACAACGAATCCAGCCATGATGACCGCCATGACCAGTGGGTGGCTGCGCAGGGACTCCATGAAGTCGTCTTCCTGATGCTTGCGGCGCGTCCGTCCGCACAAGCCCTCCTTCTGGAGCTGGGTTCTTCGAAAAGATTCAAACATGGCAGTTCATGGGAGGAAACCGGCCTGCCACTCTACCCGGAGTCGGGCCGACTGGCAAGCATGGGGTCAATCCTGTCGGAGATCAGGGGAGCTTAGCCACGTCATAGGGCCACCACGGCTCGATTTGCTCCGTGGGCAGCCAGCCACGGAGTTGCTCCTCGGGCTGGGGAATCTCCACGTAGGACCATTTGCCGCGTTCGCTGATCCGGCGCACCACGCTTCCTGGGGGCACGATGATCACGCTGCCGGACACCTGGGAGGCAGCGGTATGGGCCTGAGCCTTGGGTGCGGTGACGAAGGCGAGGTCCTGCAAGTCCTCCGCCGCAGGACGCAGGCTGTAGCCGGTGCAGCCGAGCCCCACGGCGATGAGACCGAGGACCAGCGTCAGCGCTGCCCAGGCCTTAAGCTGGTGCCGCGCACCTAAAATGAGAAAGGCGAGGCTGAAAATGGATAGCCAAGCCCCGATGGTTGCCACGAAGATCCAACCGTTGCGGCTCATCCAGAAGCCGAAGCGCTGCGCCCATTCGTTCTGCTCCTGCGTGAAGAAGTGAATCTTTTCCTCGATGTGGCGGAGGTTCTGCCGGATTTCCGGGGCGCTGCCGGGGAACATCTGCGCGCGTTGATACCACATGGCGGCGATGCCGGGCTGGCCTTGCTTGTAGCTGGCATGGCCGAGCAAGGTGAAGACTTCCGGGCTGACCTCGCCCGCCTGCACCACGGCCTCGGCGGCGGCTTTCGCGGCCTTGAAATCGCTTTTTTCCAAAGCAGTCACCGCCGCTTGGTATTGGTCCTGAGGAGCTGCTTGCAGGGCTCCACATACGAGCACCAGAGCCGTGGTCAAAGCGGAGGCCTTGGGCAAGGGTGGTGGCAAAGCGGAAG
>CAUJJC010000361.1 GCA_963204975.1 Verrucomicrobiota bacterium | reverse complement strand
CCGCTCTAAGAGCATGGCGAGGTAGCAAAGTGGTAATGCACTGGTCTGCAAAACCGGTATGCGCGGGTTCAATTCCCGCCCTCGCCTCCACATTGGAAAATCAATGTGCAAATGGATCGCGTGCTTTTCGATGCCATCCTTGATCACTCATCGAATGAGTTGCTGGCGTTGATTGCTCAGTCTTCTTTCAGGTATGGGAAGTCAGCGGCCCTGATCATTCGTCATCCAAGAAGGCAATTCCACACCTCTCCATTCATGGCTATCCGTCGAGAATGAGTTTCATGGCTTGGGTCAGGCACCGATAGGCATGTGCGTGATGCTACGTGTGTAACCTTGCACTGAATTCAGCCCACTACATTGCCCCTTACCACCCTTGATCATGAAGCTACTCCATTTTCTCCTCCTCCCGAGCCTGCTGCTCGGCCAGACCTCCAGCCAGCCACCGAACGGCGAGCCGACGAATGCCGCCGAGGCAGCCACACAAAAGGCCAAAGCCGACGCTGAGGTCGAGTCAAAATACCAGGCGCTCGTCGCCCAGTTGCCACCCGACCAGCAGGCCTGGGAACGTGTGCTGCAGGACCAGCTTGGTGGTTTTTATCTGCCGATCCACAAGCGTGAAAAGATCGCCAAGCGCTCCAGTGCCTGGGATTTTGTGCAGGATGACCCCAAGCTGCCGCGGGTGCTTTTGATCGGTGACTCCGTCTCCCGTGGCTACACGCAGGCCGTGCGCAAGGCCATGGCTGGCAAGGCCAACGTTCATCGCGCCCCGGCGAACTGCGGACCCACGGCAAGCGGCCTCAAAAACATCGAGGTATGGCTTGGGGACGGTAAATGGGACCTCATTCACTTCAATTTTGGTATCCATGATCGCAACACACCCATCGCCGACTACCAGCAGCGACTGGAGCAGCTCATCGTGCGCATGCAGAGCACCGGCGCAAAGCTGCTCTGGGCTAGCAGCACGCCCTGCCCGGACACGAAGGACGGCAAATACAAATCCGCCCCCATCCCCGAGCGCAACGCCGCTGCCGCCGTGGTGATGAAGAGGCACGGCGTCGCCATCGACGACCTGTTCACCGCGATCACGCCTCACCTCGCCACGATGCAAAATCCCGACGACGTTCACTTCAACTCACAAGGCTACGACTTCCTCGGCGAAACCGTCGCCAAAGCCATCGAAGCAGCCTTAAAACCATCCGCTCCATGAAACTCATCTCTGTATTCCTCTGCGCCCTCTGTGGTGCATCTCTTGCCGCTGAAAAGCCCGCCAAAGCGAAAGGCGGCATCGGTGCCGAAGCTCCCGCTGGCAAACCCTACATCTACAAAGAGAGCGCTGGGAAACCGCGCCAGATGGAGATTTATTTCCCGCCGGATCACGATCCAGCGAAGTCCAAAGTGCCCGGCATGATCCTCTTCCACGGTGGTGCGTGGGGCGGTGGCTCGCTGGGGCAGTTTCGCATCGCCTGCGCTTACTTTGCCAGTCGCGGGCTTGTTTGCGCCACCTCGGAGTATCAGATGCTCAGCAAGGCGGATGCTGCGAAATTGCCCGCGGGCGAAACAAAGAAGCGCGTGTGCGTCACCGACGCGAAAAGCGCCATCCGTTGGTTCAAGCAGCACGCGGGCGAACTCGGCATCGATCCGCAACGCATCATCACCGGTGGCGGATCGGCAGGCGGGCACATCAGCGCGCTCGCCACGATGAATCCGGGCCTGAACGACCCCGCGGACCCGAAGGACATCGACACCAGCGTCGTCGCGTATGTGTGGTTCAATCCCGCCTTTGCCACCGATGACCACAAAGACCCCGAAATCGACATCCTCCGTCATTTGAAAGCCGATCTGCCGCCAGCGATCGCCTTCTTCGGCGACATGGATTCGTGGAAGAAAGGCTGGGACGTCGCCCACGCCAAATGGAAATCCCTCGGCACCAAAACCATCGATCTCCAGATCGCGCCCGGCCAGTCGCACAGTTTCTTCAACAGCGGCCCGTGGCAAACCGTCACCCTCATCGCCGCGGACCAATTCCTCGTGAAGCACGGCCTCCTCACCGGCGAACCGACGAAGACCATGCCTGCCACTGGCGAAAAGCTCGTGCCCACGCCTTGATCAACACTCCCAGACTCCATCACTCCATGCGCTTCATTCTCCTCCTTTCGTCATTTGCCATTCTTCATTCGTCATTGGCTCAAGACGGCTTCCAATCGCTGTTCAATGGCCAAGACCTCACCGGCTGGGACGGCGATCCGGCGCTGTGGAAGGTCGAAAACGGCATCGTCATCGGCACGAATGCATCGCCGGAGGCGATGGCGAACAACAGCTTCCTCATCTGGCGCGGCGGCACGGTGAAGAACTTCGAACTGCGTGCCACCGTCCGCGTCATCGGCGACAACAACAGCGGCATCCAGTATCGCAGCCGCGAGCTGAAGGACGTCGCACCTTGGGTGATCACCGGCTACCAGTGCGACATCCATCCGGCCGTCGAGCATACGGGCATGACGTATGAGGAGCGCGGTCGCGGCATCTTCGGCCTGAACGGCAAGGATGTGATGCTCGACCCCGAGGGCGCGCTCTGGCAGGTCGGCGAGCACGCGCCGGTGAAGGTCGATGTGAGCCAGTGGAACGAGTATGTCATCCTCGCGCAGGGGAACCGCCTCCAGCACTTCATCAACGGCCAGCCCACCTCCGAGCTCATCGACCACCACGCGGACAAACGCACGCTGGAGGGCCTGCTCGCCATCCAGCTCCACAAAGGCAACCCCAACCGCGTTGAGATCAAAGACCTCCGCCTCAAAGTCCTGCCCGAGACCCCGCTCGTGCCCTTCGAGCCCGCGAAGCTGCCCTCCACCGCGACGAAGATCGAAAAACCACGCACCAGCCGCCCACAAGGCACGGGGCCAGTGGTGCCGGTGAAGAAGTAACGGATCGGCGAAGCAAAGTAGCCATCTCGCTCCGTCCAGATAGAGCACCAATCACGACCGTTGCCAATTTCGGTTGAAGCCGTTACTCTTGGCCTATGAGTGCCATCGCTGAACGCATCGACCTTCGACTTCGTCAGTTGCCCCCGCAACGGGCGGCGACTTTTGAGCGCATCATCGTGAACTTGCTCGACATGATCGAGCCGGAATCATCAGCCAAGAATGGCAACGCTGATGTCACGGGTAACCGAGCCGAAGCTCTAGCAGCACTCAATCGCATCGCCAGTCGTGGCGGCATCGCAGGAATTGAGGATGCCGCAGCCTGGCAGCACGAGCAACGTGCCGACCGCACTCTACCCGGACGCGACGCATGAGGCTGCTGGACAGCAACATCGTGATCTATGCCACCCAGCCCGCGAATGGCTGGCTGCGCACGGACATCCTTTCCCAGCCATTCGCTGTTTCCCAAGCCACCCGGGTCGAAGTTCTCGGCTGGCACAAACTGACTTCGCAGGACAAGACCGATCTCGAAATCTTCCTCGCTGCTGGAGTCGTGCTCTCGATCTCAGATGCCATCGCTGATCGAGCCATCGCGCTGCGACAGGCTCGGAAATTTTCGCTCGGAGACGCACTCATCGCAGCCACCGCGCTCGAACACGATCTTGAACTCGCCACGCGCAATGCCGACGATTTCAAGCATGTGCCCGGATTGAAGTGGTCGAATCCCTTCGATCAAGCGCCAACAACTTGAGGCAAGCGGATGCCAATAGCGGCGTTGAATGCTTTCGCATTCATCACTCACGCTTCTCATGCGCCTCCTCCTCTGCCTCCTCGCCCTCAGCTCTTCGCTCTGCGCCGCCGCAGGCGCTCCCAACATCATCATCCACTTCATCGACGACCTCGGCTACGGCGACATCGGGCCGTTTGGCGCGGTGAAGCAGAAGACGCCGCACCTCGACCGCATGGCGCGGGAGGGGATGAAGCTCACGTCGTTCTACGCGGCGCCAGTGTGCAGCGTGTCGCGGGCGCAGATCATGACCGGGTGCTATGGCGCACGCATATCCGTGCCGGGCGTGTATGGGCCTGGGAGCAAAAACGGACTGCATCCAGAGGAGTACACCATCGCGGACCGCTTGCGGCCGCTGGGCTATGCCACGCAGTGCATTGGCAAATGGCATGTCGGCGACCAACCGGCGTTTTTACCCACGAAGCAGGGCTTTGATCACTACCTCGGCATCCCGTATTCCAATGACATGCTCAAAACCGCGAGTGTGGACGGACGCCGCGTCGTGCCGCTCGTGCGCGATGACCAGGTCGAGCGCTTGCTCGACGAGGCGGACCAGGATCGCATCGAGGAAATCTACACCGACGAGGCCGTGAAGTTCATCCGCAGCACCCAAGCAACGAAGAACCCAGAACCAGGCACCAAGAACACGGCGCAGCCCTTCTTCCTCTACTTCCCGCACACCGCCGTGCACACGCCCATCCATCCCGGCAAGGCCTTCCCGGGCAGCTCGCAAAACGGCCGCTTCGGCGACTGGGTGCAGGAGGTCGATGCCAGCATCGGTCGCGTGTTCGACACGCTGCGCGAGCTGCGGCTCGACCAGAACACGCTCGTCATCTTCACTAGCGACAACGGCCCCTGGCTCATCAAAGGCGCCGATGGCGGCAGCGCCGGTCCGCTGCGCGGCGGCAAAGGCAGCACCTGGGAAGGCGGCGTGCGCGTCCCCACGCTCGCGTGGTGGCCCAGCAAGATCGCGCCCGGCAGCGTGTGCGATGCCGTCGCCGGCACCATCGACGTGCTGCCCACCTGCCTGAAAATCGCCGGAGCCGAGGTGCCCGCGCCGCCCGTCATCGACGGTCGCGACCTCTCCCCGCTGCTCTTTGGCCAAAGCAAAGACTCGCCACGCGAAGCCCACTACTACTTCTCCAGCTACAACCTCCAGGCCGTGCGCCAAGGCCCTTGGAAGCTCGCTCTCGAAACGCAGCGTGAAACCATGGGCAAAGACGCCGCCAGCGATGCGAGCGTGAACCCGCGCCTCTATAACCTCGATCAAGAAATCGGCGAACGCACCAACCTCGCCGCGCAGCATCCCGACATCGTCGCCAAACTCACCGCACTCGCCGAAGCCATGACCGGCGAAATCGGCGGCAACGAACCCAAAAGCCGCCGCCCGCCCGGCGAGGTCGAAAATCCCGTCACCCTCTATCCCACGAGCGACAAACCCAAGGAACGCCCTGCTCCCAAGGCAAAGGCCAAAGCCAAGCCCACCGACCTCTCCAAGCTCCAACCCGGCGACAAACTCGACGCCGAAAACGCCCCGCACATCGCCGACACGCCCTTCACCCTCACCTGCGAGCTCACCACCGCCCAGCGCGATGCCATCCTCATCGCCCACGGCGGTGCCAGCACCGGCTACGCGCTCCACCTCAGCGCTGGCAAGCTCATCTGGGCCATCCGCCACGGCAAAACCCTCACCACCGCCCAGACCGACTACCCCGCCGACAACCAACCCCACCGCATCACCGCCTCCCTCGGCCAAAAAGGCCAGCTCACTCTCCAACTCGATCAAAACGCCCCCGTCACCGCCACCAGCCCCAGCCTCATCCGCAGTCAGCCCAAAGAAGACTTCTGCCTCGGTCACGACAACAAAGTGCCCGTGGCGAGTTACACCGCGAAGGGGAAGTTTGAGGGGAGGATTTCATCGCTGACTTTGTCAGCACCATGATAGCCGAGCAACCAACGCCGCCCATGACAACTCGAATTGAACGACATCGAGGCAACGAGGTTTTTGAACTCACCAAGCTTGGTATGGGTTCGATTGATGATGCTCAAAGCGAGGTGCCTATCACCGAAGCCACGCCTCCACATGGGTGGATCGCTAAACCCAAGTTCCCGCAAGGGTTTGAAATGCGTTACTGGAGGCATCATGGGGGACGGGCTTTCGATCTTCGTGTCCGCTGTTGCTTTTTTCCGTCGCAGACGTCCAACACCGCCTTCATCAATGATCCTGAGTTGAAACCCATCATCCAGTTCTTGGACAAGGCACTGGGCTTTGCTCGAAGCTGGCCTTTTCATGGAACACATGTCCATCTCCGAGCTGACACATGCATGCTGATGTCCATCGACAGTCATGCGGCCTCATTACAGGTGCTGTTTGATATGCTGGTTTCACATGTTGAGGTAGAGACAACGAAGCTCACTTGATTTGGCCCGCAAAAACCATTTGCCCACGCCTTACGACCAAGGATCATTGCCGTATCAAAGATGAGCTTCCAACAACTGTCAGCCAAGCTCCGCCAGATTCGCTCACAGATGCCGCGGGTCACCTCCGAGCGTGCCTATGCGCAGATGGATCACTTGATGGGGCGGACGACTTCGAGCGACCCGAAAAAGAATGGACAGCTCTCCGCGAATGGGCCAAAGCCCGCGGCTTGATCCTCCCACGCGATTTTCAGCCGCCGGAGAAGGACGGCGGACGCGAACACGATGTGCGTTACGAGGCCGAAAGCGGACTTTGGTGGAAATACACCAAGCCTAACATGGCGGGCTACATGGTCAGTTGGAACGATGGCCAACCGTGGCTGCACAACGCCCTTCCGCTCGATTATTTGCAGCGCATGCTTCGACAGAACGAGCTCTTTGGTGACAACGTGAAGCTGATCGGCCTTTGGAATCCTCAGGCGCATGATTGGTCCATCATCACCACGCAGCCGCATGTGGAAGGACGAAAAGCCACCTTGGAAGAGTTGGAGAAGGCGTTCATCGAAGCTGGCTTCGAAATGCTGCCCTGGCGTGGCCTTGGATACGCAGAATCACTCTCCGTTCGCAAAGATGGCTTCGATGTTTGGGACATTCATCCTGCCAACGTCTTGGTCACCGACACGGGGTTGCCTCTGCCATTCGACGTCATGATCACACCGGTTCCGTCGGCGTGAAACAGCCTCCCAGCCTCCACGCTGCAACATCACCGCCTGCGTCTCGTTCACGCACCATGCGCCGCGTTTTCCTTCTCTGTCTCCTCGCCCTCAGCTCTCCGCTTTTCGCCCAAAAGGCGGCGAAGGCCAAGAAAGCCAACACACCGCCACCGACGAAGCCGCCGCTGGTCAGCGTGGACATCACGAAGCTGCCGGAGGGCGCGACGCATCTCGATTTTTGGCTGCTGTGCGGGCAGTCGAACATGAAAGGGCGCGGATTCATGCCGGAGGAGCCGAAGAACGACCCGCGCATCGTCATGATGCACAAGATGGACGACCAGTGGTATTTCGCGCGGCATCCGCTGCATCTCACGGGCGACGCGAAGACCTTCCAAGGCCACGACAACGCCGGTGTCGGCCCCGGGCTGGCCTTTGCCGAGATGCTCGCCGCGCAGGACAAAACCGCCGCCATCGGCCTCGTGCCCTGCGCGGTCGGCGGATCACCCATCAAGCTCTGGCAGAAAGGCGCGAAGCTTTACGAAGACGCCCTCCGCCGCGCCAAACTCGCCCTGCAAACCACCGCACCCGTCAAAGCCCGCCTCCGCGGCATTCTTTGGCTGCAAGGCGAGGCCAACGCGAACGCCCAGGAACTCCCCCTGCACGCCGAGCGCCTCCGCGCCATGATCGAAGCCTTCCGCGCCGACCTCGCTCAGCCCGATCTACCCTTCATCGCCTGCACCATCGGCGAAATGCAGCCCGAGCCACGCCTGAGCGACCTCAAAGCCATGAACGACATCCAGCTCGCCCTGCCAAAAACCGTCCCGCACACCGCCTGCGTCGATGCCCGCGATTTGAAGACCCACATCGGCGACAACGTGCATTTCGACACCGCCGCGCAGAACGAGATCGGGAAGCGATTTGCCGCGAAAATGCTCGGCCTCATTAAGCCATGAAAGCCTTCCTCTTTGCTCTTCCATTGGCCGTTCTCCACCTGAACGCCACCGAACCAGGTAACGACAGCCAATGGCTTCGTGAGAAAGGGACTCTCGTTTTTCACGACAACTTCGAACGCGAGGAAGATGGCAACCGCGCCAAGGCGATTGGCAATGGCTGGAACAGCGCCACTGCTGATCGCATTCCGCACATCAAGCAGGCCGACCTTGATGAAGGCATCCTCAAGATCGCCAGCGCCTCGAAGGAAGCCGGCCACGCCGCGCACATTCACCACGAGGCGGGCTTCACCGACGGCGGAGCCGTGATTCGATTCCGGTTTCCCGGTCTAAACAAAGCGGAGACACTTCAGCTTGGCTTTGTGGATCGCGAGACCCAAGGCGTGTGGGCAGGTCACCTGTGCTACGGCATCCTGTCTCAAAGCACCATCACCCTGGTGGATCAGAAGACGGGCATCATGAACTTGGAGAACCGCAAACGTCGTGATGAGGCCGTGGCACGAAAAGAAAAAGTCCCGTCTGATCTGGAGGCCCTGCTCAAGGCGAAAAGCGTGACCGTGCCTTACAAGGCTGATCACGAATGGCATGAGCTGGTGCTGGTGACCGAAGGTGATGAGATGCGCCTGAGCATTGATGGCAAGTATTTGTCCAGGCATCGGTCCGAAGGATTTGCCCATCCTATGAAACGTTGGTTCAGCTTTTTGGTGAACAACACGGTCTGGATCGATGATGTGAAGATCTGGAAAGTGAAGTAAGCCTTCGGGTCCAAACAAGGTGCAATATCTGAGGAGAGTGAGCGGTTAGACCGGTGCCAACCAGCTCCACTACCATGCGTCTAGGATTCCTGTCTCTCCTTCTGCTTTTCGTTGCCATCAAACCTTGCGCGACGTCGGCTGCACCACCGCGACCGAACATTGTCTTTTTCTTGATCGATGATCTGGGCTACGCCGACTGCGGCTTCAACGGAGGCACAGAGATTCTGACGCCGAACATCGACAAGCTGGCAACCAGTGGTGCCGTCCTCGAGCAGCACTACGTGCAGCCTGTTTGTTCACCCACTCGCGCAGCCCTCATGACCGGACGCTTTGCCACGAGGACGGGAGTTTACACGATTGTCCGTCCGCACTCAAAGTGGGGACTCCCTCTGGAGGAGCGCACACTGGCGAATGCATTGTCCGAAGCTGGCTACACCACTGCGATCACCGGCAAGTGGCACCTCGGTGAGTTCGACAAAGCCTACCTTCCCACCTCGCGCGGCTTTCAGCATCAGCATGGTCACTACTTTGGCGCGCTCGATTACTTCACCCATGTGCGAGATGGTTCCCACGACTGGCACCACGACGATCAGGAGTTCAAGGAGGAAGGCTACAGCACCCACCTCGTCACTCGCGAGGCCATTCGACTGATCCAGGCACAGCCCAAGGACAAGCCCCTCTTCCTCTACATGCCTTACAACGCGGTGCACAGCCCGCTGCAAGTGCCTGATAAGTATCTGGAACTTTACGGTGCTCTCAAAGGAGCACGCAAACAACTGGCAGGCATGCTGTCCTGCCTCGACGAGGCGATCGGGCAGGTGGTGGATGCTTTGGAGAAGAGTGGACTGCGGGATAACACACTCATCGTTTTCTCGTCCGACAACGGTGGCCCTCCGCCGGGAACCAACACACCCTTGCGCGACTTCAAGGGCAGCATCTTCGAAGGCGGAGTGCGTGGCTGCGCCTTCGCCAACTGGCCGGGCAAAATTCCCGCAGGCCAGCGAATCAAGGAGCCGATGCACGTCATCGACTGGTATCCCACGCTGGTGAAGCTCGCCGGCGGCACCCTCGACCAAAAGCTGCTGATCGACGGCAAGGATGTGTGGCCGATGATCACAGCGAAGGCCCTCTCGCCACATGAGTCGATTCTCAGTGTGCAATCGGCAACCCAGGCCGCCCTGCGCATGGGTGAATGGAAGCTGATCCAGGCCTCAAACCAGCCGCTCGAGAATGAGGACGCACCAAAGAAAGCAGCCAAAGGCAAGAAGAAGGGCAAGGGCGGGAAATACGAGCCCTTCATGCTCTTCAATCTCGCCAATGATCCGGGTGAAATGACCAATCTCATCACTCAGGAACCCGAGCGTGCCGCCGCGATGAAAGCAAAGCTCGCGGAGTGGCTGAGGGACGCCGTTCCCTCAGGCATGAAGAATTGATCGTCCACATAGCGCGCGCTCGCAGACCTCAGAGCTACTCAGCCTGCGCGATCTTGCGCTGGCACAGAAATCGTTCCACGGCACCGTTTGTTTTCCATCACCGCTCAACTCCTCAACCCACCATGCACCGAACCCTCCTTCTTCTCGCTCTTTGCGCCGGGCTTCTCCACGCCGACCCCGTGCCGCTTTTTGACGGCAAAACTTTCGCCGGCTGGGAGGGCGATACCGGCAGCGTCTGGCGGATCGAGGACGGAGCGCTCGTCGCAGGCTCATTGGAGAAAAAGCAGGAGAAGAACAACTTCCTCGCCACCGAGAAAAAATATGGCGACTTCGAACTCACGCTGAAATGGAAGCTCGAAGGCACGGAAGGCTTCGTGAACGGCGGCGTTCAGTTCCGCACCGTGCGCATCCCAAACCACCACGAAGTCTCCGGTTACCAGGCCGACCTCGGCAAGGGCTACGACGGTGCTTTATACGACGAAAGCCGCCGCAAGAAGATGCTGGCACAGCCTACGCCCGAAGTGCTCGCCAAGGCCCAAAAGCCGCTGGGCGAGTGGAACGACTACCGCATCCGCGCCGAGGGCAATCGCATCCAAATCTGGCTCAACGGCGTGCAGACCGTCGATTACACCGAGGCCGGGCCCAACATCGACCTCACCGGCATCATCGCCGTGCAAATCCACGGCAACGCCACCTCCATCGTCCGCTACAAGGACCTCATGATCGAGGAACTCACCGCGAAGAAATAACCTCACCAGCTCATGCGCACTCTTCTCTTCCTCGCCTTCGCGGCCTTTGCTCAAGCCCAGCCCTTCGAACTGCGCCCGAACGACGTCATCGCCCTCACCGGCGGCTCGAACATCGAGCGCACGCGGTTCAACGGCTACCTGCAAACCAGCCTCATCGCCTCCAAGCCGGAGCTGAAGATCAAAGTGCGCAATTTCGGCTGGGAGGGCGACACCGTCTTCGAGCAGTGGCGCGACGGCGGCCAAGTCGAAAAACTCGAACCCAAACGTGCCGCCGCTGAACGCCGCATCCAGGCCGAAAGCGGCGCCGATAGCTGGCGTCAACAACGCGACTGGCGTCAGCAGCTCAAGGAGGTCGGCGCGACGGTGGTGATCGCGCAGTTCGGCGAGATGGAATCGCTGAATGGCGTCGATAAGCTACCGCAGTTCATCGAGGCGTATGAGAAGCTGATTGCCGAGTTTGCGGATGAGGGGCGGCGGGTGGTGTTGGTGACACCAGTGCCGTTTGAAGGTGGTCCCAATTCAGAGAACCCCAATGTAAAATTGCTGGCTTACTCAACAGCGATCAAGGCATTGGCGAAACGATTGGGGATCCACTGCATCGACTTGTCACCATGGATTATCGCTACCATGCCTCAAAGGATGGAGAACGGCTATCAGCTCAACGATGCGGGTCACCATATGGCCGCACACAGTATAGCTGAAGGTGTTGGAATGAAGCCCGTCACGAACGACGCGGTCCGCGCCGCTGTCCTCGAATTCGAACGCCTGTGGTTCGACTACTGGCGGCCGATGAACTGGGCTTTCCTCACGGGAGATCGCACGAACGTGCCTTACTCGAAGGACTGGAAGGACTCGACGAAGCGCATCTTCCCGCAGGAGATGGAGGATTTTCGTCCGTTGCTCGATCAGGCGGAGAAAAACATCTGGGCGGCCATTGAAGGCAAGCCGGTGACGCCGATTGGCGTGCGTTCGTCGATCCCAGTCGAGCCGCCGACGGCGAAGCCGCAGTCGCCTGAAGAGGAACTGGCGTCGTTTCAGGTCATGGATGGCTTTGCGGTGAATCTTTTCGCCAGCGAGGCCGACGGCATCGTGAAGCCCATCCAGATGCGATGGGATGAACGCGGTCGCTTGTGGGTGGCCTGCGCGGTGAGTTACCCGCAGATCAAACCGGGCGAAAAGGCCAATGACTACGTGCTCGTGTGCGAGGACACCGACGGCGACGGCAAAGCGGACAAGTTTCACAAGTTCGTCGAGGGCCTCTTCATGCCCGCGGGCCTCGAACTCGGCGATGGCGGGCTGTATGTCGCTCAAGGCACCGAGTTGCTGCACTTCAGGGACACCGATGGCGACGACAAGGCGGACACGAAGCGCATCGTGCTCGGCGGCTTCGGCACTGCGGACTCGCATCAGATGATCAACTGCATCAACTGGGGCTTCGGCGGCGAGCTGTGGTTCACGCAGGGGCATCACATCTACTCGCGAGTCGAGACGCCGTATGGCGTGGAGACGCTGAATCGCGCGGGCGTGTGGCGCTACCGGCCGCGCACAGGGCATCTCGATCCCTTCTTCCAATGGTCGAGCGCCGGGGCGAACTGCTGGGGCGTCACCACCACGGAATACGGCCAGGCCTTCCACAAAAGCGGCGCGAACATCGGCAGTTGGTTCACCACACCCGGCATGGTGCGCTCCGATCTCGCGGTGAATGCGCAGGCGCTGAATCTCTGCCTCGCGCCGATCAAGCAGGTCGGTCAGGAGTTCCTCCACAG
>CAUJJC010000360.1 GCA_963204975.1 Verrucomicrobiota bacterium | reverse complement strand
GTGCTTCTTGCTCGTATAGACGAACCCGTCGTCGAACGCCTGCAAAACGAGTTCGTGGGATTTGATGAAGCGGGATAGAGTCTCCTTGAATGCGTGGAAGCTGCTTTCGAGCCGCTTCACGAGCAGGATTTTCATGAACGTGGCGAGGTTGCGCTGGCCCTGCACGGCGCGCTCCTCAATCGGCCCGGTGTAATAGAGCGGATTTAACGGCTGATAGCGGGCGTAGTGGAAATCGGTGCTGGTGATGCTTTCCAAGGTTTGAGTGAAGACGGCGCTTTCCGTGCGGTTGAGCTGATAGAGCAGGGGCACGGGGTCGCTGACTTTCGGGAACCAAATCTTCTGCTTCTTGAGGTCTTCGCCGTAGAACTCCTCAATCTCGCGTCGGGTGCGGCGCACCATGATGTATTTGAGCACGCGGTCGCGAAGTTCGTGGGCGTTCTGCTCGATGGCGGCAATGTAGTCCTCGGCATGGTCGAGGCGATGAAGACCCTTGAGCCGGCTCCGCAACCGCTCGAAGAAAGCCTCCAGATTGCGGAGACCGGGAATGGTGCTGTTGCGAGGTGGCTGGAAGAGCTTCAACTGGCTGTATATGTCGTCGAGCGTGTTGTTGTAGGGAGTGGCGGAAACGAGGATGACGCCTTTGCCCTGACAGATGCGGGTTAGGTGCTCGTAACGCTGGGTCGAGTCGCCTTTGAAGCGGTGAGACTCGTCGAGGAAAACGTATTTGTAGAAATCGACGCCTTGGTCGATGACCTCTTCGAGTTTCCCGATGGAGACGCACTTGTGGCCGGGAATGCAGAAGTCGCGGAAGACACGCGGCCATGAGCCGGGACTGTTTTCATCGAGCAGGCTCGGCGGCGCGATGATGAGGCAGCGGCCATCGAGTTGCAGGGCGAGGAGCGCGGAGATGTAGGTTTTGCCGAGACCGACGACATCGGCAATGAAGACACCGCCGAAGGTCTTGAGCATTTGCTGGGCGGTGAAGACGGCATCCTCCTGATAGCCGAGCTTCTTGAAATTCTGAGGAAGGTTTTCGGCGTTCAGCTTGGAGCGGTCACCGAGATAGTCGCGGAAGTATTCGGCGAGGAACTTGAGGTAGAGTTCGTGCGGAGTGAAGAAGGCGAAAGGCGATTCCTTTTCCACGACTTCGAGGATGGTCTCGTGAACGTCCTTCACATCAACGCCGTCTTTCCAAAGCTCATTGAAGCGGTGCAGCGCGTAGTCGTGCTCCTCCGGCTCGGCGAGCAGGACGTTGAACTCAAGATTCCCCTCCAAGCCACTGTGGGAAAGATTGCTGGAACCGGTGATGACGTAGCCGTGGTTCACGCTCTCCACAGGATGCTCTGGCGTCATGATATAGACCTTCGCGTGGATGTTCTGCTCGCGGTAAAGCTTCACCTCCAGCTTGCCGGAACGAATCCATTCGATGAATTTTTTTACTCCAGTCTCAATGGCGAGCGTGTCCTGCGCCTGAACGAGTTCCTTTTTCATCATACCGCCGAACGTGGATTTGATTTCGGCAGTGGATGGGGCGCTTTCGTTTGATCCGTCGTTGGCAATCTGGATAAGTCCGTGGACCACTTGCTCGTTTTTCAGACCGATGAGGATGCGGACTTTTTTCACCGATTCGAGCGCGGGGTAGAGCCTGAAAAACCCGCTGATGAAGAAGTAGCCGACAAGGCAATCGAAGTCCTGCGTGAGGGGCAGGATTTTCTCCAGCCGCTTGCTCAGCGTGTTCTCGCCTTGATTGGTGAGGAACTTTTTCGGAGTCGGAGGATGGTTGTCTGGCATAGCCGTTTAATTTTTCCAGAAAGGCGTGCTGTAGAAGAGCTGGCCGGGGAACGCCGCAGAAGTGATGAACCTCAAATAGTGAATGCCGAATGGATGGACCCAAGCCTCGAAGCCGAGGGTGGCGGCGGATAGGGTGAAAATGAATTTGTCTTTAGCTGCTCGTGGCATCCCGCAACGTGAAGCACTTCTGAGGCGCTGTCACAATTTTTACCTTCGTAAGTTATCTTCCCGCGAAAAAAACCATTGCCAAACCGAGGGCATTTCCGGCAAACTCTGGACCTATGCCGCAATCATTGTCATACGACTCTGGGTTGGCGTGGGATGACCTCACGCCGGGGATCGTTTGGGATGGTTTCGTCACAACCACTAAACCCAAACGCCCTATGGCCTCAGACAACCGCATCTCATTGGAAATCACGGCAGCACAGAAAGCTGCCATCGTCAGCGCCGTCGGCGCGCTGAAAACTGCCCTCGACGGCATCACCATCAACCTGACGGTGGATGAAAAACAAAGCCTGCCCCGCATCTCGGATGGCACTCTGGCCTTTGATGAAAAGTGCGCGGCCTACATGGCCTCCCGCGCTGATCTGGTGCCGAGCTTCCTCGATGCCGCTGAAATGGCGAAGGATCGCAAGCTGGTGGCTGACCTGCTGCCCTGCCTGCGCGAGATCGCCCCGATCTGCGAAGGCCTCGAAGACACCATCATGCTGGCGAACTCCGACAACTATGTCGGCGACCTGGCCTTCTACCAAAACGTGCGCCAAGCGGCCAAGCGCGGCGTCTCCGGTGCGGACACGATCTACAACGACCTCAAAACTCGTTTCCCAGGTCGCCCGAAAAAGGACACGCCAAACCCGCCGACCCCCTAAACTGAGCCAAAAGTGCCATTTTCCATAAAAAAGGGCGCTTTCTGGACGAAAAAACACTCTCGGGCATGGAAAAAGGTCGGTTTGACCCATTAAAAGGTCCCTCGGACTGACCTTTTTCCTCCCCGGAGATACTTTGAAAGTATCCGCGACCCACCTTTTAGACGGTCCAACCCCCTAAAAGGTGCCTCTGAGGGACAAAAAGGTCCCGCTGACCTACTAAAAGGTGCCTGAGAGGGAGATTCAAAGTGCGGCTGACCCAGCTAAAAGTCCCTCTGACCGTCTAAAAACACCCTCCGACCGTGTAAAAGGTGCCTCTGACCGAGATTCACGAACCTGTCACCGAGCAAGCCGAGCCTCCGACCGAGCTTTTTCCACCTCTGAAGGAGAACCAAGAACCCCGACCAAGGAACTAGGAACCCCGAACCCAACCCGCCATGCCCTTCGACCCCTCACTCCCACTGCCGAACTCGCCGCTGGAATCCCAGGTGATCCGCGACCAGCTCCAGTCGCTCTTTGTGCTCATCAACAACATCGTGACTGTGACCGCCGCGCAGGTGGACAGCACGAACACGCTGCCGCAGGGCAGCCCGGCAAACGTGAATGTGTCCGTGAGCGGTGGCACGCTGCATTTCAGCTTCGACATCCCGCAGGGTCAGGAAGGCCCGATGGGCCAGCAGGGGCCGCCCTTTGCGCAGGCGGTGGTGGATGCGGTGAACACCGTGAACCCTGGCGATCCCGCTGCCGTGGGCGTGAGCTTCGATGGAACGAACGTGCGCTTCACCTTCGACATCCCGCGTGGCAGCGATGGCGGCCAAGGACCCGCCGGAAATGACGGTGGCCAAGGGCCACCCGGCAATGACGGCGCTCAGGGACCGCCCTTTGCGCAAGCGGTGGTGGACGGTGTGACCACACTGGACCCCGGCAATCCTGCGACGGTGGGCGTGAGCTTCGACGGATCAAACGTGCGCTTCACCTTCGGCATCCCACGCGGCAACGATGGCAGCAATGGAAGCGACGGCTCCCAAGGCCCACCCGGCGAAATCAGCCAAGCCCAACTCGACAGCGCGATCAGCGGCACGAGCGCGAACACCAACAACGTGAGCACGCTGGACACTGCTTTCGCCGATCCTGACATGGAAGCGATGCGCCAGAAGCTCAATGAGATGATCCTGAATGGGCGGAGGTAATGTGACTGCCATTCTCCTCAAGGCTTGACTTGGCTTGTCATGCTTCGTTACTCCGTTTGTCCTGTCTGACCTTCGTTTGGTTTGACTGGCATCCAAGCAAACGGTGGGCGAATCAACTGCGCCCACCATTTATTTTGGATAAACACCGTTCTGGCAAAAAAATGAAACTTCCATCCATCACCTTACCGCTAAGCGTCTTCTTCCTCATTAGTAGCGCTGTTATGTCCCAACTATCGGGACAAACCTCGCAAAATGTCAGGCCCCTCACGGCAGCAGCGGGCGAGAACTGGGTGATCCGGTGGAATCGCTCAGATGACTTCAATGCCAGAGAGGTCGATTGGCGGAAATGGCAGAAGAGCCCCGAGCAGTTCAGTGGCTGGAGATGGGACAATGAGCGAAACGTCACGGCCCAAGATGGGCTGCTGAAGATCACACTCCGCAACGACTCCCCGGCGATGAAAGGAAAGAACGAGAAGGACAGGGAGGGCAGAGCCTACACCTCTGGGATGCTGAAGTCGTATGCGAAGGGAACCAATGGCTACTACGAGGCCCGAATCAAGGGGGCTCCGATGTTTCCAGGAGCAAGCCCCGCCTTCTGGCTTTACAGCACGATCGACGACACAATCACTCAGGCTGGAGAGGCGCGATACAGTGAAATTGACATCGTTGAAATGACGCAGAGGCAATCGCAGAAGGAAGGGAATGAACGCATCACCGACCATAACCTCCACGCTATCTTATCAAACGGAAAGCCGGGGGTGCCGGGACGCGAGTGGCATCGGCCAAACGATGAACGTTTCCGCGAGGCTCAAGCAAACGAATACCGCACGGCGTTCGACCCGAGGACGGATTTTCACACCTACGGATGTAGGGTCGCAACCGACATGATCATTTGGTATGTCGATGGTGTGGAAGTGGGACGGAAGCCCAATAAATTCTGGCATCGACCCATGTCTGTTGCGCTTTCGCTTGGTCTGCGCGCACCCTATTTGAAGTGGAAAGACAACAGACTGGTTTTGGATGGGGAGGTTGGTGCCGGCGAATTCCCAACTGAGATGCTCGTGGATTATGTGAGAGTTTGGGAACTCGATGGCAAGTCGGAATAGCAGCAGTCATATGTGCGCATGGTTCAAGCACAGAAGGCCAGAACAAAGGCTCTGCTGGACACTGGCTTTGCCGATCCCGACATGGAGGCCCTGCGGCAGAAGGTGAATGAGATGATTCTGAACGGGCGGCGCTGAGCCGGATGCAGGATCTCATCAACAAGGTGGATGAGCTGATCAATGCGCTGAGGAGGTAGCTGCGATGCCTCATGGCATGTCATGAGGCGGCAATCATTTTGAAGTCATTCCCAGCTGGTCGAAGAGGAACGCCAACACGTCCGCCTTCTGCGCGATCTTCTCGGACAAGGCTGTGCCCATGCCGTGTCCAGAGGCCGAGCTGAAGCGAGCAAGCACGGGGTTCCCGGAGTTGGTGGAGCGCGATCTCATCTTTGTCGGCCTCACCGGCATGTATGATCCGCCGCGCACCGAGGCAAAGGAGGCCATCGTCAAAT
>CAUJJC010000359.1 GCA_963204975.1 Verrucomicrobiota bacterium | reverse complement strand
GGCGGCATGGCATCGAACATGATCAGCTATCTCGCGCGGGCGAATGTGGCGCTGTCCGTGGTGCTGACGATGTGCTCGACATTGCTCGCCTTTTTCTTCACGCCGATGTGGACGAACATTCTGGCTGGAAAGTATGTGCCGGTCGATGCGTGGGGACTCTGCCTGTCCGCGTTGCAGCTCACGGTCGCACCTGTGGTGCTCGGTGTTTTGATTCGGTGGAAGCTGCCGCACACGGCTGACAAGATCGGCGCGTGCGGACCGACCGTGGCCGTGCTGGCCTTCACGCTCGTCAGTGGCGGCATCGTGGCGGCCAGCGCGGAGGCCATCGCATCAAACTTTTGGACGCTGGCTTTTGCCGCCTTTCTGCTGCACATCATTGGCTTTGGAGTGGGTTATGGGATCACGAAAATGTTGCGCTATCCCGAGTCCATCGCTCGCACGGTGAGCATCGAGGTCGGCATGCAAAACGGCGGCATGGCTGCCGCGCTAGCTAAACAGCACTTTCCCACCATGCCTCTCGCCGCTGCTGCGTCGGTTTTCAGTGGCGTGATGCAAAACATCGTCGGTGGTCTCATCGCCGCTTGGTGGAAACGCCGTCCGCCCTCCGCATGAGCCGCCGCGACATCTACTACTGGAAATGTGACCGTCCGGCGGCGTTTCACGGCACGCAGTCGCGTGGCGAGGCGGATGCGGCGATGGAGGGTCTGCTGCGCGAGGCGTTACGTGAGAAGTTGAATGCGCAGCGCATCGAATTGAGCGTGGGTGTGGGCCAAGGGAATCATCTGACGTGGAACGCGGACGTAGATGGCACGTCGATGTTTGTGCGTGTGGAGAATGGACCGGAGAAAGACGGGCAGCTCGCGATTGAATCCACCGTGCTCGACAGTGTCCGTGACGCTGGCGTGCCCACGCCGACCGTATTCGCTTGCGATGCGACTCGCCGCCGGGTGCCTTTTGCCTGGCAGGCCTTGGAGCGGATCGCAGCACCGGATTTGAATCATTGGTTCAAGCGAGGAAGCCTGGATGTCGAACGCATCGCTTTCGACATCGGTGCTGCTGTCGCACGATGGCAACCCTTTGACGTGATTGGCTACGGACCCCTGGGCATACCTACCGGACGCAGCGGCACAGCCTTCGTTAGCTTGCATCACAGCTACGAGAGTTACTTCTTCACCCGTCTGGAACATCATCTCACTTTTCTGACGCGGCACTCCTTCATTACCTCCATCCAAAGTGAGGACATCAGACGTGCCATCGAAGACCATCGACCTCTGCTGGAACAAGCCGAAGGCTGCCTCGTCCACAAAGACCTCGCGCTTTGGAACATCCTCGGCACCGAGCAGCAGATTTGCGCCTTCATCGACTTCGATGACAGCATTGCAGGCGATGCGATGGATGACTTGTCGTTGCTCGCGTGCTTTCACGATGCGGCGTTTTTGCGGCGTGCGTTCGCGGGTTATGAAAGTGTGCGACCACTGCCGGGCGAGTATCGACGTCGCTTCTGGCTGCATCTGCTGCGCAACATGATCGTGAAAGCAGTCATTCGAGTGGGCGCGGGCTACTTCGAGCGTGACGATGGCTTCTTTCTCATCGGTTCGGGCAGCAACGGCAGCGATTTGCGCACCTTTACTTGCGCGCGGCTGTTCAAAGCCTTGCAATGCTTGCGCGAAAATGCTGACATCGACGCTCTATGAATGACTCCCCGCTCCGTATTGGCACCTGGCTTTCTGTTGGTTCACCTGTGATCGCTGAACTGGCCGCCGAGTGCGGCTTTGATTGGGTGCTCCTGGATCTCGAGCACGGCTGCGAATCCGAGTCCGCGCTGCCGTCGCAACTCCGTGCGCTGCGCGGCTTCAATACGCAAGCCATCGTGCGTGTGGGCGGACCGAATCCCGATCTCATCGGACGCGTGCTCGACTGGGGCGCGTGCGGCATCATGGTGCCGCATGTGAACACGGTGCATGATGCCTTTCAGGTGCTGAAGGCGGCGCAGTATCCGCCGCATGGTCGTCGAGGTTACTCACGCACCGTGCGGGCGTATGGCTACGGCTTGCGGCCTCCGGGCGATCATCCACCCGCACCATTAGTCATCGCTCAAATCGAGACGCTGGAAGGCGTGGAGCATGCTCAGGAAATCGCAGCGGTGGCGGGCATCGACGCACTCTTCGTCGGGCCAGCCGATTTGAATTTTGACCTCAAGGCCCACCACTCGGCGCGCACGTATGATGAGTGCTTGCAGCGTGTGGCCAAGGCCGCAGCGGATCACAAGAAAGTGAGCGGCATCCTCGTTCGCAGTCTGGAGGACGTGCCCAAGATGAAGGCGCTGGGCTTCTCGATGCTGGCCGTGGGTTCGGATCTGTCGCTCATGCGCGATGGTTTCATGAAGAATCTCGAAGCCGTGCGCTCCTAGCCCGCAGCGAGCGCGGCGGTCGCCGCCAATCCTCGGCCACATCACCATGCCTGCCTCCAGGTCACGTTTCATTGTCCTTGCCGGGTTGTGCATGGCGGCTGTGATGGCCTATGTGACGCGCAATGCCATCGGTGCAGCCGAGAGCACCGTGCGCGCGGATCTGGGCCTGACCAGGGAGCAGTCCGGCTGGCTCATGAGCTTGTTTTTCTGGCCGTATGCGCTGTGTCAGATTCCAGGTGCGTGGCTGGGGCAGAAGATCGGACCACGGCGCGCTCTGCCATTGTTCGGCATCCTGTGGTCGTTGGCATCCGCAGGCATGGCAGCGGGGCAACTCTTCGTCATGGCAGGCATGAGAATGTTCATGGGAGTGGCCCAGGCGGGTCTCGTTCCGGTCTGCACAGGCGTGATGTCGCGATGGATTCCACGGACGGGGCAAGCCTCGGCCTCTGGTGCCTTCGCGGGGTTCATGTCGGTGGGCGGCGTGATTGCTGCACCGCTCACAGCGTGGCTGGTGGTCAGTTGCGGATGGCGCTGGGCGTTCGCCTTGTATGCCTTGCCGGGACTCGTGTGGGCGATGTGGTTTCACGCTTGGTTTCGGAATCGACCCGCCGAGCATCCTTCGTGCAACGAGGCCGAGCGTGCTTTGATCGAAATGGATGCACCCAAGGCGACCGACGCAGAGACCGCGACGGTGCCATGGACTCAAATCCTGACGAGCCCGGCGATGGGATGGATTTGCGCTCAGCAGTTTTTCCGCGCTGCGGGCTACATCTTTTTCAGCACTTGGTTCGCCACCTATCTACAGGAGGCACGCGGTGTGAAGATCATCAGTTCGGGCCTGCTCACGGCCCTGCCACTTCTCGCTGATGTGCTCGGCAGCCTCGCAGGTGGAGCCGTGTCCGATCTGGTGCTGCGCCGGACCGGCAGCGTGCGACTGGCACGACAGGGGCTCGCTATCACAGCGCTGTCCTGTTGCGCAGCCCTCACCTTCACAGCCTGCTTCTGCTCCAGCGTTTCCTTGATTGTCCTCATCATCAGCGCGGGCACCTTCTGTGCAGCGGTCGGCAATCCTTGCTCCTGCGCGATCACGATGAACATGGGTGGGCATCATGTCGCTCCGGTGATGAGCATGATGAACATGAGCGGCAACCTGGGCGCTGCGCTGTTCCCTCTCGCCGTGCCCTGGCTGCAATCCGCCACTGGCAGTTGGGACGCAGTCTTGCTCGGCTTTGCCGGACTCTACGTAGCGGGCGCCCTGTGCTGGGCGATGCTGAAAGTGGAAGGCACGGTGATTGATCAGGCGATCATCAAAGCCTGATGCCTCGATCTTCGACGAAAGTTCGTCAGGCCGGGCCTCGTCTTCGCGCACCACCACCTCATGAGAACCATCCTGCTCCTCTGCTTCACCGCCGTGCTCGCCACTCACGGACTCCTCAGCGCTGAACCCAAGGCCAAAGCGAAGGCCAAGCGCGCGCCCAATCCCGCCATGGCGAAGATCGAAGACGTGCCTGGATTGCCACGCGTGCTCTTGATCGGGGACTCCATCTCCATCGGCTACACCCTCGCCGTTCGAGAGTTGCTCAAAGGCAAGGCCAACGTCCATCGCATCCCGACGAATGGCGGCCCCACCACCAATGGTCTGGCCAATCTCAAGTCGTGGATCGGCGACTCGAAGTGGGATGTGATTCACTTCAACTGGGGTCTCCATGATTTGAAATACATCGGCACCGATCCCAAGCTCCGCGCCGACCCCAAGGCCCCAGGTAGCCACCAGCAAGTGCCGCCCGCTGACTATGAAAAGAATCTCACCACGTTGGTCAGCCAGCTCAAAGCGACCGGGGCTCAGCTCATCTGGTGCAATACCACGCCCGTGCCCGCAGGCTCCGATGGCCGCATCGAAGGCGACGAGATCAAATACAACGAAGCCGCAGCCCGCGTGATGACGACCGCTGGCATCCCCACGGACGACCTGTGTGCTCATGCGCGTGCGAAGCTCGCGGAGGTTCAGTTGCCAGCCAACGTTCACTTCTCGCCCGAGGGATCAAAATACCTCGCCGGGAAAGTCGCCGCTGAGATCGAAGCAAAGCTGCCGAAGAAGTAAGTCGAAGCGCCTCGGCTACAAGGCCATGGCCCGCTCCAGGGCGACGCGCATCGCGGCAGCATCAGGATCAATGCCGGTCCAGTGCTTCACACCGATGACGCCTTGGTTCACCAACATGCCCAGGCCGTCGATGGTCACACATCCACGCGCCTTGGCATCTTCAAGCAAGCGCGTGCGCACCGGATTGAAAACGACATCGGCGACAACCATGCCGGGCTTCAGCGAGTCGAGATCGAGCGCGAGTTTCGCCTCGGCATCGTAGAGGCCAATGGAGGTGCCGTTGATGACAATGTGCGTGTC
>CAUJJC010000358.1 GCA_963204975.1 Verrucomicrobiota bacterium | reverse complement strand
GGTGAAGCAACGCCGCCTCACCCGCGACCACGAGAAGAACCCCCGTCACCACGAAGCCTTTGTTTACATCGCCTTCATCGGCATCATGACCCAGCGCCTCACCGCTTTACAACCTCTACAGCCTTTCGCCGGATAGGCTCTCAGTGACGACTTCGTAGCTCAACGAAGTCGCGCCGTTTTTTCTGCCCCCATTTTTCTGTCAGCTCTCAGTAGCGCGGCGGCGAGGGCTTGGAAGAGGTCGGCGCTGTCGTCGCTGGGGCGGACGATGGCGCAGCGCCAGAGGCCGATGCCTTCGATGACGCCAGGGCGGGTGAGCAACGGCAGCACGCCGGCGCGGGCGAGCGAACTTTTGCCGCTGCCGCTGGCTCCGAGGATGAGGGCGAAGTGACAGGGTTGGGGTTTGCTCAGCGTGCTCTGTAACAGGCGCACGACTTCGCCGACGGCGCGGCTGCGGCCGAAGAAGATCGGCGAGTGCTCGAACTCGAAGACATCGAGATCGCGGAAGGGACTGCCTTGCCACTGTGGCTTGGGTTTGACGGTGCGCTGACCGATGTGCTTCTGGATGAGCTTGCGCAGCTTTTTGTCCATCATGTCCTCGAACTCGTCGAGGTAGGTGTAGGAGCCGAGGTCTTCGCTGGGGACTTCGTAGCGATTCACAGCGGCGGTGAAGATGCCGGTTCTGGTGTCGCGGGTGATGGTGGCGAGGAAGTCCTGGAGGGCGCGGCGCTGGCGGATGAGTTCGTCTTCGTCCTGGCGCGAGAGGGGTGGCGATGAGGCTGGAGGTGACGGGGCTTTGTTCACCCAGACGAGCAGGTCGGGGAGCTTTTCGGGATGCTGCTGCTTGCCGTGCAGGGCATGCATCAGTTCGTATTGGGTGCCGGAGCTGGCGGTTTCCTTGCCGTCGGGCGGGAGCTTGTATTGATCGCCGAGTCGGGAGCCGAGCTTTGACCAGAGGAGGCAGATGACGATGTCGAAGTCGGCGGTGGAGGGGATCTGCGACTGGTAGTCCTGGCTGAGGTCCACGGGCTCCCATTCCCAGAAGTAGGGATTGAGCGTAACGTGCTCGGCGAACTCGCTCTGGAGTCGGTCAATGACGCGGCGCGTGGCCTCGCGCTCGCGTCCGACATCGCCGGGGCTGCTGATGAAGAGGCGGAGGGTTTTCATGGGCGAGATGCTTTCAGGTTTACGCCACTACGGCCAAAGATTCCCCTCCTACTTCCAAGCCGCATCCGACTTCATCGCATGGAAGATAGTGGCTGCCGAGATTCGCGCGCTGCCGTCTTGGTGCTTGAGTTCAGGTTTTTGGCGGGGGACATAATGGAAATCACTCATGACTCCGCCAGTCTGTGTCCAAACGCCTCTTGCCATCAAGAGGCAAATGCATCTACCTAGGGCTTGAGTCAGGCCTTAGGCCTGGAGGGCAAAATGCCCGTGCGTGCCACCTCGGTCACGGAGTCTGGGTTTGGATCACCAGCGCCCCCCGAGGGCCTTGATCAGGCGCACCGTGGCGATGAGGCGCTGGGCTTTGATTTGAGAGGCTTGGCGCTCGAGAGCGAGGCTGGTGCGCTCGGCGTCGAGGAGTTCGAGGAAGCTCACGGTGCCGCCTTCGTAGCGACTGCGCACGAGTTCGGTGGCGCGTTGAGCTGCGGTGACGGCATCACTTTGAGCGACCATCTGCTCCTGCCGATAGTGGATCTGCGTCAGTGAGGTCTCCACGTCCTTGATCGCGGTGAGCACGGCCTGACGATAGTCGGCGATGGACTCCTGGTGCGCGGACTTGGCGCGATTGACCTTGGCCTTGGTAATGAAGAGGCCGGTTACCGGGATGCTCACACTGGGACCGAAGGACCACACGCGACTGTCAGCGGTGAAGAGGCTGCTGGTGTCCTTGCTCAAGTAGCCGCCTTGGCCTGTGAGCGAAATCGCAGGGAAGTAGCCCGCGATCTCGGCTCCGATCTGTGCGCTGCGCGAGGCCACCTTGCGCTCGGCGCTGGCGATGTCGGGACGGCGCTCCAACAAAGACGATGGAATGCCCGAGGGAATCGCGGGCACAGTATCGCTCACTGTTCGTGCGGCGACGGTGAAGGTGCTGGCGGACTGACCACAGAGCAAGGCGAGCCCGGACACGAGTTCCTCGCGCTGGCGTTTCACGTCGGCCATCTCGGCTTTCGTGGTGGCGAGTTCACTGCGAGCACGCGCGGCATCGACTTCAGGCAAGACTCCGGCTTTGAACCGCTGCTCGATGATGCCCGTGCTCTTCTCGCGTGAGTCGAAGGTGCGTTGCAGCGCGGCGAGTTCGGCATCGAGAGCGCAGAGCTGAAAGTAGGCTGATGCCACCTCGCCCGTCAGCGAGAGCAACACGGTCTGGTAGTCCGCAGTGGTGCCTTCCGCCTGAGCGCGAGCGGACTCGATGCTGCGGCGGATGCGTCCCCAGAGATCGAGTTCATAGCTGAGCTGCAAGGGCACATTGAAGCTGTTGATCTGCGCCGAGGGGATCGCGATGGGCACTGGCGAAGGAGGATTACCAGAGGTGCGTTCGCGCTGTGCCGCCAGCGCTCCATTGACCTGTGGCGACAAGGCAGCGGAACTGACGCGAATGGTCGCCATCGCCTGATCGAGCCGCGCCATCGCCGCGCGAAGATCGTTGTTGTTGGCGACAGCGAGAGCTTCGAGGCGGTTGAGTTCGCGATCTTTGAAAACGGTCCACCACTCACCTTTCGGAGCTTCGTCGCGAGGCTCGGCGGACTTCCATTTCCACTTCGCAGGCGTGATGTCCGAGACATCTGGCTTCACATGATTCGGCCCCACGGTGCAGGAGGCGAGTGTGAGAATCGAGAGTGCAAAAGGTAGGGTCTTCATGAGAATCAAGCAGGCTGGCTGAGGGCTTCGACTTCATCTTCAGGCGCAGGCTTACGCTTGAAGAAATTGATGACGTCGTCGAACAAGGAATAGAACACTGGCGTGGCCAGCAGGGTGAGCAGCAGCGACATCGTCTGACCGCCAATGATGACGCCTGCCGTGGCATTATTGAAGGCCGCACCCACGCCCTTGGCATACATGAGCGGAATCATGCCCGCGACAAAGGCCGCCGTGGTCATGAGGATCGGGCGAAGGCGATCCTTGTTGGCCTGAAGGATGGCATCCAGGCGGTTCATGCCCTTTGCTCTCAATTGGTTCGTGTGGTCGATTTGCAGAATGCCATTCTTCTTCACCATGCCGAAGAGCACCAGGATGCCGAGTTGCGAGAAGATGTTCAACGACTGGCCGAACAACAGAAGTGACAACAACGCAAAGGGCAACGTCAGCGGCAATGCGAGCAAGATGGTGAACGGATGAATCCAGGACTCAAACTGCGCAGCGAGGATGAGATACATGAAGATGAAGGCCATGCCGAAGGCCGTCATGAAGGCGATGCCTGCTTTCTTGAGTTCCTTCGAGCGCCCTGTGGGAGCCGTCAGGTATTCCGGTCCCAGGCCTTGCTTCTGCACGATGGCATCAATAGCCTCCACGATCTGAGCCTCGCCAAAACCCGGTGCTGGATTCGCCATGATCGTGACCTGCCGACGACGGTTCGCACGATTGATCTCGGAGGGTCCTTCGCGCGGCTCCAGCGTCACTAGATTCGAGAGCGCCACGGGTCCATTTTTCGCCGAAGGCACCGAGAGCATAGACAACGCCTCCTGGCTGTTTCGGTAGGGCTCCTCGGCACGCAGATGAATGTCATACTGTTCGCCGCCTTCGTTATAGGTGGAGACATCGGCACCACCCACCAGCAATCGCAGTGCTGACGAGAGATCGGCGATATTAACTCCCATCTGCCCCGCCGTGGAACGATCCACCCGAGCGACCAGCTCCGGCTTGCCATTGATCAGCGTGCTGTCCACATCGCGAATGCCGGGGATCTTCCGCACCTCGATAAGGGCCGCCTCGGCCGCCTTGTTGATGCGATCCAAATCGGGACCGCCAATGATGTATTGCACCGTGGCGCTCGATTGCCCGGTGCTGAAGGGCGGCACCTGGAGCACGGTCATGCGAAGCTCCGGCGGGTAGTTTGCCACCACTTCTTTACGCACGCGATCCATGATCTGCTGCTGGTTCTCCATGCGCAGGGCAGGATCAATCAAGCGCACATAAATGCCAGCCTTGTTGGGTGTTCGCTGGTCGTTATCCCCGATGGTGAGCAGCGTGTATTCCACACCTGTCACCTTGCGAATCTCGCGGGCAACTCGCTCGGCGACGAGGTCCGTGGCCCCGAGCGTGGTGCCTTCGGGCGTGCGTAGGTTCACGAGAAACTCGGCTTCCTCAGCGGGCGGCAGCAGCGCCTTCTGCACTTTGCCAATCATCGGCACCACACTGTAAAGCGCACCAAGGCAAGCGAGCACAATGACCCAGCGATGCCGCATCGAGAATCGCAGGAGCACCATGTAAACGGCTTCGATGGGACGATAAAAAATGTTCACGAGGCCCGACATCCAGCGCTCCAGGAAGTTGGGCTTGGTCACCTTCAACATGCGAGCGGAGAGGGTGGGTGCCAGGGTGAAACTCACTAGCAACGAAACAACAATCGCGAAGGCCATCGTGAGTCCGAAACTGCTGAGGAACTTGCCCACGATGCCGCTGAGGAAGGCCACGGGCACGAAGACCGCGAGCAGGGACAAGGTGGTGGCCATCACCGCGAGACCGATCTCCTTGGTGCCGTTCACCGCTGCATCGAACGGCTTTTGTTTCTTCTCCTCAATGTAACGGAAGATGTTCTCCACCACGATGATCGCATCATCAATCACGATGCCCACAGCGAGAGCGAGAGCGACGAGGCTGATCGAGTTCAGCGTCACGTTGCCCACCCACATCACACCGAAGCTGGCGATGATCGAGGTGGGAATGGCGAGCGCGGAGATGATCGTCGCTCGACCATTGCCAAGGAAGAACAGCACGACCAACGCGGCAAAGATGGAGCCGAGCACGAGATGCTCTTTCACAGCGTGAGTGCTGGTGCGAATGACGAGCGAATTGTCACGAACGATCTCCACCTTGTATGAGGCGGGCAAGGTCTTGCTCAGGTCCGCGATGCGTTCCTTCACGGCATCGACAACGGCGATGGTGTTCTCGCCTGACTGCTTCCGAATGGAGAGTGTCACGGTGGGCTGGCCATTGCGTCGGGCCACCGTCTGCAAGTCCTCGGCTCCATCTTCCACGCGTCCCACATCACTGAGACGCACCAGCCGACCATCATTCTCACGCACGACGAGACGATTGATGTCTTCGATGTTCTCCGCCTTGCCCAACACTCGCAGCCCGGCCTCATGCGCTGCGTTCTTCACATTGCCGGATGGAATCTGCACGTTCTGCTGCCGCAAGGCACGCTCCACGTCTGGGGCCGTGAGATTGAAGGCTTTCAGACGCACGGGATCGAGCCAGATATTGATCTGCCGCTTGCGTGCTCCGAGCAGCGTCACCTGCCCCACACCCGCCACACTTTCCAATTGTCGGCGGAGCACCTTGTCCGCGTATTCGCTGATCTCTCGCACGGGCCTCTCAGCTACAAGCGAAACGCTCATGATGGGCTCGGCATCAGGATCGAGCTTTTCAACGATGGGCGTATCGATGTCCTCGGGGAGTTGCGTGAGGATTCGGTTCACCCGATCACGCACCTCCTGCGCGGCAACGTCCACCTTCTTGTCCAGATTGAACGAGATGAGCACCTGGGAGATACCTTCGGTCGAGGTGGAACGAAGTTCATCAATCCCGCTGACGGTGTTCACCGCCTCCTCGACCTTGTCAGTGATCTCCGTTTCGATCTCCTTCGGAGTCGCCCCCGCAAGACGAGTGACGACCATCACTGTGGGGAAGTCCACTTTCGGGAACCGATCCACCGGGAGTCTCGTGTAGCCTAACAGGCCGACGACGACGAACACAAGCACCAGCACCGTGGCAAACACGGGCCGCCTCACTGAAATTGCTGCAAGCCATTGCATAAGTGTGTGAGATCAGGGTTGAGCAATGACTGCGACCTTGATGCCATCCGCCGCTTCGGCCTGAGGCGAGAGCACCACAGCATCGCCTTTCTTCACTCCACGGCGAATCTCGATCACGTCCCCTTTCGTCTCGCCGATCTCCACCAGCCGCTCTTCGATGCGACCCTCCACCACAGCGAAGACTTTGCGGGCGGTTCCTTCCGTTCGCACCGCCGCCGATGGCACCACGACTGCCATCTCCTCACCAAGATCAAGCTGACCCGCGACAAACATGCCAGGCTTGAGCTTGCCATCCGCATTGATCACTTCGGCCTCCACGATCATGTCTCGCGCTGTCTCGCGCACCGACGCGCCGATGAACTTCACTTTACCGGTGAACGACTGGGTTGGATAGGCTGCCACCTGGAAGACCACGGCCTGACCGTCTTTGATCAGACCCACGGAGGGCTCGGGAATGCTGAGCCAGAGATGCAGACGATCCACCGCCACCAGATGAGCGACCTGCGAATCCACACGCACATACTCGCCGAGGTTGATCAGACGATCAGACACGATGCCCGCGAAGGGCGAGCGGATGCTCGCGTCATCGAGCATCTTCTTGGCGCTGTCGCGACGAGCCACCGCTGCGGCGAGCCCAGCCTCGGCAGACGCACGATCATTCTTCAGGCGCTGGAAATCGGTGTCTGAGATCGCTTTGTTGGCAGCCAGCGGCTCGTTACGCTTCAGCTCATCGTTCGTCCAATCGAGCTTGAGCTGCGATGAGGCGACGGAGGCCTCTGCTTCTTTGAGCGCGAGTGCTGCACTTCGGTCATCGAGCTTGATCAGCACGTCGCCAGCTTTCACCACAGAGCCTCGCTCAATGGGGGCAGCGACCACCTTGCCCGCTGCATCTGCTGCCACCATGGCTTCTTGCGAGCCCTTGAGTTGTCCGGTCACGCGCAGGTAGCGCGGCATCAGTGTTTCACTGGCCAAGTGGGTTCGCACTTCAATGGGTGCTGGTTCTACAGCCTGGGTGGGAGAAGCCGTCGCGACGGGTTTCGGCGGTGAGCAGCCGACCAGCACAGCCAGTGCGAGGAGAGAAAAGGAGTGGAGAACTTTCATGAGTTTGGGGGAAAAGATTGAGCCGTCAGGGTTTCGAAGCGGGGCTGATACCAGCTGCAAAAATGTCCACGCAGGTGGCGACGAATTGCTCAGACTCGTAGCCCCAGTGGAATCCGGCCGTCATGCGCAACATGCCCCCGAAGAGCATGGCGGTGAAGGCATCCGTAGCTATGCCGAGGTCGATCCCTCGCCGCACGAGTCCTGCTTTGCGCGCGGCTTCCAGATTGGCAATGAAGCGATCACGCACTGGCTTCACGGCATCCATGATCAGCTTTTTCGCGTGTTCAGGATGCCGCTTGGCCTCACCCACCATCGTGCGGATGAAGGCTTCATCTGAGGCGAGGCTGCCGTAGAATTCGTCTGCGAAACGGCGGAGGTTCTTTTTGAGGTTGCCCGTCCACTCGACCTCCTCACCCAGACCACGATTGTGCGACTTGTGCACGATCTCCGTCATCATCGCGGCCAGAAGGCCTTCCTTGTTTTGAAAATGTCGGAACAGCGTGACTTCATTCACTCCTGCCTCCTGTGCGATCACCCGTGTGGTGGCTCCCTGGAGTCCATCTCTGGCAAACGTCTGAATCGCCGCCTGGATGATGCGGTCGCGAGTGCTGCTGGCTGGTGCTGACATAGCTGATAGATGCAAGTGACTACTTGCATTGACAAGTAAGTGGTTACTTACATCAAGCAAGCGCCAATTTTGATTCCTCTCTGACCAGTGCTCGTCAGCACAGACTCGCCCGCCTGAGTGCGCTATCGCAGCCTTGCATTCACCCGAGCATCGCTCTCGACAGTCCCGTGATCCTCGGCCAATCTTGGAGTGAAATTTGCACCATGAACGATGCCGCTCACAGCTTTGATTTGACCGCCATGCGCGTGCTTCGTCGTGTGGTGATCAGGCGCTGGCTTGGAATGCTGGCCTCGACGGTGGGATGGGCTCTGGGTGCCATCGCAGTGACGGGCCTGCTTCGCTGGGGTGCGTGGTTGCCTGCTTTGATCGCGATGGGCTGGCTGGCTGGCACAGCGGTAGTCGCATGGCGGCGGCGTCCCGGAAAATATGATGCTCTGGCATTCTGGGATCACACGCAGGGACGTTCGGAAGCTATCGCTGCGGCATGGTGGTTCAGCCAGCAGCCTTCGCTCACGACGATGCAGACACGGCACGTCGAAGCCCAGGAGAAGGTCTTGCCGGAGGCGACTCAATCACTGGCGAAGGACCTGCCGCTTCCGATCCATCGCTGGCTTTTCGCGATGCCTGTCGTGCTTGCGGCCATGATCGCCTTGAATCTCTGGAAGCCTGCGGTGCCAGGTGACACTCCGATCACGGACGCGATGCGCGAAACCGCGAAGGCGGAAGCGAGCAAGATCGCGGCGAATGACTTGACCAAGAAGAACCTCCCCGGCCTGACGGCAGCGGAGAAGCAAGCGGTGGAGAAGCTGAAACAGGACGTGGCTACGACAGCGAAGGACCTGGACAAGGGCGAGGGCACGAGTGCTCGCGACCTGCTGATGAGCCTCGAAAAGAAGGCGCGCGATGTTGAAGCGCTCGCCAAACAAATTGGTGCGGACACACAGGCCTGGGCTTCGGAGAAGATGATCGCTGCGATGCGCCAGCACGCTGACACGGCCGACCTCGGTGACGCGGCGGCCAGTCGCAATGCGGCACAGACGGCGAAGTCCGCAATGGATCTCGCGAACACCTTGAAGTCGCCGCAACTGACCAAGGAAACCTCCGACCGCCTGAGCGAGACCCTGCGCGACATCGCCAAGGCATCCGAGGAGGGCGATTCGAAGCGCACCGTGGGCAAGCACGTGCTCGCTGCGGGTGATCATTTGCCACAAGGCCGAGTCAAGGAAGCGGCGGATGAGTTTGAGACGCTTGCCAATCTGATGCGTGACAAGGCGCAGCGTGAGCAGGCTCGGAAGGAATTGGAAAAGCTGGCCCAGCAGCTTCGCGATGCAGGCAGCAAAATCGCTGGCCAGCAAAGCGGCTCGATGCAGCAGATGCAGGGCGCTCAGGGCCAGCAGCAGCAACAGGTTCAGCAGATGAACCAAGCGATGCAGCAGATGCTCAGTCAGCAGCAGAATGGCTCGCAGCAGCCCATGCAGGCACCGGGTCTCAGCCAGGGGCAGCAGCAGATGATGGTGCAGCAGTCGGATGGCCAGGCTGGCAGCCAGGGGCAGCAGGTGGGCTTGGCTCAAGGTCAGCCCGGTGACAAGAACGACGGTCAGAAGCAGCAGGGCAAGCCCACGCTCTTCGCTCCAGTGCCGGGAGCCAAGCCCGATGACAAGGCGCAGACGATGGTGATGAATGGTGCGCCGCCGAAGGACCCCAGCTCCGCAGCAGCGATGTCAGCTCCTGGTGGACCCCAGGCAGGCAATGGCAAAGCCAAACTGGATGCCGCGCCCACGGCACCACCGAAAGCGGGGCAGTCGGCCACGGTGAATGCGCGCTCGGGCAATGAAGGCACGTCCACCACTCGCAGCATCGAAGGCGGCGTGCGCCAGGAGGCAGCGAATCGCACCGCTGAGGAGATGGCCGTCGATTTGATTCATGAACAGGAAGCGGCACTCGATGATGCAGCGCTGCCACCCGCCCGACGCGAACAAGTGCGGAGATACTTTCAGGAGTTGCGCAAACGGTTCGAACCGCAGAACAAGTAGGCCCTTTGTCACTCGATCCCTACACGCCTGAAGACCAGATCGCCGTCGGCCCGTCCGGCAAGATTTACCGTGGTCGCTGCATTGCCAATGGCCGCCACGTTCGCATCAAGGCATTGCTCGGCAGCCAGCATGTGGGCTGCCCGGTGGATCGTGGTGTGCTTCAGATCACGCTACCCTACGTCCTAAATCTGGAGCACCCGCAGGTGGCGCGGTTGCTGGACATTGACCAGGACGATGACGACTTCGCCATTGTGCATGAGTTTTCCCCTGGGCTCACGGGCTGGGAGTTTGTGCGTCAGCGGCAGCTCATGCTTCCAGATGCACGAGCCGTCGCGGCGCAGTTGGTGATGGCGCTACAGGCTGGTGAGGAACTCGGCCTGCATCACGGGGACGTGAAGCCAAGCAACGTCATCATCGCAGACCATCCTGGCGGTGGCGTGGAGCTTCAGCTTCAGGACTGGGGGCTTGCCGCCTGCCGTTACGATCAGCCCGATGAGACGCTGCGCTTCCGTGCTCCTGAGCGTTTGGCCGGTGGCGATGCGACGATCCAGAGCGATTTGTTTTCTGTGGGTGCCACCTTGATTGCCCTGCTGACGGGTCGCGATCCGGTAGAACATGCGGCCACGGAGCAGCTCGATGCCGCGTGGGCTTCGTTTGATTTGAAGTCCTTCCGTCATCGTCGAGCGGATCTCGATCCAGCGTTTCAT
>CAUJJC010000357.1 GCA_963204975.1 Verrucomicrobiota bacterium | reverse complement strand
GCCGACCCGTGCGGAACTGCCCTTGCTGATTGGCCTGGCCGTAGTCACCGGTTTGAACATTGAGGCAGGTGAGCCAGCCGCCACCGTGAGCCCAGGTGTCGATGCAAACACCATGCGGTGCCACCTTGGGCAGGCCATCATGCTGAGCCGTGTGGCCGCAGATCACGGGCTTGCCTGAGCAATGCGGTGCTAGGTCCTTGAAGCGTTCCCAAAACAAAATCTCGTCGGTCTGCTCGGACATCGCGACTTCAGGTGCGACGCTGGCGTGAACGAAGATGTGCGTCTCGGTCTCGTGGTAACGCATCGTGTGATTCACGATGAAGTCCCAGTGCTCATCGGGCACATCGACGATGCGTGCGGATCGCCAGGCATTGCCGCCATAAGAGGCGAGCGTGGCATCGCCGCCGACGAAGGAACTCATCCAGGACTTTTGTGAGACGCTGTCGAAGCGCGACCAGAGCATCATCTGCTCGTGATTGCCCAGCAAGGCCACCAGCTTCCCTCCACGATTTTGGCGGGCCATCAGCCAGTCGATCACGGACTTCGAGTCTGGACCCCGATCCACGTAATCGCCAACAGTGACAATGAGGTCGTCGTCCGTGAAGGCCATCTCGCGCTCAAGGGTTTGCAGCGCGGTGAAGCAGCCGTGAATGTCCCCGATGGCGAGCGTGCGCATGGCTTGCGAATCAGGTCAGCGTGACGGCTCCGTCCGTCGCACCCAGGCTCACTTTCCGATAGTAACACGTCGATGCTCCGGTGTGGCAGCAGCCTCCGCCTTGCTGATCCACCTTGAGCACGATGGCATCCTGATCGCAGTCGATCAGCATCTCCACCACGCGCTGGATCTGGCCGCTGGTCTTGCCCTTGTGCCAGACTTCCTTGCGGCTGCGGCTCCAATACACGGCCTCGCCGAGTTCGATGGTCAACTTCAAGGTCTGCTCGTTCATGTAGGCGAGCATGAGCGGCTCCTTCGAATGCGCGTCGATGGTCATCACGGGAATGAGTCCGTGCTCATCGAACTTGGGGGCAAAGGTGAGTCCCTTTTCGATGATGTCCTTGGAGTCGCGTGCGCCGAATGTCATAGCGCGATCACAAACAATCTCTGCGGCGGCGTTGCAAGCGATTCGGTTTTGCGATGGAATGCATCCATGATGCGAATTCTGTTCTGTTGGCTCGCTGTCGGCACCGCGCTGGCACAAGAAACTGCGTGGAAGCAACTCACGCCGCTGCCGGATCGGGAGGGCTTTGCTGGCATGTTCGCAGGCGTGAGTCATGGCGCGCTGATCGCGGCGGGCGGTGCCAACTTCCCCGACAAGAAGCCCTGGGAAGGCGGCACCAAGGCCTGGTATGACACCGTCTGGTGCCTTGATGAACCGCAGGGCCAATGGCGTGCCGTGGGCAAGCTGCCGAGCGCGCGCGGCTATGGGCTGAGCATCACCACAGATGAAGGCCTGCTATGCATCGGAGGTGCCGAGGCCTCACAGCATCTCAGCGAATGTGTCAGGCTTTCCTGGCACGACGGCGCGCTTCAGCTCAACTCACTGCCCGCACTGCCGCAGCCTTGCGCGAACATGACTGGTGCGCGCCTGGGCGATACGATCTACGTGGCTGGCGGGATCATGACTCCCACCTCCACGAGCGCGATGAGCACCTTCTGGGCTCTCGACTTGAAAGACGTGAAGGCAGGCTGGAAGTCGCTGCCCACCTGGCCTGGACGACCCCGGATGCTTGCCATCGGAGCGGCGAGTGGAGGCAGCTTCTTCATCGCAGGCGGCACGGATCTCCATGCCGATGAGACGGGCAAACCGGCGCGCACCTACTTGAAGGATGGGTTTCGGTTCACACCAGGCAAAGGCTGGCAAGCCATCGCCGATCTGCCACAGGCGAGCGTGGCACCACCTACGCCCTCGCCTGCCACCGCCTCGGGCTTCCTGGTGCTCGGCGGTGATGACGGTGCGAATGTGAACTTCGAACCCAAGACTCTGCACCCAGGCTTTCCGCACACGTTGCTGGCTTACGATGCGGCGAACAATGCATGGGTGAAGCAAGCCGATCTGCCCTTTGCCAACGTCACGAATCCGACGACGACATGGCGGGGTCGCACCATCGTCGTTAGCGGCGAGGCACGTCCTGGGGTTCGCTCGCCAGCGGTGTGGAGCGCGCCTTGATCGCCGACCACATCATGCGCAACCCACCGAATACAAAAAGCAGCGGGAACCAGATCGAATACAGCGCCGCTCGTGTGTCATGCTCCAGGATGGCAAACGAAGGATCAGATGGGTTCACAAAGCACTGCGTCCGCTGCCCCGGCACATAGCGTTCACGAATCTCTTCTGCAGCACCGAGGTCACTCTTCACGCCTTCCACACGACGCACACGATCACTGATCAAGGTGCGTCCCTGCCATGAATACTCGTAGCGCACGATCACACGATGCTTCACCGGCGAGTGGCGCGAGGCCTGCTCGCTCTTGAGTTGTGATGACAACACTTTGCATGGCACCTCCGTCCATCCGCGCGTCTCCTCCGCACGCTGCCAGGCCGTCCACAGCACCACCGTGAAGACCATGCCTGCCAGTGCGAGCGCGATGCCCATGCCAGCCAGCCACCACGAACCTGCACGCTGCGAAGTCTTGTCCATTTGATCCATGCTTTGACGAGCGCCCGAGGCTCGCCATTTGTGAACGCTTCCCCTTTTGCCTTTGATGCCCGACCTTTCCACCAAGTTTTCACTTCCACGCGCTGCCTGGGTGCTCAAGCCCACTGCAACGCCTGCAAGCGGGACAGTGGCGGGCCGGCCTCTCGCCCCTCTCATCGCGCAACTGCTCGGCCAGCGAGGCCACATGCACGAGGAGACCGTGCTCAACTTCCTCAGCCCGAAGCTATCCACGCTCGAAGATCCCTTTGATCTCCCTGAGATGGAGCCCGCCGTGCAGCGCATCTTTGAGGCCGTGGATCGCGGTGAAAACGTGGTGCTCTACGGCGACTACGATGTGGATGGCGTCACCTCGATGTCCATCATCCATCTCACGCTCAAGGCGTATGGACTCGATACCAAGCTCTTCCTCCCCCATCGCATGGAGGAAGGCTATGGTGTGAGCAAGGATGGCATCGCGCGTGTGTTCGAAGAGTTCGGCAAGCCGCACCTCGTCCTCGCGCTCGATTGCGGCACCACCTCGCTCGCCGAGATGGACTCGCTCGCACGTCATGGCGTCGATGTGGTCATCGTGGACCACCATGAACTGTCCCCCGATGGCCGACCCATCTGCAAGGCGCTGGTCAATCCCAAGCTCAGCGATCGCAATCACCACTTCTGCACCGCAGGCCTCGCCTTCAAGGTCGCCCACGCGCTGCTCAAGACGCGCAAGGTGGATGGCTTCGACCTCAAGGACATGCTCGACCTCGTCGCCCTCGGCACCGTGGCGGACCTCGTTCCCCTGGTGGCCGAGAATCGCACGCTCGTGCGTCGCGGCCTGGAATTGATCGCCAATACCTCGCGGCCTGGCCTTCGTGCCTTGAAGGAAGTCGCCGGCCTTGATGGCTTCGTGCAGACGCATCATCTCGGCTTCCGCATTGGTCCCCGATTGAATGCAGCCGGTCGCCTCGATACCGCGCTCACTTCGCTCAATGTCCTGCTGGCCACCGATCACACCGATGCGATGTCTGGCGCGCAACTGCTCGATCAGCACAATCGCGAGCGCCAGGGCGTGGAGAATCTGGTTTTCAAAGAAGCCGAGGCCATGCTGCAACACCTCGGCTCTCTCAACGACCTGCCCAGCATCGTGCTCGGCTCCCGCGACTGGCATCCTGGCGTGGTCGGCATCGTTGCCTCCCGCATCTCCCGCATGTGCCATCGTCCCACGATCCTGATCGCCATCGACGACGAAGGCATGGGCAAGGGCAGCGGACGCAGCATCCCCGGCATCAGCCTAGTGGAAGCCATCGAGCACTGCCGTCACCTCCTCACCAAGGGCGGCGGCCACGCCATGGCCATCGGACTCTCCGTTCACGAGAGCAACATCGACGCCTTCCGCACCGCCTTCGCCGATGTGATCCGCACCAAGCTCGAGTCCGGCAATCTCGTGCCCATCATGGACCTCGATGTCGAACTGCGACTGCGCGACATGACCACCGACTTCCTGGAGCAATTCAAGCTCCTCGAACCGTTCGGCCAGGCCAATCCCGAGCCCATCTTCCTCTGTCGCGGTGTGTCACCTCGATTGCCCGGTCGCGTGATGAAGGAGAAGCATCTGCGCGTGACGCTGATGCAAGACGGTGCCCAGCAAGACGCCATCTACTTCAACGCCCCCCTCAGCGAACTCCCGCCCCCGCCCTGGGACGTCGCCCTGCGTCTGCAACGCAACTGGTTCCGCGGCAACGAGAGCTGGCAGTTCACGATCGAAGGGATTCGGGCGGCGGAGTAGAATCCAAAAGAAGACGCAGAGGCTCGGTTTGATCTCGCCAATCAGGGGTGACCTGGGATAAAACCTCACCATGCATCCCGAACCACCTATTGTTCCACCTGTGGCAAAGAAGGGCCTGAGCACGGGCTGCATCGTCGGCCTCGTCTTGGGAATTGTCGCCGTGCTCGGCCTGGCGATCATCGGCGTGATGGTGGGCTTGGCAGTGCCTGCGGCGCGAGGAGTCATGAAGAAGGCCGATGCCGTGCGCACGAAGGCAACCTTGAAGGACATCGAGATGGCAGTGAAGAACTACCAGGTGGAGTTCAACCGCTACCCAGGTGGCGAAGGTGAAATCGAGTGTGCCGGATCGCTGCTCCGGGTGCTTTTGGGAGTCAATGCGGATGGGCTTAACCCACGTCAGATCATTTTCATGGAACCTCCCATGGCGCGAGGCGGCAAGGGTGGGCTGACCGGAACGCCCCCCGCGCTCACACTGCGCGATGTGTGGGGCCAGCCCTATCGACTGAGCATGGACACGGACGGCGATGGAAAGGTCACCGATCCCGAGCATCCAGGCATGTGGCTGGCTCACCCCGTGATCGTCTGGTCAGCCGGTGACGACGGCAATCCAGCGACCTGGGCTGACAATATCAAGAGCTGGTAGGACAAGCGACGGGCCAGACATCGTCTTTCCCGCCGCCTAACGAATCAAGTGATGCCTACGAGGCCGCGCTCACCTGCCAGCCGTCGCGGTAGGGCTTGGTGAGGAGTTTCTCGGCTTCGGGCATGTTAGGGAACTTCATGTTCACGCTGTCCCACTCGAGCGGCACGACGTTCTTGCCTTCCACAACGTGACCGCCGCGATCACCGCCGGGGTGCTTGGTCACGCGTGTGGCGACGTTGCCGAGCTGCACGCACTCGGCGAGCCAGCCCGCGTAATGGAAGCCATCGGTGGTCTTCTTGTTCTCGAGGATGCCATTCACCCAGCGATGCCAGTGGCTGTCGATCTTCTCCATGGTGGGATACTTGAAGTCCTTGAACTGCTCCTGCGGATAGAGCCCCGGCGGGCCGACGTGGGGCATGACGAGCGTTCCTTTCTCCCCGATGTAGAGCGATCCGCTGCTGGGGAGTTCCATGTCGGGGGGCATCTTCGCGAGCTTGCGCGAGGGCTTGAGGCCGCCATCGGTCCAGGTGACTTTCAGCGTTTTGTCGGCGGTGTATTGATTGCCGGGGAAGACGTAGCGCACGGTTTCATTGACGGGCCAAACATGGCGGTTGAAGCCGCTGTTGTCCGCCACCACGGAGAGCGGTGCCTGGAGGTCGAGCGCGGTGAACGGTGTATCCAGAATGTGGCAGCCGAAGTCGCCTAGGCCGCCGCCGCCGAAGTCCTGCCAGTCGCGCCACACGAAGGGATGATACACATCGGGAGCGTAGTCGCGCATTGGTGCGCAACCGATCCACAGGTTCCAGTCCAGGTTCTCCGGCACCTTGCCTGGAGCAGGGGGTTCGAGGAGGCGGGTGCGCTCATTGCCAGTCACGCCGACCCAGGAATACACCTCTTTGATTTTGCCGATGGCACCTTCCTTGATGAGCTGCGTGCCCATGCGGTATTGAATGGCCGAGTGGATCTGATTGCCCATCTGGGTGATGACGCCCTTCTTCTCTGCCCAAAGGCGCATCTGGCGGCACTCCCACACCGTGTGTGCGAGCGGCTTCTGGCAATACACATGCTTGCCACGTTTCATCGCCTCGATGGATGCGTGAGCGTGCATGTGGTCGGGCGTGCCAACGTTTACCGCATCCACCTTATCGCCCAGTTTCTCGAGCATCTCACGGAAGTCGGCGAAGTGCGGCACGCCGGGGATCAGCGCGTCGGCCTTGTCGAAGCGGTTCTTGTCCACATCGCAAAAGCCCACGTATTTCACCTTGGCGTGCTGCGAGATATTGCTCAGATCGGTGAACGGCATGCCATTCACGCCGATCGACGCCACTTGGACCATCGAGTTTGGATTGGCAGCGCGCAGCACAGCGGGAAAGCCAATGGTGGCCGCAGCGGAGGCGGATTGCTTGAGGAAGTCGCGACGTGAGGTGGGCATGGCGTTGGGCGGAAGGTTGGATTGACGAGCGCGTCAGAATCGCGCGGCACGAGTCATACGCCGGGAGAGGGTGCCGTTTTGCCCGAGCCTTCAGACATTCCCAAATTCAACTTGCCGTTTGATCAGCCGCGCGCACAGTTGCGAGCCCGCCGACCAGCGGGACAACGGTTTCGTTGAACAGGACAGATGGCAGAGTGGTCGATCGCGCACGCTTGGAAAGCGTGTTTACCGAAAGGTAACGAGGGTTCGAATCCCTCTCTGTCCGCCACCGCCCTATGCGGTAGCCTCATCGTATGTGTGAGCCGTTGAACACTTGACCAGCACCGAGCCCAACTGGGCAGTTCATTTTTAACAAAATGATCGGTCCGGTTTTGTGCGTTGTTGTGGTTTATCGGTCCGCCGTCTAAAAAGCGCGCCATCCACATTATGCTCCGTCCAAGTCTCCTGATCATCGCTCTTGCCGTCTCGGTAGGTTTTGCCGCGAACAACACCGCGCCTGAAAACGCGCCCCACGCTATCATGCCGGTGCCAGACACGGCGACGGCGAAGCGTCCGCAAACCGTCGCGCCGCCAGAGAAGGGCGAGCGCATTGTGTTGATCGGTAACGGCCTTGCCGAGCGCGATGTGTATTACAGCCGCATCGAGACTGAGCTGCACCTGCGCTATCCGAATCAGGAACTCTTCGTGCGCAACATGGGCCATGTGGGCGACACGCCGGGCTTCCGTCCGCATCCCTCGCGCACCACGCAGTGGGCTTTCCCAGGCGCAGAGAAGTTTCATCCCGACAAGAAGGTGCACAACGGCAAGGGCTTCTTCCCCATGCCGGATGAGTGGCTGGCGTTCCTGAAGGCGGACACCATCGTGGCCTTCTTCGGCTACAACGAATCCTTCGATGGTGCGAACAAGGCGAAGAACTTCGAAGACGAACTCGACGCCTGGGTGCAGCACTCGCTGAGCAAGGCCTACAACGGCAAAACGGCTCCGCGCATTGTGCTCGTCAGCCCGATCGCGTTTGAAAACCAGTCCGCCAAGCGCGACCTACCGAATGGCGAAAAGGAGAACGCGAACCTCATCCTTTACGCCGCTGCTGTGGAGACCGTGGCGAAGAAGCATGGTCTCACGTTCATCGATCTCTTCTCACCCACTAAGGCGATGTATGCGAAGGCTTCGCAGCCGCTGACGACGGGCGGTTTCGTGCCGAACGAACAAGGCTACAAGGCCATCGCTGATTTGCTCGCGACTGGCATGTTCGGTCATCAGAGCCGTGAATCGAAGGCTGATCCCGAGCTGCTGAACGCTGCCGTGAAGCAGAAGGATTGGTTCTGGAACAACGACTACAACCTCATCAACGGCGTCCATACGCATGGCCAGCGCTACAATCCGTATGGTCCGCAGAACTACCCGGACGAAGTGAAGAAGACGCGCGAGATGGCGGCTATCCGTGACCAGCTCATCCGTGATGTTGCCACCGGCAAAAAGAAAGACCTCGCTGTGGACGACAGCGGCACGCACAAGCTCCCTGAGGTGCCCACGAACTACCAGCCGAGCGTGAAGAACGGCAGCAAAGACTATCTCTACGGCGAGGACGCCGTGAAGTCGCTGACCGTGCCCGAGGGCTACAAGGTGGAGATGTTCGCCAGCGAGAAGGAGTTCACCAACCTCGCGAACCCGATGCAGATGAGCTTCGACGACAAAGGTCGTCTCTGGGTCGCCACGATGCCGACCTATCCGCACTATCGTCCGGGTGATGCGATGCCGAACGACAAGATCCTCATCTACGAAGACACAAACGGCGACGGCAAGGCTGACAAGGAAACGATCTTCGCCGAGCACCTGCATTTGCCCATCGGCTTCGAGTTCGCTCCAGAGGGCGTTTACGTCACGCAGGAGCCAAACCTCGTGCTGCTGCGCGATACCAACGGCGACGACAAGGCCGACAGCACGGAGATCGTGCTCGGTGGCTTCGACACGCACGACACGCATCACGCGATCAGCGCCTTCACCGCTGATCCGAGCGGAGCCTTCATGCTGTGCGAGGGCGTGTTCCTGCACTCGAACGTCGAGACGCCGTATGGCCCGGTGCGCTGCGTTGACGGCGGCTTCTTCCGCTACAGCCCGCAGCGTGGCCAGCTCGAACGCACCATCCAGATGCCGATCCCGAATCCGTGGGGCTTTGTCTTCGACAAGTGGGGCCAGGATTTCCTCCTGCACACCTCCGGCACCACGATGAACTGGGCACTGCCTGTGTCCGTGAAGCCCACCTTTGGCAGCAAGACACCATCCGCTCCTGACCTCGTGCCCGAAGGCCACAAGGTGCGCCCAACGAGCGGCCTTGAGATCGTGAGCAGCCGCCACTTCCCCGACGAAGTGCAGGGTGACCTCATCTACTGCAACGCCATCGGCTTCCTCGGCATCAAGCAGGTGAAGATTGAAGACAACGGCACCGGCTGGAAGACCGCGCATCGTCATGACTTGCTCAAGAGCACCGACGGCAACTTCCGCCCCGTGGACCTCGAGTTCGCGCCCGATGGATCGCTCTACGTCATCGACTGGCACAACGTCCTCATCGGTCACATGCAGCACAACGCGCGCGATCCGCTGCGCGACCACGTGCATGGCCGCATCTACCGCATCACCTACCCGAGCCGTCCGCTCGTGAAGCCCGTGCAAGTCGAAGGCGCGCCGGTCGCTTCATTGCTGAACAACCTCAAGGAGCCCGAGCTGCGCGTCCGCTATCGCACGCGTCGCGAGCTGCGCAGCCATCCTGCCAGCGAAGTCCTGCCAGCCGTGAAGAGCTGGGCCGCTGAGCAAACCGATGTCCATGCCAAACTCGAAGCGCTGTGGGTCACCTGGGGCCTCAATCAAACCGATGAAGCTCTCTTGCGCGAAATGCTCGCTTCTAGCGACTACCACGCCCGCGCCGCCGCGGTGCGCGTGCTGCGCTACAACATGCACAAGGTCGCCGATCACGCCGCGCTGCTGGAGAAAGCCGCGAACGATGAGCAAGGTCGCGTGCGCCTCGAAACGATCGTGGCTGCTTCATGGATGACCGACATCGCCGCTGCGAAGAAGATCGTCGCTGCTGCTAGCGCAAAGCCGCTCGACGAGTGGAGCAAGAACGCCGCGAAGACCGCTGCGGATCGCCTAGCAGGCATCGCTGAGAAGCCGCTCGTGGAATACGTTGTCCAGCCCGCTCCCGCTCATCTTGATGCCGCCGCGAAGAAGCAGTTCATCGCCGGGCAGGAAGTCTATCATCGCGAAGGCAGCTGCATGACCTGCCATCGCGGCGACGGCAACGGCCTTGCGCCTGCCTTCCCGCCCATCAGCAACAGCCCCTTCCTCACCGACTCCGAGCGCGCGATCAAGATCGTGCTCTTCGGCCTCATGGGTCCGATCGAAGTCAAAGGCCAGAAGTTCGACGGCCAGGTGCCGATGACCCCATTCGGCGGCATGTTGAAGGACGACGAGATCGCCAACGTGCTTACCTTCGTTCGGAACACCTTCGGAAACAAAGCTGGCCCCGTCAGCACCGCTGAAGTGAAGAAAGTGCGCGAAGCCAATCCGAACCGCATGATGATCATGACCGTGGATGAACTGCTGAAGGCGCACCCGCTGAAGTAGGCTCACACGTTCGTTGCCGGAGGGCTCTGATCGCAAAGGCCCCTCAATTCTATAGCACACCACTCGAGGGCCTCATCGTGAGGCACGACTCTCATTTGCTGAAGGATCGTCCTTCCAGTTTTGAAGACAGCTTCGATGGGGTGTAGCTCGCTCGCGGTGAGTATTCAGAAACGATAAAAGCCCTGTGAGGAGTGATCCCCACAGGGCTTTTGAAAGACGAAAGATGATTTCGTCCGGATCAGGTCACGAGGACCTGAGTAGCCTTACTTCTTGGCAGCCTTCTTAGCGGCCTTCTTGGCAGCCTTCTTAGCAGGTGCAGCCTTCTTAGCAGGTGCAGCGGCCTTCTTGGCGGCCTTCTTGGCGGGTGCAGCCTTCTTGGCGGCTTTCTTAGCAGCTTTCTTAGCCATGGTGTTTGTCTTCTGTTTGTTGGTTGCTTGTTTTGGTTTACCCGCAGAGGCAGCCGCCTTTGCAGGCGCTGATCCGCTACGGACATTCTTCACAGCTACAGCTTTCGCTGCGGCTCGCTTCTCTTCGATCGCGGCTTGCGCGGCGGCAAGGCGTGCGACGGGAACGCGGAAAGGACTGCAACTCACATAGGTGAGGCCCACTTTGTGGCAGAATTTGACGGAATCTGGATCGCCACCGTGCTCACCACAGATGCCCAGCTTGATGTCTGGGTTTACGCTGCGGCCCTTGGTGATGGCGGTCTGGATCAATTGACCAACGCCAACTGTGTCCAGCGTGGCGAAGGGGTTCTTTTTGAAGATCTCGTTCTCAGTGTAGGGCATCAGGAAGTTGCCCATGTCATCACGGCTGATGCCGAGAGCGGTCTGAGTAAGGTCGTTGGTGCCGAAGCTGAAGAACTGCGCGGTTTGCGCAATCTCATCAGCCGTCAATGCACCACGCGGGACTTCGATCATCGTGCCCACGAGGTAGTCGAGCTTCACCTTGTGTTCGGCCATGACTTCTTTCGCCACACGATGAACAATTTCAGTCTGAAGGTCGAGTTCTTTTTTGAAGCCGACGAGAGGGATCATCACTTCGGGCTTCACCTTGATCTTTTTCTTCGCAACGATCGCCGCCGCTTCGAAGATGGCGCGTGCCTGCATCTCGGTGATCTCTGGATAAGCGATGCCAAGGCGGCAACCACGATGGCCGAGCATCGGATTGAACTCATGCAGTGCCTTCACTCGCGAGTGAATCTTCTCAGCGCTCATGCCGGTCTTCTTCGCGAGGTCGTTCACCGCTGCATCTTCGTGAGGAAGGAATTCATGCAATGGCGGATCAAGCAGACGGATGGTCGCAGGCAGGCCCTTGAGTGCTTCAAAGATGCCGGTGAAGTCTTCGCGTTGATAAGGCAGCAACTTGGCGAGCGCCTTCTTGCGATCATCAAGGTTGTCCGCGAGGATCATCTCACGCATGGCATCAATGCGATCACCTTCGAAGAACATGTGTTCTGTGCGGGTGAGGCCGATGCCCTGGGCACCGAACGCAATGGCGTTCTGGGTTTGCTCTGGGTTGTCGGCGTTGGTGCGCACTTGGAGACGGGTGGCTTTGGAGCACCACGCCATGAGTTGCTGGAAGGCTTTGAACTTCTCGGTGGCCTGGGCGGCCTTGTCACCGTGAAGCATACCTGTGACGATGGAGGATGGGCCAGTCTTGACCTTGCCACCGTAGATGGTGCCAGCGGTGCCGTCGATGCTGAGGCTGTCTTTGCCTTCGTGGAAGACCTGTCCAGCGATGGTGACGGTCTTCTTGTCGTAGTCGATAGCGACGGCGCTTGCACCGCAGATGCAAACCTTGCCCATCTGACGAGCGACGAGCGCTGCGTGAGAGGAGACGCCACCCTTGGCGGTGAGGATACCGGCGGCGGCAATCATGCCGCGCAGATCTTCAGGGGAGGTTTCGTTACGCACGAGGAGCACGGTCTCGCCCTTTTCAGCGGCAGCGGCGGCGCGGTCAGCGTTGAGATAGATGATGCCAGAAGCAGCACCTGGGCCGGCTGGAAGACCAGTGGCGAGGGACTTGGCTTTCTTGATTTCAGCAAGATCGAAATCAGGAGCGAGCAACTGCTCAAGCTGGTCGGCAGGATTGCGCAGGATCGCAGTTTCCCAGTCGATGAGCTTTTCCTTCACCATGTCCATGGAGAACTTCAGAGCAGCGGCAGCAGTGCGCTTGCCGTTACGGGTCTGAAGCATGAACAGCTTGCCTTCCTGGATGGTGAACTCGACGTCCTGCACATCCTTGAAGTGCTTCTCGAGTGTCTGACGAACCTTGAGCAGTTCGGCATAGGGCTTCGGCATTTCTTTCTGGAGCTGAAGCACAGGCTCTGGCGTGCGCACGCCAGCGACTACATCTTCACCCTGAGCATTGATGAGGAACTCACCGTAGAACTCATTGACGCCGTTTGCTGGGTTGCGAGTGAACGCGACGCCCGAACCGGAAGTTGGGCCCGTGTTACCAAACACCATGGCCTGCACGTTCACGGCAGTGCCCCATTCAGCGGGGATGCCATACTTGCGACGATAAACGATCGCGCGGTCGTTCATCCATGAACCGAACACCGCACCAGCAGCGCCACGAAGCTGATCCCATGGATCGCTTGGGAACACCTTGCCAGTGCGTTCCTTGACGAGGGCCTTGAAGCGTTTGACGAGTTCCTGCTGGTCTCCAGCGGTGAGGTCGGAGTCAACGATGTCCTTGTGATACTTCTCGTGCTTGAAGGTCTCGATGACGACTTCAAACGGTTCATGGTCTTCACCTTCGCGCTTCTGCACGCCGAGCACCACGTCACCATACATCTGAACAAAGCGACGATAGCAGTCCCAAGCAAAGCGCTCGTTCTTCGTGGCGTTCGCGAGTGAGAGGACGGTCTGGTCGTTGAGACCCAGATTGAGAATTGTGTCCATCATGCCCGGCATCGAGTCACGAGCACCGGAACGCACAGCTACGAGGAGAGGGAATCCTTTGGAGTCACCGAACTTGTAGCCCATGATTTTCTCCATGGCTTGCACACCTGCTTCCATCTGCTTCTGCAGATCAGCGGGATACTGCTTCTTGTTCGCATAGAAGTAAGTGCAGACTTCCGTGGTGATCGTGAACCCTGGAGGCACTGGCAGACCGATGCGGCTCATTTCGGCGAGGTTAGCTCCCTTGCCACCGAGCAATGCTTTCATGGATCCGTCGCCGTCTGCTTTACCGGCACCCCATGTATAAACGTATTTAACTTTACCTGCGCTGGATGCGCCCGCCTTGGATGCTGCTTTCGCCATGATTTGGAGTAGAAGCGATGAATGATGTTCTATCGCTGTTGTAGTGTGTTAATGTTTTACCGTGCGGCAATATTAAAGCGCAAGAGTATGTTGTGTGTCTAACGTGTCAACATGCTTGTATGTCACACCTTGTGTCGATCAAGGCGATGCATTCAACGCTTCGATGATCTTTGGCTATCAGCAAACACGGCGTTCCATTTCATGCCTGACTTTATCCTTGCCGCAGCTTGGCATGATCGACAGAATCGGCGGCCATGAACAAATCGATTGGTCTCGGATGCCTTGCTGTGATTGCCGCTGGCTTGCTGGTGCTTGGACTTGGCGGCTGCTCAAGTTACAACAAGCTCGTCACTCTCAATGAGTCTGTCGATGCCAGTTGGGCACAGGTGGAGAATGTTTATCAGCGCCGCATGGACCTCATTCCCAACTTGGTGCGAACGGTGGAAGGGCAGGCCAATTTCGAGAAGGGAACACTGACCGACATCGCTGAAGCACGCGCCTCGATTGGCAAGATTCAACTCAAGGCAGACACAGTGCCCGACGAGGCAACACTTCAGCAATGGGAGAATGCACAGATGCGACTCGGTGGTGCCTTGGGTCGCTTGATGGCTGTCTCGGAAAACTATCCTGATCTCAAAGCGAACCAGGGCTTCCAAAGTCTTCAGGCAGAACTCGCGGGCACGGAGAATAGAATCAGTGTCGAACGCGGACGCTTCAACAATGCGGCGCAGGATTTCAACACGGCGGTGAAGCGATTCCCCACGGTTCTTTTCGCCAGCATGATGGGCTTCGAGAAGAAGGCCTACTTCAAAGCGGCAGCTGGAGCGAGCGAGCCGCCCAAGGTGGAATTCGATTTTGGGAAGAAACCGGCAACGGCACCCGCACCCCCGGCTCCTCCCCCTGCCGCGCCGCAGCCTGCGAAGTAACCTTCCATGTCCGTGAGCGCCCGCGGCATTGCGATCTGTCTGGCAGTGCTCGCCTCTGGGTGGGCACAGGCTGCGGATTCATTGCCGCCAGCTCCTGCTGCTTATGTCAATGACTACGCGGCGGTCATGGACCCTGTCGCGGTCCAGCGGCTGAATGCTAGGCTCGAATCATTCGAGCGCGAGAGTTCGAATCAGATCGTGGTCGCACTTTTTCCGAGTCTTCCAGAGAACACGTATCTGGAAGACTTCACGGTGAAAACGGCGCAGGCCTGGGGTGTCGGTGACAAGCAACGGGACAATGGCATTGTCTTCTTTGCCTTCATTGCTGATCGCAAGATGCGAATCGAAGTCGGCTACGGGCTGGAAGGCCGTGTGCCCGACAGCGTGGCTGATGCCATCATTCGCCATGAGATCCGCCCCGCCTTCAAGTCGGGCAACTACACCCTCGGTGTCGAGCGTGCGATTAGCTCTCTGATCGCCGCAACTCGCGGAGAGTATCAAGGCACAGGCAAGACGGTTCATGAACAGAAGCATCAAGGCGTCTCCATCCCCACCTGGCTGGTGATCTGTCTGATCCTCGCCTTCCTGATCTGGATTCACACAGGCGACACTATGTTCCAGCGAGGCGGACGAGTTGTCGTTCACACAGGGCTGGATCTCCTGCGCATCATCCTCACTTCCTCGGGCGGCAGCAGTGGAGGCGGCGGGGGCGGATGGAGCAGTTCATCCGGTGGCTTCAGAGGTGGAGGCGGGTCCTTCGGCGGCGGGGGCGCAAGCGGCGACTGGTAAACAATCTAAAACTCTGCGACTGCGATGAATCACTGGTGGTTCCTTTTCAAACTCCGGCACAAAGCCATCCTCAGCGCCATCGAGGCGGCGGAGCAGCGCACCTCGGGCGAGGTCCGGGTCTTCATCTCTCATCGCAAGTGCCCCGACCCCGTGACCGCTGCGCGCGAGCAGTTTGACTTGCTCAACATGCGCGCCACCGAGGAGCGCAATGGGATCCTCTTCTTCATCGCGCCGCGCTCCCGCAACTTCGCCATCATCGGAGACGAGGGCATTCACTTGAAGTGCGGCGATGCCTTCTGGAGCGAACTCGCCTCCTTGATGAGCGCCGCCTTTCGCGAGGGCAAACTCACCCAAGGCCTCGCCCAGAGTATCGAGCGTGCGGGAACTCTGCTGGCCGAGCATTTCCCGCGTCGCGAAGGCGACCGCAACGAGCTGCCAAATCAAATCGAGCGAGGCTGAGGCATTCGTCAGCGCTGGCACTTCGGGCAGAAGAAGGTCGAGCGATTGCTCTGCACGATCCGCTTCACCGCAGTGCCGCACTCGCGACAGGCCTCATCTTCCCGATCATAGACACGCAGCGTTTGCTTGAAGTAACCGGGCTCGCCGTTCTCGCGCAGGAAGTCGCGCAACGTGGTGCCGCCCATCTCGATGCTTGCAGCCAGCACTTCCTTGATCGCTGCCACCAGCTTCTTCAGCGCGGGAAGCGTGACCTTGCCTGCGGGCTTCTTCGGATTGATGCTCGCCATGCATAAATGTTACCGCCGCCAACGAAAGAAAAAATACTCGCGCACGGAGTTCAGCACCCTCAGCAACGAACCAACTATCCGACCGACGATCCAACGGCGGCTTCCCCGGCGCGTTTCGTCGCCCGCTGACTCCGCCTCTGGAGCAGAGCCTGGACCCGGCACCAAATGTTCATGCGTTGGCCGACCCGCTAAGGGGGTGAAAGGTCGGCCTCCCACCCCGGAGTCATCCACCTTGGGAGCAGAGACTGGGTTCGGCACCAAACGATCATTGGTTGGCCGGTCCGTTGGAAAGGTGAGAAGTCGGTGATCCATATCAGTGTCTTCGACAGATGTTGTGCCTTTTTGAACAGCACCCGTGCGGGGCTGCGAGTGACCATGTATTGGAAGGTCCGTCTGGTGGGTCAGCCAATGCCAGACCCGATCCACCATCGAAGATGAGTCAAGCTTTGGCTTTGGTTTCGGCAGTTCTGGCAGGTCGTCTCTCATTCTTTGTAACCTCAGCGGTGCTGCTTTTGCCATCACCGCCGTGCGCATCACCACTGCCCCTGCGAGCATCTGCAATGCTTGATCGAGACCCTTAGCGTATGCTGTGTCGCTCAGGAAGCCGGCCAGCAACCTAAGCCTGGGAGTCGTCGCAAACATCGCAGGCGCATGATCGCGACAGTTCCGCCGGGCCAGGGACCAGTCGTCCGCAAGGTCGGCAAGCCACACCATGGGAGGTGATCCTGCGCAGTGTTTCGGCACTGTGCTCTCCAGCAGATCAAGCCAGTCACGCAATCCCAACGCCGCTTTCCGATGGCTGACATTGGTGCCTCGCCAGGTGATGCCGCGCGAGGAATCAAGCGTCCAACTGACGAGCGAGACCAGTTCATCATCCGACAGCAATCGTTCGATCTCAATGTCCTGAATCAGTCGCGCGGTGTGCTCATCACTCAGTGATGCGCGGACCCACGCAGAGCATGGCGAAGCCCGTAGCGCTGCCGCTGCATGACTCCAGTTCCTGGTGAAAGCTTCTGCCAGACTAACCGAGTTGCTGTAAGGTTTGCCATCAAAGACATAAGAGCACTGAGGGCACGCCGTGCCGACACATTCAACGTCATGAAGCGTGCAACGGAATCGCCATTCCGTGCTCCAACATGCCTCACAGTGCGGCGCATCGGCCATCAAGGCCTGCGTTCCGCAACTGATGCATGTCTTCAAGCGATTGAGCATAGGCGTTCCTCATGTAGGCGGCGCGTAGAACTCATGGATAAGTTCGTGCGGAATCTGCACGCGATGCACTACAAGAGCCTGTCCCGGCACCCATCGCACTGCCACTGGCACACGTTCATAGGGACCGAAGAGTTCCCGCTGGCGGGTGCACATCGCGTTGATCGTCAGCACCGGATGTTTCTGGTAGCGGGTGTGGTTCAGGAAGCGGTCCAGCACATGATCATGTCCGCGAATCATGGCAGATACCGGTCGGCCAAGAACGGCGGACGCATGATCGCAAAAGTCATAAAAGTCGTCATAGCCCAGCGAACATCCACGTGTGTGGCGGTCCGGCGTCCTGCGTCGTGCCGTCTCATGCAGCCGCGTCCAGACAAAGTCTGAGAGCATCCGGGGATCGGCCAAATCCGCCGCCGATTGGATGCCGTCCAGCAAGTCCACATGCGGAACGCCGCCGTGCGCTACGAGCAAGCCGCCAGGCAGCAGCAATGCGCGCGGCGCGTGCCTGAACAACGCTTGTGCGGTCTTCGTCACCTGGTGCCAGTGCGACTCCGCTGGCACTGCATTGATCCGGTCGCAGAAGTCTGAGGGGGTGACTGTGGAGCGCCACTCACCGCTCACCGCATCGTGGAACAAACCCTCATCGTGGTTGCCTACAACAAAGGCCACCCGCTTGGGCAAATTCCAAACCATATCGCTCAGCACCATCAACAAAAGTTCACGATCATATGGCCCGTCGTCGATGAGGTCGCCCAGAAGGCAGAGCTTCCATTCATCACCAGTCTGCGACTTCTCCTCGAATGCGTCGATGTAGCGCCGCAACACAAGCCACGAAAGCAGATCTCCGTGCAAATCACCGATGAACCACATCGCCTTGCACGACATGTCGTCAATGAGAGCAAACGGCTCCAAGTCCGGTCCACGAGCCTCGTCAAACGCAAGCAATCCAAGTGGGCGCGTCTGCATGGCAAGATTTGCGCCTGCACAAACCTCGCGAATCTGCTCCTGGTCGAATTCACCCTTGATGCACTCGCGCATTGCAAACCGGGTTACCTGCCACAAGTCATCTTGGTGACAGCCCCAGATCGGGTCATCAGGTGCCACCAACACAACTTCCGGCTGTGACCACAGCAGATGCTGCGACGGGGTGGGCAAATGCGCGGCAGGCATTTCAACCACGGGCGGACGCAGGGTAAGGTCGGTTTGCGCGGCCATTGCCGGTGGCTCTGTGTCGCTAGGCTCGATCAAAGGACGTGGTTCCACGGCAATCTGCGCGATTTGAACGCCCCCATCATCGCCGCCCTCCTCGGTCTGCGACAGTTCGGATTCGCTGCTGCTCGGCACCTCCGGGAAAAGCAATTCTACAGGCGGAACCACGGCCCCGAGTTTTAGCTTCTCATCAACCACGGGCAGGACATCTGGCTCAGTCTTCATGGCAGTGAGTCAAGGTTTTCAATCGTCACCTTCAGCACCGCACGCTTCGGCCCAATCGACAGGCGGTCTCCTTGTTTGAGCGGCTGCGGCCCATGTTCCAACGCCGTCCCATTGTGAAAGGTAGGATTCGCCGCACTAGCGGCGTGCTCGACCATCCAGCCGCCCAATTCAAGTCGCGGCGACACGATGAACTGTGGCTCCGAAGCATAGCGCGAATCGTCGCCTACCGCTTTCAGAAGACCGCCACGGCCCACGGGCGTGCCAACCTGGAAGACCAGGGTGTGATCGGTGACCTCTGAGGTGAGCACCAGCCGTTGTGCCCGGATGTGGTTGCAGCCAACGCAGAGACATGCCCCGCCATCATTCGGCGTCCCACACTGCTTACATTTCCACGGGATCATACGCTCAATCAGGTGCCAGTTTCCACATTGAGACGCATCGCTGTCTTGTCAGATCTCCTGCTGCCAACCGCGATGATGTCGCCATGCTTCAATGATGCTGAAGCCGTGATCTCCTTGCCATTCAATAGTGTCTTGTTCGCAGTGTTCGGATGCGGGATGATTTGCCAGCCATCAGCGCCGGATTCCAGGCGGAACTGCGGGTCATGCGCGTGCTTGGCTTCAAGGGCCACCTGTTGGAGCCACGAGCGACCAACCTCCATGGTGCTCGAAATCGTTTGCTGTCCGGCGTCGCCACGCAGGTTGATTGAAAGCTTCTTGGACGCAGGGCGTGCGGACGTTGGGGCAGTCGCGCAGGATGCCAGCAGGTCGGATCGTTTGGGATCGGGGGCAGTCGCGCCTAGCTTTGGAGCGGGGGCAACCACCGGGGCAGACGTCACAGGAGCGAGACCGTTCAACGCACGATTCACAACTTCGGCAGTGGGACGCTTTGCTGGATCAACGGCCAGGCACGCCCGCAACACCGAACAAAGACGGGCCGTGGACTCTTCTCTGTCCAGAGTTCCTTGCAGACGAGGCGCGGGTGGGTTGCCCGCGAGCACCGCCTTCCCGTAGCCATCTTCGTCCTCGCACGGAAAGGGATGCCCCTGAGCGAGCAGTTCGTAGAGGATGTTGCCACAGGTGAACACATCGGATGCTGTTTGGGGCACTTGCCCGCGCAAGTGCTCGGGTGAGAAGTAGCGGGGCGTCCCCACATACGGATGATCCTTGTCGCCATGCCAGGGTGCTTTCATGTCTGCGAGCACGGAGAAGTCCATGTCGATGAGCAGCGGACGATAGCGCACGGTGACCGTGGTATCCTCCAGCATCTGCACGTTGGCCGGTTTCAGATCACCATGGACGATCTTCTGCGCGTGCAACTGGTGGATGCTCGCCATGAACACCTTTGCCATGATCAGACGCTGCTGCCAGTTCAATGAATGAGTGCGCTTCGCCGCGCGCTGGAGAATGGCACTGAGGTCGTGGCCGCCCTCAACGAATTCGAACACCTGGAAGAAGGTTTTCGTCTTGGACGATCCCCGAGCCCATTCGAAGCTTTCGATGTGCTTCACGCAAAACCGGGTGAGCGCGGGTAAGCACACGCGGCGGTTCAACTCTGCCATGTAGCGCAGGTAGTCGGGATACCACTTCACAGCGACTGTAGGCGACTTGTAGAGCTTGAAGAACACCTTGCGACCATCCTTCGTCTTTGCGGCATAGGCGTTCGCCATGCCGCCAGTGCTGACATGCTCGGTCAACGTGTAGCCGTTGATCTCGATTGGAAAGGCGATGGGAACCCAGGGCATGGCAGTCCTTTAGTCCAACGGCACGCCCGCTGATTGGGAGACGCTCTTCGCGAGCATCTCCATGGTCTTGCGGAAGTTCGCCTGATCTGAGGTGAATGCCTTCAACGCCGTTTGTGGGCCGGTGGAATCAGCGGTGTCGTAGGGGATGCCAAAGAACTCAGAGCGATTGGCCCTGGCGATCTCATGGTGGCAGTCCATCTCTGGCGCATAGAGGGAGAGGATGATGCGATTGGCGTGCAGGGCGCTGATCACATCGTCCACTGTGCCAGAACACACCGTCATGTTCGGATGATAGCTCGCGTCCGTGAACGCAACGACCACACGCGCGGCATCACTGCGATAACGCCACTTTCTCGGATCAAGGTCCTGCTCCCCCTTTTCCATTTGCTCCTGAGTGGCCACTTTGTAGAGCCCGTCGAGCAACGACTCAGGTTCATCACCGCCGCCTTCCGCCTGTAACGCGCTGAGCTGGCTCTTCAAGCTGGTAGCATCCTCCACGAAGAGATTGTCAACCAGCGGCACCTTGTCGCACAAGTAGTCCCGGTAGCCCACCACCTTGCCCCGCCAGTGCTTTACGGGCATCGTGTTGTTGGGGTCGCTGCCAGTGAGTGAGTCGATGAACTTGGATATGTTCTCCTTCAAGGCGTCAATGCAGTGACTCATGCTTCCGGTGGCATCAATCAAGAACACGATGTCCACCACGCCTTTGACTTTCGATGTTTGCTCCATTCCGAAAGACTAATCAGCCACCAGCAGAGCCCACAAGGAAAAAACTTTCCTCAAGCATTTTTTAACAGCCAAACGCCACATGCCCTCCCCAGCGCTTCTGGTCTGAATCGGGAACGTGTGCTTGATCTTTCAGAACGCGCATCCCTAATACCCGGCACTCATGGACACCATTGGGCAGCTCTTCACTAATCCTCTTTTCGTCTGGTGTCTCGTCATCACGATGACAGCGATTGCCACCACAAGCGGCCTCTTTTTCCACCGAACCATGGTTCGCAGCATCGCCTGCCTGAGATCAGCCAATTTGAAGCTAGCTGGCATCGCTAACGCGGCTGCGCTTGCAGCAGCCTGGAGTGCCACCCGTGCCGCCATTCGTTCCCGACTTCAGGATGATGATGATTTGGTTGCAGCGTGGGACGCCTATCAAGAGGGTGCGGAGGAGTTGCCTGCGTGCGTGCTCCCCTCCAGCCCCGCATCCGGTCATTTTCAACTTTCCTCTCTCCTGAGGAAAGAAGCGGTGATCGTATATGCAGGGATACCAGGGACCATGGTCGGGCTCGGGCTCGTCTTCACGTTTCTCGGCATCGCTGTTGTCATCCATCAAGCGAGCAGCTCGCTAGAATTGGCAAACAACACCACCGCGCTGGGCACCCTGCTCGGTGCCGCATCGACGAAGTTTTGGACCTCACTCATCGGCGTGCTGCTCTCTCTGGTTAGTAGTTGGCACTACCGCATGAAGCTGCATGAATTCAGCGGGCAGAACGCTGCCTTCGTTCGCCGATTGATGGTCCTCATGCCACCCCGGCGAGACCACGAGACTGCCGAGGAGGAGCTACTCAACGAGTTGAAAGGAGCACGCGGAGACTTTCAGGCCCTCGCGACGAAGAGTATGGAGAAGCTGTCACAAAGCCTCGCCAAAGCCATGCAAGAGGCCCTTGCTGACGGTCTCAAGTCATTGCCTGCGGCAGTGGAGGGATTCAGCAACCAAGTGAAAATCTTGGAAAGCCACGCACTCACACTCGGCAACCAACTTCAAGCTGCAGCCGACGCGGCAGCCACGGCTGGCACAGCCTTCAAGACCATGCTGGGCGACATAGGCACGAAGACCAAGGACGATTGTCTTGCCGCTTCCGGAGCCATGAAACAGGCGCGCGAACAAATGGACGCCATCGCCAAACAGGCCACCAAGGCCGCAAAACCCTTCGAACATCTTGGTGAAACGGCAGAAAAGTTCGATAGAGCGCTAGCACGCGTTCCCCAGCTCGAAGTGGCCAGCCAGGCACTGCGCGGCACGGCCGAATCACTTGCTAGCAGCGGTGCCAGCGTTGCTGACATGTGTCGGCAGCACATCGGACACATGGAGCGTCTGGACGGCGAACTTGCTGGCGTTGTGACCGCATTACCGGGTCTCTTCAATCAATACGCAAATGCGTTGAGCACCTACACCTCCAGCCTGGAGGCGAATCTCGAGTTTATTCTCGAGCGCTTCAGTCAAGTTGTTGGCACGCTGGGCGAGCACCACGAAGCCCATCCCGTGCCTCGTGGTGACGATCGAGCAGGGCTGGGGTAGCCCTCCACTTAACCTACAATTCAAATGACCCCCGCATCCGAACCTCCACTGGAGCAAATCGACTCCGAACAAAGCTACATGGCTTCCATCACTGATTTGATGACTGGAGTCGTTTTATTGTTTTTCCGTTTAATCGCTAGCTATGACCATGTTATGTGGGCGAAGGGAAAGGCGGCAAAAGAAAATCTGGTACGCGCCCGCCCAGCGGAGGCTGCT
>CAUJJC010000356.1 GCA_963204975.1 Verrucomicrobiota bacterium | reverse complement strand
CCAACGCCCGAACCGTTCTTTGATTTCTTTGCACCAGATGGACAGATCACAGAAGCGGCGTTTGAAGGAGTCGAGTCTCGCTTGCGCTTGATCTTCCAAGCCAAGTCGGCGGAACTCGGTCAGTTCGTCGCGCAGTTGGGTCATGAAGAGGCGGCTGTAGAAGGTCGCCAGATGCTTGAGCAGCGCCTCTTCTCCGCCGGGTCCTTCGAAACGCTCCAGCCAAAGGGTCTGTCGCGGCACGGAGGCGAGGATGTGGAAGTGATTGCTCATCACGCAGTAGGTGAGGACCTGGATGCCGAGGAACTCGCTCATCTTCCAGATCAGTCGGCGCAGCGCTTCCTTTTCCACGTCGTCGAAGTGAATGTCGCCTCCGCAGGTGCGGGACATGACGTGGTAGGCGTGCGCATCGAACACCTCCGGCCCTTTGATCCGAAACCGCCCACCCGACCACGATTTCGCGCCTGGATACGCAGCGGTCTTCGCCTCGATTCCGACGAATGGATCGGATGGGATTTTGGGCTTGGAAGCAAGCGGGGATGGTCTTCGGCGGCTCATGGCGGGTCGAAGGTGGCGTGGAGAACTCGGGTGTCAACACACTATATGCCTGGCATTTTATTCAGGCGGGGTCGAAGGTGGCGTGGAGGACTCGTGTGTCAACACACTATATGCCTGGCATTTTATTAGCGTCGCCACAAACATCTCCCGATCACCGTCATTAACGACAATGGGATCCCGCCGATCCCCGCGCGCCACGATGTGATACACCGCACCGGGATACTGGATTCGCAACTGCCTGGGCATCCGGTGACCTCGTCGAAAAACTAGAAACTGTCAGGAATCGTCTCCTGACCCTTTCCTGATACTCTCGTCAAGTCCGGTGAAAAGAATATCACCAACAGGAGCAAAATTTGGATCATGATGCTCAAGTGGGTTTTTTCCTGTCCACTGAATTGCGACGAAGTCCTTTTCTATGAGCCTTTCGCTAACGACCCACTTCACAAATTCTGAATCAAGGTTCAAGTGCTCTAATGTATCACCCAGCATTACGATCTTCCCTTCGTGAGGCCCATCGAATAGCTGAATTGACACAATATCACCGAGTCGTGCAATTGATCCGTCAGCGTATTTCATATGATTTTCTGACACCAAAGGGGGTTGCACGCTTTGGCAGATTTAGCGCCACGGATTGATTGTTTGACCGACGCAAAAATTGAGATTCAACAACCACCATTAGAGATTCAGTCTGGATGAGTGACGCCGGTGTCATGACACGTTACAGTCTTGATCTTCTTTGGGAAGCATGTGCAGTCTGGGTAAGGTCTCTGATGCATCTCAAACCACCATGTGTGCGTGTGATCCCCGGTGCATGGCCAATGTGGAGCGCTTGGAGGCACCAAGTCAGTTCGAACCCCGCCCTGGGGAGGTGGCCCACATGGAGGGCATTGACTGTTCGCCACTTGGTCAGCCCACTCATTTATCGCGTCACATTCGTTCTTGTAAAAAAGTTGAAAAATTACGCTTGATACTGCTTTTCCTACAGGAGTGCATTTCGCCAGAACACACCCAGTTGCAGCCCCAACTGCGGCTGCGCAAGTTGCGGGTAGGATCACTGTTGCAATCGTGCATCCACCTGCTCCACCCGCGGCCGCACCACCGGCCTCGACTGCTACTGCAGCTGCTTGTGCCTCAGCAGCGGTCGAGTATGTGCCAACCAAGACAAAGTCTGGTGGGGGACCCACCAAGAGGCCCAACACATCAACATGTGAGATCGCATTATTGTTTGCTATAATGAGTAAGTTAATTCCACCTCGTTCACGGAAGGGATCCCGCGCCGTCCAGCGTCCCAGATCCGGCGAGTAATACCTGAAGCCGTAGAACGCCAATCCGCTTGAGGCTTCGATGGGCTTAGTGCTGAAGCGATACTTGTTGGTGGTGGCAGCTTCGCCAGTGGCGGTGAGGGTTTTGCCAAAGGCGTCGTAGCTGTAGCGGGCGGTTTCTCTACCGTCTGTGGCGGTGAGGAGGACGACATTGCCGTTGCTGTCGTAACCGAAGAAGTTCTCAGTTCTCGGTTCGCGGTTCTCGGTTGATTTGAGGAGCCCTGCGATGCCGCCGGCGCCTTGGGCAGTGCCAGAGATGTCAGAGCCCCAGATGAAGGAATTATGATTTATGATTTGGGATTTATGATTTGAACTGCGCTCTTCGAGGACGTTCCAGCCGTCGTGGATGAATTGCGTCAGGGTGCCGTCGGGTTCGAGGCGGGCGACGCGGCGGTGGAGGGCGTCATACGCAAACCGGGTGGTGGATTCCTGATTCTTGATTCCTGAATCCTGATTCTTCTCTGCTTTGGTGGTGACGCTGAGAAGGTGGATGTCGGCGTCCCAGGTGTAGGTGTTGCGGGTGTCGGTGAGCAAGTTGCCGTTCTTGTCGTAGCGCGGCGCGTGATCGGCCACGGACGTGTATTGATTGGCTTCGTTGGTTTGGTAGTCGGTCTTGGTTCCGTCCACGTCTTGGAAAGCCTTGCGATTGCCCGCCGGATCGTAGTTGAAGGTTTGCTGGGCTTCGAAACTCTTTCCGTCGGCCTTGCTTTCGTTCGGATTGGCAGGGGCGGCGGGGACAGTGGTGGCCGCCTGCTGATAGGCAGCGGCGATCACCTGCCCGGCGGGGTCGTAGGCGAACAAGTCTGCGGTTTCACCATGAATCCTCGCGGTGCGGCGGTCGCGCTGGTCGTAGCGACTGGTCTCGCTCCAGAGTTCGGTGCCGCCGGGGGTGAGGTGCATGACTTTCTCCAAACGGCCCACGGCGTCGTAGGTTTTCACGGTCTTCACGCCGTTGGCGAGGGTGAGGGTGGCGGGTTGGTTGGTGGGGCGGTAGGTGTAGGTGGCTACCGTTCTCGGTTCAGGGTTCTCAGTTCTCCGTTCTGAAACCTCGGCGAGCTGGCCGCGTGGGGTGTAGGTGTAGCCTACTTTACTGCCGTCTGGATAGTGCATGGTGGCGATGCGTCCGTCGGCTGTGTAGTCGTAGCTCACTTTGTAGCTGGGAGCTTCCGGTGCTTTCGCTTGGCCAAGGTCGGCGGTGAGCTTTTGGGTCTCGGACTCGATCTTGCCGGTGGGGGTGTAGCTGCGGAGGATCCCGGCGCTGGGGTTGGTGGCGTTCGTCAGGTGGCCGGCCTTGTCGTAAGCGTAACGGCTTTCGCCGGGGAGCTGAGGGGCGGTAGGATCGGCGGGGCCGGTGCGTTTCCAGACGGTGCTGAGGAGGCGACCGCGCTGATCATAGGTGTTGAGGGCGGCGGTGCCGTCGGGGCGGGTGCGGGTGAGGAGTTGGCCTGCAGCGTCGTGCTCGTAGGCCTCGAAGGTCTTGTCGGGATAGACCTTACTCTCCAGCTTGCCGCGTGGGTCGTAGGTCCAGCGGGTGACGGAGCCGCGAGCGTCGGTGAGGGTGGTGAGGCGGCCATCGGGATCGTAAGCGTATTTCACGCTGTCGCCTTTGGCGTCCTTGGTCTCGATGAGCTGGCCAGCGGCGTCGGTAATGCGGGTTTCGGTGGTGTCGTCGGGGAAGGTGGTGGTCTGGGCACGGGCGTTGGCGGTGGGGTCGGCTCCGCAGCAGGGGGGATTGCCGCTGGCTCCGGCACTGGCGGTGTAGCTGTATTTCCACACGCGGCCCAGGGCATCGGTGGTGGTGAGGCGGCGGTGGCGGGCGTCGTAGGTGTGCTTGGTCACCTTGCCCACGGGGTCGGTGGTTTCGATTTCGTTGCCTGCGGTATCATAGACGTGCTTGGCCGTCGCTACGTCAGTGTCGGACTTAACCACAGAGGGCACCGAGGATTTAGGATTCGGGATTTGAGATTTTGTATTGTCGCTGGCTGGGAGGACTTCGCCGGTGGTCTGGGTGAGGCGATGGCCGAGGAGGCCGTAGGTGGTGCGGGTGAGGCGGCCTTCGGGGGTGGCGGTGGCGTCGGGGCGATGGAGGGCGGCAGAGCCGGGGCTGGTGAAGAGGATGCGGGTGGTGTTCCCTGCGGGGTCGGTGATAGCGGTGAGGTTGCGGTAGGCGTCGTAGCTGCTGCGGGTGGTGTGGCCCAGTTCGTCGGTCTCGGCCGTAAGCTGGCCAGCGGCATCGTAAGCGAAGGTTTTGGTGGTCTGGTCGGGGAAGGTGGCCTTCACGCGGCGACCGGCGGCATCGTAGTCGTGGCGAGTGACGCGGCCCAGGGGATCGGTGGTGGTGAGGAGGTTGCCTGCCAGATCATAAACGTGCTTCGTCGTGGCGGCCTGGGCGGTGCCGAAGGCGATGGTCTCGGCGATGAGGTGCTTGTCCGCGTCGTAGGCGCGCTGAATCTTGCGTCCGCTGGGCAGGGTAATGAGGGTGGGCATGGAGGAGGCATTGCAGGCCTGGCAGCCGACGGCACCCCTGGTCACATCGTAGCTGTAGCGGGTGGTGCGGTCCAGGGCATCGGTGCGGGCGGTGACGCGGCCAAAGGTATCGTATTCGGTGAGCGTGGTATTCCCGGCGGCGTCGATGACGGTGATGAGACGACCTTCCTTGTTATAAACCCGGCGCTCGGTCTCCTGACCATCGGGCGCGACGGTGCGGACGAGGCGATTGCCCTTGTCATACTCGTAGCTCCAGGTGTTGCCCAGGGCATCGGTGGATTTGAGGCGGTTGCCACGGGTGTCGAACTCATCCTTGGTCTCGTGGCCCAGGGCGTCAATCGTGGTGGTGCGGTTGCCGTCCTTGTCGTAGCCGAACTTGGTCACCGCTCCAGCGGCATCGATGCGGGAGCCGAGGCGACCCTGCGGCGTATAGCTGAGGCTTTCCACCACCTTGCCATCCGGGCCGGTGGTCTGGGTGCGGCGGTTCTGGGCATCGTAGCTGAAGCGGAAGGTATTCCCCAGCGCATCAGTGCTGGCGATGAGGTTCGCGTGTTGGTCGAACTCCTCCTTGGTCACCGCTCCGGTGGCATCGGTGCGTGTGTGGGTCTTGATGCCGGACTGCGGGCCTGCGCCCCAGTAGGTGTGAGCGTGGGTGGTCTTGTGGCCCAGCGCATCGGTCTCCGAGGCGATGGAGCCCTGGTCATCGAAGGTCGCGCGGTAGGTGGTCACGCGGGACTTGCCAACCAGGGTGCGGGTGACGGACTCGAGCTTGCCCTTGGCCGCGCCTTTCAACACCATCTGGCGTGTGGTAGTGGTGCTATCGGCCGCCGTGAAGATGACCTGGCCGCTCTTGGTGCTGTCGTCCAGGTAAGTCTCCGTCTCGCCTTGAGGTCCGCGGCGGACCATCTTGGGATTGGTGGTGGAATAGGAGGACTCGATGTCATAAGACCAGACGCCGTCCGAGCGAAGCTTGCGGCTCGACTTGTCCCAGACCAGGATGCTGTCCACCAACGAGCGACTGGTGACCGTCATCTGTGGATGACCCTCGGCAGTGGTGCTGTAGGCGTAGGATTCCTGTGAGCCATCTGCCAAGGTCACTGCCGCAAGACGCTGCTGATTGTCATACGAAAAGGCATACGTTTTCAAGCCAAACGAGGTCCGCGCGGTGATGGAGGTGATGAGACCGGTAGCCGTAGCTCGCTTGATCATAAGCCCCGCAACGCCTGACTGCATTGCCTTGGTCTTGCCGACCTGCACTTCCTTTCCCGCCTCCCGAACAGCGGTTAAGAGCCCGTTGGGCTGCCGCTCCCAAAGGAGGGTGCGCCCGGTGTCAGTCCGGAGCCTGATCAGCCACTTGTCCGCATTGAACTCCAGCTCCCATCCATCCTCCCGGGATACCAAGAGGTTCTTTCCCGCGTAACGCCCTGACCATTCTCCATCTGGAGTAGCGATGTGGTCGCCATTGCGGTCCATCACGAGGATCTTCCCACAGGGAAGCATGATGCTGACGCGGGTATCATTGCTGGTGAGAACGCGCGCATGAAGCACCGGAGAGCGCCACCACAGAGAACCACTGCCAAAATCTGGCACAGGGGTCGTGCGATCACTGTCAAACCACACGCGCAAGGGTAGGGCGAGGCCCTGACCAAACTCAAACTCTCCGAGTTCCAACCAGTGCTCGGCAGCACCGTCGGAACGTGTGGGCCCCAATCCGCCTGAGGGGATCGACAAATCGACGGGGAGAGCCAAGACATTTGAAGTTGGGACCAGCGACATGCAAAGGGCCGCCAAAAAGGTGAGGGTAGAGAAAGACTTCATGGGAAAGGAAAAGGGAAAATGGGTAGTTGCACGCAATGCGAACGAAGGAGAAAGGGCAGTCGTCATCATGGGGCGGTGCAGGTTTCGCCGTCACCGTCGTCTGGATCGGTGTTGGACCCGCCAGTGCCTCCACTAGTGGGGACACCTCCCGGCCAACCATTGATTCCCCCGGATTGACTTGCCTGATAGGCCTGAACCATTGATCCAATGTTCATCAAAGTGGTTGCCGAAACTCCGTTGGTGAGTGCGGCTTCAATAACCACCGCATAAAGGTCTGTTTGTTCAGAGTAGCTGGTGGGATACTGCGCATTCGTCTCAAACACAAAGACCTCGTCACCATTGCTCAGACCATCACCATCCCAGTCCTGATCCCATGCACCGGTCTGCCACGAGGTATTTCCTGCGCCACTAATCATCGAACTTCGAGGCCACCCGTCTGAGAGGGTCAAAAACTCTGAATCCGTGACTACAGCGAGGGGAGACCGACCCAAGGAGGCCTTCTGGAAGTTAAAGACAAAGTCCTGCGCCGGACAATCCAGGGCATCAGTGTAATCCCAGGGGTTTAGTCCATTGAGCAATTCATAAATATCTGACATCCCATCGCCATCCAAATCCCAAGTAGCCTGAAGAGGCTCGTCCAAAGGGAACATCCAGTAGTAGTAGGCCGTCAAATAAGTGATGCCATCGGCGCGTGTCTGGGCAGCATCGTTGGGGTTGAAACGATCCAAGACCGAAGGATAGAGAGCTTCTGCCCAGTCGGGGATTCCATCAGAATCGGTGTCGTTCAAGTTATACTGATCCCAAGGGTAAGGGTCTGCAGGGTCTGGTATCCCGTCCTGATCGAAGTCTTTCCAAAACCCATTGTAACGCGTAGGCTCGAATTGCTTAGGCAGATTGTTAACCAATTGGGTGGTGGTCGCTGGAGGATAGATGTAGTGGTTGTCATTCCATCCATCGTTTGGGAATGGATCGACGCTGTTCGGAAGGCCGTCATTGTCTGCATCACCGCCGTCATACAGATCAGATCGGGTGTAGAAATCGGGCAGGTCCACCTCGGTATTCGAGATCCAACGAAGCGTATCGCCATCCGACCAGCTCGCTGTGTTATTGCCCATATCCCAGGGATAGGGATCGATTTCGTTGGGGATGGTGTCCCCATCCGAGTCATAAAGCGAATACAACCCCGTGGAGGGGATTTCTGTCAGCACTCCATCGATGACGAAGTTTGCGGCAGACCACCATTCTGAATACACGGGCGGTGGCGGAGGCACAGGCGCGGCGTTACTAGAATCGGAAGGATAGGGATCAATCTGATCCGGGAGGCCGTCGATATCAAAGTCGGCGGAATTAGACGAAATGAGGCGAGACTCGAAATACGAACTATTTCCATCGATGGTGAAGGAGCCACCGCTCCACCAAATATTGCCATTCATGGTATCGTAAGGGTAGGGATCGAAGGGATCGGGGAGGTTGTCGTTGTCGGAATCCGACCAGCTTCCTGGATAGTCGCCCGCATTCCAAGTGAAGCTGGCCCCGTCCAGTATGAACACTCCGCCGACCCAAAAATAAGTGGGCTGAGTGGCCGGATCAGGAGGCGGGGGGGTATTGAACGAATCTCCTGGATAGGGGTCGATACTGTCAGGTATCTGATCTGAGTCCGTATCCACCTGGGCGGTATCTGCCCTGATCCAGCGTCCGGGAATTGTTTCCGAGACATTGTTGATGAAGAAGGTGCCTCCTGTCCAGAATGTGCAGTTGTTGTTGGAGTCCACCGGATAGGGATCAAACACATCGGGTATTGAGTCTCCATCAGAATCATCGCCTCCGATTCCATCGGCATTGGCATCTCCATTGCCTGGGACCGACATGTATCCAAATGACCAAGGCTGCCCATCGATCCAATATCCTGAACCTCCGTTCCAGGTGAAATAGGAATTATTCCAGGAGTCCCAAGGGTATGGATCAATTTCGTCCGGTAAACTATCCCCGTCACTATCGACGGAAAAGTCTGGTGAGCCATCCAGTAGCACGCCCCGTGGAGGATGCGTCGCGCCATCGGTGCCGAGATACTGGTCCGGCGTCCCATCCACTGTGGAGTCGATGAGTTCCGCAATGTTACTGCTGTAGTAATTCACGGGCGGGAACGTTGATTGAACTCCATCCATCCAAATAGTTCCACCATCCCAATGGAGAACCACCTTGCCGCTGGTCTCGGCAGTGAAGGCATCATAGAGGGGGTCAGGCACATCAACGGTCGCTCCCGTGGCGCTAACGGTGCAAGTAACCTGGTGTGATGATGATCCATTGCCTGCACACCATTGGGCGCGGAAAAGGTAGGTGATGCCATTGATCACTGATCTGCCACCGGGGAAATAGAAGCTATTGTTGTTGCTGTCGGTTGGATAAGGATCAATGACGTCGGGAAGCGTGTCTCCATCGCTATTCTCCGCACTGATGTTGCCGACAAAATAATTCACGCCATCTGGCACGATGGAACACCACGTCCCATCTGAGATCATGACCATCATCTGCCCGTCGATCATTGTGGCGGTCGCGCCATCCCAATAGGTGTTGTTGTTATGGAAGTCCGCCGGGAAGGGATCGACGTCATCGCGCAAGCCATCCGAATCAGTGTCTAATGCGGAACGATAATGCCCCTGCACATTCACATAAATCAACTGGCCGCTGCACCAGAAGGGTGTTGTAGGAGGCGTCCAAAGGGTGAGGTGGCCTGCATCAACGGCCGCCCTGAACTCAGTCAGCCACACGGGATCACCGTAGCTGGTCTCGTCTTCGGGAGTGCCTGGATCGTCCTGACTGGTGATGGGACGACTGATGTCGGCCTCGACCGGGCTAGACTGAGTTTCCTGACCAATAGCGATCCAATACTGGGGCGTGTATTGGGCACTTCCATCGGAAGCGGTTCCATCAGAAGCGATCAGTCCGTCCGGACCATGGCTAGGCACCCAAACGGCCTGCGCTGAAGAGGCTATCAGCACAAGTAATACTGGCATTAACCAGTCGCGACTAGATGGTTTCATAGGCAATAATGCAGTGGTCTTGTTTATTTAGTCCAATTGTTCAACCGAAATGACTTGGCTGACTCATCCCAACCAAACAATTCACTATTAAATTAATTTGCGATATTGAGGGTGATCTTGTCGAGAACAAAAATGATTAAGTCGAGTGCGCGCGCATAACACTTATCCAATCGAAGCTGCGATGCACTTGAGCATCCTGCGCGTGACTAGATCGAGTGTGTTTACTGCATCTGCTGGAGGATCTACATTCCCCCCCCCATTTCCCCGTTACCACTCCCCGCCGATCGCGTTTAGCTGGCGTGTGCTTTGCACTTCTCCATCATGACCAGCCCTGCGATGCAAGACGCCTTCGACGTGCAGACCTGCATCCAGCGGGTGCAGGTGGGCGATGCCGTGGCGGCGGAGTCGCTGGTGGATCATTTGCATCCACTGGTGCGGCGATGGGTGCGCAACCATTTGCCTCGACGCGAGAGCGAGGAGGACTTGGTGCAGCAAGTGTTGATCAAGGTGTTCCAAAGGCTCGATGCCTACGTGCCTCGCGAGGGCGTTCCGTTCGAGCACTGGGTGTCGCGGCTGGCGGTGCGGACTTGCTTGGATGCCTTGAGAGCGGAGCGTTCGCGACCGGAGTGGCGGATGGCAGACCTGAGTGCGGGCGAAACGGAATGGCTGCACTACCTGCTGGAGCGCCAGAGCGAGCCGCCTCCCGACCACGCCTTCGACGCCAAGGCGATTGTCACACGACTGCTTGCTCACCTGTCGCCGCCCGACCGACTGGTGCTGACCTTGTTGGATCTGGAGCAGCGCTCCACCCAGGAAATCAGTGCGCAGACAGGGTGGACTCGGCCCATGGTCAAGATGCGGGCCATGCGCGCCAGGATGAAGCTTCGCCAATTTGCCCGCGCCCTCATGAAATCTGACTTTGAATCGCCATGAAGAACTTTGACCAACGCTGGCTGACCGCAGCCAAAGAGGCCCGCCGTGGTGCCTCGGAGCCCGTTCCTCCCCTGCCCCTGGGATTTGCTACGCGCGTGCTGGCTCGCAGCCGTGACCTGCAAGAGCCTGCATGGCTGGAGCTGGTCGCCGCGCTGAGCCTTCGCGCTCTGATCGTCACCACGGTGCTATGCCTAGTCAGCGGTGGCTATGCCTTCAGCCAGTGGTATCAGCCTCGCCTCGAAGTGCCCGGACTGGAGAATCCCCTCACCATTGACCTCACCTGGCCATGATTTTTCGCAGTCGCACCTCTGCCGTCGTTTTGATCTCCCTCCTGGTCGTGGTCAGTGTTGGGGTTGGATTTTTCCTGGGTGTGATCGTTCACAGCGCGGTGGTCAAGAAGAAGGAGGACCCGAAGTTCTGGCGTGAAGCAGCGCTCAAGCACTTGTCCAAGATTCACCCCACCGAAGCCCAGCAGCAGGTGTTGGAACAGCATGTCGATGTCGCGGTGAAAGACCTCACGGAGCTACGGAAGGTAGCGATCAAAGACATCTGGCAGATCGTGGACACGGCCGTCGCGGCTATCGACAAGGAACTGACACCCGAGCAACGAATCGCCTTCGACAAGATCAAGCCCAAGGACAAGAATCGTCCCAAGGATGATCCGAAGGAGAAATAGAAAACGCGTTACCAGGACCCGTGCGATGCGTTGAACCGCACGATCAACTTCACCCAACACTGAACCCAACCCGAGGATCAAAGAGAATATGTTAATGTCAGACGTCATGATTTGGGTCGCCATCGCGAGCGGCTTCGTCGTGGGCATGCCGGCCCTGTGGATGCTCAGCCGGGGCCTTTGGCCAGAAGGGTTTGCGCGGCGGCTCGTCGTGTCGCAATCAGGCGTGGGCAAGTCCCTGCTGATCGGATTTCTACCGGTGATTGTCGCCAGTCTCTTCATCGCCATCATCGGCAAGCGTCTCGGGCCCGTGCCTGGCATCCTGGTTTCCGGCTCGCTCATCGTGTGGGGCTTCATGGGCAGCGCAGGTCTGGCGAGTCTGATCGGCGAGCGCCTCTGGCCGAAGGGTGAGGCGTGGCAGCAGACGCGCAACGGTGGCCTGGTGCTGATCTGCTGCGCGCTCGTGCCGGTGATCGGCTGGTTCGTCATTCTGCCTCTCATCGGTGTCATCGGCATGGGTGTGAACGTGCGCAGTTGGTTTGGGTCCAAGGCTACTCCTGCACCCGTGATTGAGGCCCAACCGCCCCCGATGCCAGTGAACTCCTGACTTCGTCACCCGTCCGTTATGGCTTCCCGTCGTCACGTTCTGCAAGCGGTCGCCCTCTCCTCAGGGGCTGCAGCGCTGACGAGTTGCGAGCGCACCATCAGCACCCTGACGGATGTCCTGGGCGATTCCATGCCGAACAAGCTGGAACTGCCAACAAGCACCGAGATCGACCCGGAGTTCCACCTTCTCTCGCGTGCAGCCTTCGGTGCGTGGCCTGGCGACCTGGAGCGTGTGAAGCAGGTCGGCAGAGGTGCTTGGATCGAAGAGCAACTGCACCCCGAGCACATCGACGATTCTCTGTGCGATCTGCGGGCGAGGAGGTTTGAGAGCTTGTTCTATTCCGAGGGCGATGCCTACGAGTTCAAGAAGCCAGTGCTGCGCAATGAACTCACACGGCACTCGATGCTGCGGGCGATCTATTCGAAGCGTCAGCTCTTCGAGGTGATGGTGGAATTCTGGACCGACCACCTCAACATCGATCTCGAGAAAGGGGACTGTCTTTACTTCAAGCCCAGCGATGACCGCGATGTGATCCGCAAGCACGCGCTGGGCAATTTTCACGATGTGATCCGCGCCTCCGCCACCTCGCCAGCGATGCTGGTTTACCTGGATGGAAGGAGCAATCGAGTGACGAAGGACAAGCCGGTGCCGAACGAAAACTATGCCCGGGAGTTGCTCGAATTACACACGTTAGGCGTGCATGGCGGCTACACCCAGACCGACGTGCGTGAAGCGGCGAGATGCCTGAGCGGCTGGACGGTGAACCTGCTCAAAGACAAGCAGGGCGGCGCACGTCGGGGCCCGCGTGGCGTGGTCGAGCGCTTCCAGGCACCAGCCCGCGGCAGGTCGTTCTTCAATGCTGACTTCCACGACGACGGCGACAAGCGAGTGCTCGGCCAGGTCATTCCGGCGGGCGGCGGCGAGACTGATCTCGATCATCTTGTGCGCATCGCCGTGCGTCACCGAAGCACGGCGAAGTTCATCGCCCATAAGCTGTGCGTGCGCTTCATCAGCTACGATCCGCCCGCCAGCATCGTGGACCGCGTGGCTGGCGAGTTCACCCGCACCGATGGCGACATCAAGGCGATGCTCCGGCTGCTGTTGAACAGCGAAGAGTTCATGGCGGCAAGGGGCACGCTGTTGAAGCGCCCCTTCCGTTACATGGTCAGCTCCCTGCGCACACTCGCCTCCGATACGCATGTGGAGGTTAGCCGGAACCGCCAGGGTCCGCTGCTCGAATACCTTGCGCGGCTGGGTCATGGACTCTTCCAGTATCCGACGCCCGATGGCTATCCCGACGAGGAAGCACCGTGGATGGGCACCTTGCTCTGGCGTTGGAACTTCTCCCTCGCGCTGGCATCGGGAAAGCTGGGCAATGACGTGCGGGTGCCCATGGCCGAACTAGAAAAGGCGATCAACGCCTCGGGCAATCGCGAAGAAGTCATCTCGCGATGGTGGTCCCATTTGCTGGGTCGAGTGCCGAGCCAGGACGAACTGAAAGCCTTGGCATCAGCGGCCGATGCACAGACCCAAAAGCAAAACTCGTCGATCGCCAAAGCTGAACTCCTGGGCCTGATGCTGGCGAGCCCGGCCTTCATGAGATGCTGAATGATGAAGACGATACATCCCATGCCTGCCCTCACCCAACTACTCGTCAATGCTCCTGCGGCGGCTGAGGCCACGAGCACTCACACTTTGATCTGCGTCTTCCTGCGCGGCGGTGCGGATACGATGAACTTGGTGGTGCCGTATGCTGACGATCACTACTACAACGCGCGTCCCACACTCGCCGTGAAGCGCCCTGGGGATTCGACCGACAGCTCCCTCAAGCTTGATGACCGCTACGCGCTGCATCCCATGCTGAAGCCGCTGGAGGCCGCCTTCAAAGAGGGGCGCCTGGGCATGGTGCAAGGGGTGGGCACGGACAGCACGAGCGGGTCGCACTTTGAATGTCAGGATCAGATGGAGCATGGCGACTCCGAGAAGGGCAGACCTGCGGGCGGCGGCTGGCTCGGGCGCTTTCTTCGCTCTCGCGCCGATCAGAGCACCTCGGCCCTCAGTGCGGTAGCCATCGGGACCAAGCTCCCCGAAAGCCTGCGCGGCGCGCCTTCGGTGAGCGTGCTGGAGCACATCGACGACATCTCGATCAAGGCACCCTCGGGCGACCCCAAGGCAGTCGTCGGAGCCCTGCGTGCGATGTATGGTGCCGACGTCACGCTGCTGGGCAAGCGCGGGCAGCAGACACTGGATTTGTTCCAGCGCGTCACCGCGATGCACAGCTCTCGTTACGCACCCGAGAACGGGGCCGAGTATCCCACCAACAACAGCTTCGCCGACGGTTTGCGCGAACTCGCTCGCCTCATCAAGGCCCGCGTGGGGCTCGAAGTGGCCTGCATTGACTTGCCGGGATGGGACACGCACTTTTTCCAGAACTCGACGGCAGGCGGCTTCGCCAGCAATGCACAAAAGTTGGCTGAGGGGCTTGCAGCCTTCGAGACTGATCTCCAGAGGCAGCGCTCGGACTACACGATCATGGTCACCACGGAGTTCGGCCGACGCATCTACGAGAACGCCTCGCTCGGCACCGACCACGGTCGCGGCTTCTGCTTCATGGCCCTCGGGGACAAGGTCAAAGGCGGACGTATCCTTGGGAACTGGCCGATCGGGGCGATGGATGAAACCAATCCCCTCGGCCCTGGCGGAGTCGGGATCACGTTCGACTACCGGGACGTGTTCGCCGAAGTGCTCGCGGGAGCCATGGGTGCGATTGACCCTGGCAAGATTTTCCCTGGAGCCAGCTTGAGTCGCGTGGGCCTAATGGCCTGATTTGCCAACCTACTTCAGGACGCTCTGGAGCAGCTTTGGATACACACCGACGGCAACGGCACCGACGATCAACACGGCAATCGTCACCCTTGCCACAGGAGAGACCTGGAGCTTGGTGGACTCACCTTCGACAGGCGAATAGGCAGTCAGGATCGGCCGGAAGTAATAGTAGAAACCCGCAGCCGCGCCGATCACCGCGAGGGCGACCACGCCGTAGTGGGCCTTCGAGATCGCCGCCATGAAGACGAGCAGCTTGCCCATGAATCCGGCCGTCAGCGGCAGACCTGCCATCGATGCAAAGGCAACCGCGAGGGCAAAGGCGAGCAGCGGGGAGCGCTTCGAGAGACCGGCGAGGTCCTTGAGTTCATCACCCACACCTTGAGTGCGGAGCACGACCAGGAGGAGGAAGCCGAGCAAGGTAGCCGGTAGATAGGTGCCCATGTAAAACGCCACGGTGCCCGTAGCCCCACATGCCAGAGCCAGGACCATGAAGCCAGCGTGGCTGATCGAGGAGTAGGCCATGAGGCGCTTGACGTTGGTCTGGAAAATCGCAGGCAAGCTGCCGAGCAAGATGGTGAGCGCCGCCGCCGCCAGGAGGGCGTTGGCCACCTGAGTGCCAATGTGCGAGCCGTTGACCGTGAAGGCTTGAACGGCCCGCGTCAGGACCACGAAGCCTGCCGCCTTCGATCCCACGGACAGGAAGGCCGTCACCGGCGTGGGTGCGCCTTGATACACATCGGGAATCCAGATCTGAAACGGAGCGGCACCCACTTTGAAGCCCAGGCCCGCCAGGAGGAGCGCGGCACCGAGCATCAATGCGACCGCATTGGTGGCAGGATTGACCGCCGCAGCGGCAATTCCTTCAAAACTCAGGGAGCCCGTCGCGCCGTAAACCCAGGCAATGCCGAAGACCAGGACGCCCGTGCTCAGAGCACCGAGAATGAGATACTTCACACCTGCCTCCAGGGACATGGCGCTGCGGCGGGTGAAGGCCACCAGCACATAGAAACTGACGGTGACCAGTTCGAGCGGAACAAAGAGCGCCACCAGATCCTTGGCCGACGCCATCCACATCATGCCCGAACACACGATCAAGGGCAGGGCATAGAATTCACCGATGCGCGTCTTCACGCCCTCGGAGCTGGAGAAGTAAGCCGTGATAAAGTCGCCTTCGAGAGCGATGATCAGAACGATCAGCGTGGTCACGAGAGCGAAGACCTTGTAGAACACCGCCAGCGAATCCATCGCATAGAATGGCGTGATCCAGGCAGGGATGTCTGCGCTGCGAGTGAGCATCAGGATCAAAGCGAGTCCGGTCGCCCCAATGGCCGCCCACGGCACCACTTTGCGATTCAGTTCGGTGGCGAAGGCATCCAGCGCGATGAGCAAGACGCCAACGACCGCGAGGAAAATCTCAATGGAGAAGGAAGACATCATGGGGCGGCGATCGTGAGGTCTTTGAGCAGGCCGGTGATCAATCCGGGGCAGCAGCCCACCACCAGCAAGACGCCCGCCAGAAGCACGAACGACACGCGTTGGGTGATGACAGGATCACTCATAAAATGGCCGGAGGCAGCCTTGCCGAAGAAGAGGTTCCGGAAGGCACGAAGCATGTAAACGGCAGACATCACCACGCCCCAGAGGCCAAGGATCGTCGCCCAGTGGATGAGCTTGAGGCCGTCATTGAGATTGCTGTCGAAGGCTCCCAGGAAGACCATGATTTCACCCGCGAAGTTGGCAAGGCCAGGCAAGCCGATGGAAGCGAAGGTGCCAAAGGCAAACATCACCGTGAGGAAGGGCGCATTGGCTGCGAGGCCGCCAAGTTTGGAGAATTCCAAGGTGCCCAGCTGATTGCGCATTCTACCACACAAGGCGAAGAGCAGGGCGATGCTGATGCCGTGAGCGAACATGAGGATGATGGCCCCATTGATAGCCACCTGAGTCCCCGCCGCGATGCCGAGGAAGATGTAGCCCATGTGCATCACACTCGAATTGCCCAGGAGGGTGTCGAGCTTCTGCTGATGGATCGTCACGAGACCGATGACGATGATGTTTCCGATCAGCATCCACAGCAGCGCTTGCTGCACGCATTCGTGTTTCGCGCCCAATGGCAAGAGCGGAAGGGCGATGCGAATCAGGCCGTAGAGGCCGAACTTCTTGAGCACGCCGCTGTGCAGCATGGCCACTGGTGTGGGAGCTGTTGCATACGCTGGTGCCGCCCAGCTATGGAAGGGGAAGAGCGAGACCAGGGTGCCGAAGCCGACGAGCAAGGCCGTGAAAATCCACGCCTGCGTGGCTGCGGGCAGCGGATGGTCTTTGGCCGACTGCATCAGAGCCCCCAGATCAAAGGTGAGTCCCGAGGCTGGTTTCAGCGCCACGACCAGGGCTGCCAGTCCAGCGAGAAGGATGAGACTGCCGACTCCCAGATAAACTGTGATCTTCCAGGCAATCGCGCGCCGGTTGGTGGCGTCCCCGTGGCCATGAATCGCGATCATGAGCAACGTCGGGATCAAGGCGAGTTCATGGAATGCGTAGAGGAAGAAAATGTCCGTGCAGAGGAAGGCACCCATCGCGCCGCCCGCAATCAGCAGCGAGGACACGTAGTAGATCGCTGGCTTGCCTTCGCCGATCTGGCAGTTGGCTGCGATCAGCACCAAACACGTCAGCAGTGCCATCGTCAGGCTGAGGCCGTCGGCCTTCACCGCAAACGCAATCGCCGGATTGTCGAGAATCGGATAGCTGTGGGCCAACGTATTGCCGCCGTTGAACTGCGAAATGGCGGCGAGCACCAGAAGGAGATTCAGGGCCGCAGCACTGCGTGCAATCACCTTGCCCGGCAGACCCGCACCGATGAGGGCGGCGGCCAGGAGAGGGATGAAGATGAGGAGTTCGAGCAGTCCCATATGGAAGGCCTAATGTTTCGGCAGCACCTGCACCACGAGGTAGATGGCCAGGATCACTCCCGCGCCGAGCGCGAAGGTGTAGCCCTGAAGGTGACCGGACTGAAGGGCGCGCGCTGTCTTGCCCACGCGGCAGGCGATGGCAGCAGGCAAACGTGCGACCAGACCATCAGCAAAAATACTTTCCAGGCCGGAGACGATCCAGGCCAGGCGATCCTGGAACACCTTCACGATCACGGCGTAAATCTCATCAACGTAGAAGCGGTTGGCGAAGAGCTTGATATTGAGCGGGTCCTTGTCCTTGCCGTTGTAGAGGAAGAACGCGAGACCAGCACCGATCACCACGGCGGCGATAGAAACGCCCATCACCAAGTAATGACCCTCGCCGTGCTCGGCGTGGGGCACCATCGCCTGAAGTCGGTCACTGAAGAAGCCGTAGCCAGACGCGATGGCGAAGATCGAAAGCAGCATCAGCGGCGCAGTCATGATCAGAGGTGCTTCATGTGCATGGTCAGCATTGTCGCTGCGCGCCTTGCCGAAGAAGGCGACGATCACGCAACGGCTCATGTAGAAGCTGGTGAGCAAGGCGGTGAACGCTGCCGCTGTGAAGAGCCACCCACACTCGTGGTAGGCAGCACCGAGGATCTCTTCCTTGGAGAAAAAGCCGCTCAGACCTGGGATGCCCATGAGAGCTGCCGTGCCGATCAAAAAGGTCAGGAAGGTGATCGGCGTCTTCTTGCTCAGCCCGCCCATCTTCCAGATGTTCTGCTCGTGGTGGCAGGCATAGATGACAGCACCGGCACCGAGGAAGAGCAGCGCCTTGAAGAAGGCGTGCGTGTAAAGATGGAACATGCCCGCATCGCCTGCCTTGAGGCCAACAGCCATCACCATGTAGCCGAGCTGGGACAAAGTGGAGTAGGCGAGGATGCGCTTGATGTCGTTCTGCTGCACCGCCATCAGCGCGGCGAAGAGAGCGGTGAATCCGCCCACAGCGGCGATGACTTGCATCGCAGTCTCAGACGCAGCGATGATGAAGCTCACGCGCACCAGCATGTAAACACCTGCCGCGACCATCGTTGCCGCATGGATCAGAGCCGACACAGGCGTCGGGCCTTCCATCGCATCGGGCAACCAAACATGCAGCGGAGCCTGAGCCGATTTGCCGACAGCACCCATGAAGATGCCTAGCGCTGCCAAGGTGAGCACCCACTCAGGAGCCGAATGCAACGGGCCGCTCACGGAGCCGCCGCTGAGGCTTTCGCGGAGCTGCGCAAAACCTAGCTCGCCATTGCTCGCCGCCCAGAGGGTGAGAATGCCGATCATGAAACCGAAATCGCCGATGCGATTCGTGAGGAAAGCCTTCTTCGAAGCCTCGCACGCCTCCGGCTTCTCAAACCAGTGCCCGATGAGCAGATAAGAACTCAGGCCCACGAGTTCCCAGAAGATGAACATCATGGCGAAATTGTCCGCCAGCACGATGCCCGTCATAGAGAACATGAACATGCTCAAGCTGCCGAAGTAGCGGCTCTGCGACTTGTCCTCGCTCATGTAGCCGAGCGAATACACATGCACGAGCAGGCCGACAAAAGTGACGATGAAGAGCATCCCGCGGCTCTGCTGGTCGATGATGAAACCGATGTTCGCGTGCAGCTTGCCCACGTTGAGGAAGTTCAGCAACACGCCGGAATCATCCACCACTCCCAAGGTGGCCACACTCGCCACGAAGCAAAGCGCGGCGGAACCCACTGAGATCATTTTGCACACCGTGGTGCCCACGACCCGCCCCAGCACGAGAATGAAGAATGCCGACATTAGCGGCAGGAGGAGAGCGACAGAGGCTGCGTTATAGGAAGTCATGCGCGATCAGCCTTGCAGTTTGGTCACAGATTCCACATCGACGCTCTGCTTGGCTCGGAAGAGCGCCACGATGATGGCGAGGCCCACCGCCACTTCGGCCGCTGCCACGGTGATGGTGAAGAAAACGAGCGACTGCGCCGCGTAGTCGGGTGCCCCATCGACGAGATGAAAGCGCGAGAAGGCGACCAGTGTCAGATTAGCGGCGCTGAGCATCATCTCCAGGCACATGTAGATGACGATGATATTGCGGCGAACCACCACGCCCGCGAGGCCGATGGCAAACAGAATGCCCGCCACCATCAGGTAATCATTCAGGGTGATCATGACACTTCCTCCTTGCGGTCGCGCTTGCTGAGGACCACCACGCCGACGGTGCCTGCCAGAAGCAGCAAACCGACGACCTGGAGCTGGAAGGGATACTTGTCGAACAGGGTGAAGCCCATGAGCTTGGCATCGGGCAGCGTGCCTTCGGCCAGCTCGTCCTTGATGGTGTTGAGCGTCGCCTTGCTGGCGGTGGCTTCCATCTTCAGAGGCTGGTCGGCCAAGGCGATGCGGCCTTCTTTGAAACCGCCGAGCACCATGGCGATCTGAATGGTGAAGAGAACCGCCAGCAGCAGTCCGCCGACTGCCGTTGCGTAATTCGTTGGCCTCCCTTCGACGGCCTTGATGTCCAGCAGCATGATGATGAACAGGAACAGCACCATCACCGCGCCTGCATAAACTAGGATTTGCAGCGTGCCAATGAAGTAGGCGTCCAGGCTGATGAACAAGGCAGCCAGCCCGGTGAAGGAACACACCAGCGACAACGCACTGGCCACAGGATTGCGCGCTACCACCACGCCCACTCCGAAGAGCAGGGTGATCGCCGCAAAAAGGTAGAAGAGGACGCTGGGCATTACTTCAACTCGTTCCACTTGTTGACCAAACCTTCGCGCACGCCGCCGATCTCGTAGAGCTTGGCTTTGTTGTGAACCATCTCGGCGCGGCTCTCACCGGTGATGGCGTAATCTTTGCGCAGGAAGATGGCCTGCTCGGGGCAGACCTCTTCGCACATGCCGCAGTAGATGCAGCGGATCATGTCGATATCGAATTCCTTGGGGCGCTTCTCCACCTTGGCCCAGGGATCGTCAGAAGGAATCTCGCTGGGGATGATCTTGATCGCTTTCGGCGGGCAGATGAACTCGCAGAGCTGGCAGCTCACGCAGCGCTCGCGACCTTGCTCGTCAGTGACGAGTGTGGGCGCACCACGATACCATTCGGGCAGTTGGTCATCCCACTTCTGCTCGGGATACTGCATGGTCACCTTCGTTTTGCCCTGAAGCATGCGCACGGCATGGCCGAGGGTAATTTTGAGGCCCTTCCACAGCGTGGAGAGCACGAAGGCTTTCTCATGCCATTTCAGCTTGGGGCGTTGGACGACGACGGTGGCCATAGCGAGAGTTATTTGAGCGGCACCAGCCACATGATGACGGCGGTGAGCAGGACATTGGCCAGGGCGATTTCGAACATCCACAGCCAGCCGAGTTTCATGAGCTGGTCGTAGCGGAAACGAGGCACCGTCCAGCGCACGCCGATGAAGAAAAGGATGAACACGATCACCTTGGCGAAGAAGGTCGCGATGTGTAGCAAGCCCAACCAGAGCGGCGTTGCGCCTGGAGTGTAACCAAGGCCGAGCAGAGGGCCAAACGGGATGCTCCAGCCGCCGAGGAAGAGCGTCACCGCCAAGCCCGAGCCGATGATCATCGCGGCGTATTCACCCAGGAAGAACAGGGCGAACTTCATCGACGAGTATTCCGTGTGGTAGCCGGCAACCAGCTCCGTTTCGCACTCGGGCAGGTCGAAAGGCATGCGGTTGGTTTCTGCGAACATCGCAATCGTGAAGATCACGAACGAAATGAGCATCGGAATCCAGAGCAGCAACCGTCCGAGCGAGAGGCCATGGCCCCATAATGGGAGAATCAGCCAGCCATCGGCATCCTGGGCGGCGGCGATTTTGCCCAGGTTGAGTTCACCGAAAACCATCAGCACCGGCACGATGGCGAGACCCAGCGACAGCTCGTAGCTGATCATCTGCGATGACGAGCGCACGGCTCCGAGGAAGGGATACTTCGAGTTCGACGACCAACCCGCGAGCACGATGCCGTAAACGCCCAGCGAGGCGATGGCGAAGGTGTAGAGCGGCCCCACGTTCAGGTCGGCGATCACCGCCTTGACCGGCTGGGCGAGGCCGAGGAAACCAAGATTCAACTCACTGCCAAAGGGCAGCACAGCGCAGGTCAGCAGCGCCGGGACCATCGTCAGCGCGGGTGCCAGCCAGAAGTAAAAGGTGCGGACATGCTTGGGGGTGAAGTCCTCCTTGAGGATGAACTTCAAGCCGTCGGCCATCGGCTGGAGCAGGCCACCCATGCCGAAGATCGAGAGGTCTTTTTTGAAGCCCAGGAGGGTGAGCGGCAGGTTCGTGCGGTTCGGCCCCACGCGGTCCTGCATGATGGCGGCTCCGCGACGCTCGGCCATGACCGAGTAGGCAACCATGGGCAGGATGACCATAAAGGTCAGCACGATGATCTTCGCCAGCGAGATGGCGAGGAAGGTAAGGTCGATACTGCCGAGGAGGACGGTCATTCGGTGCGGGGCGGGCCGGAAGGAGTGCTCGATTATCCGAGCGTCTCGCAGTGCGGCAACCCCTATTTGTGAAAAATTTCACAAGCGGTCCTCCGCGAAGCTGTTCAGACGCCCGAATTGCCTCCTACCGGACCGAGGCTGCGAGGTCGGCCACGGCTTGCTTCATGTCCGCCGGACCGAAGGACGAGGTGCCGCAGACGAAGAGATTGGCCCCGTGCTTCCTGGCGATCGGGGCCGTGGTCGTGTAGATCCCGCCATCCACTTCCAGGTGAAACCCCAGGCCATGGGCGTCGCGATAGTCACGGGCCTCCGCAAGCTTGGGCATGGTTTCCTTTTCCATAAAAGGCTGGCCGCCGAAGCCCGGCACCACGGTCATGACCAGGAGCAGATCGATGTCCTTCACATAAGGCAGCGCGGCACTGAACGGCGTGCTCGGATGCAAGGCGATCCCGGCATGCAATCCGGCGGCGCGGATGCGTTTGAGGGTCTCGGCGACCGAAGTGTCGTAGTTCGCCTCCACATGGATCGTGATGTTGTTCGCACCCGCCTTGATGAACCGCTCCAGGTAGTGGTCGGCGCGATGAATCATGAGATGCACGTCCAAATACATCTCGGTGCACTTGCGGACGGTCTGCACCATCTGAGGGCCAAAGCTGATGTTGTCCACAAAGCTGCCGTCCATCACATCCAGGTGAAGCCACGGGGCTCCAGCAGCCTCGGCGCGCTTCACTTCGTCGCCCACACGGGACCAGTCGGCGGCGAGGAGCGAGGGGAGGATTTTGGGGGATAGGTCGTGCATAGCGAGAAAAGAGGTTGGCGCGTCTATGTCCCAGCGTGCGGCCTTCTGCAACTGCGCGCACAGGCAGAAGCCAGTTGCGACCCCGCCGGAGCCGAGCCACCAGACGCCCATGTCATCCGAGTCCCTGATCCTCCAATCCGACGACCACTTCATGCGCGAAGCCCTGCGCCTCGCCCGGAAAGCGGCGGGCCAGGACGAGGTGCCCATCGGGGCCGTGATCGTGCATCAAGGCAGGATCATTGCCCGGGCCTGGAACCAAGTGGAGACGCTCAAGGACGCCACCGCTCACGCGGAAATGCTGGCCCTGACGCAGGCCGAGTCCGCCATGGAGGACTGGCGCCTCAGCGAGTGCGACCTCTACGTGACCAAGGAACCCTGCCCCATGTGCGCCGGAGCCATCGTGCATTGCCGCATCCGGCGCGTCATCTTCGGCTGCCCTGATCCGAAGGGCGGCGCGGCAGGCGGTTTCTGGAACCTGCTGCAGACGACCAACCTCAATCACCGGTCCGAGATCACCAGCGGCGTGCTGGCTGAGGAGTCCGTCAGCATCCTGAAGTCCTTCTTCGCTGAAGCCCGCGCCCGCCGCGCCCGTGGTGAGGTCCATGTGAAAGGTGCCGCAGCACTGCCGGAAGAGGGGTGAGCTAGCGAATTGCTTTCGGAGAGTGGCAAACGCGACGCCCTATCCGCCTCGCATTTTGTTCGGCTGAGTCGATGGCGGAATGGGTGGGATGCGATACAACCGCACATCGCCATCGGAGAAGACGCATTCCGACGCCCCAATGATCTCCGGCGGCGCGGGATCATTCTGGGTGTCCAAGACATAGGAGACGCTCAGCGCATCCGCCAGTTTGAGGCTCCAGTCGATGATGGAGGTGCCGGGCTCGAACGGCACGATTTCCAGGGGCAGGAAATTGCGTCCAGCGCGGGCGATCTTGTTCTCCATGTCTGCCTTCACACTGGGAACGAGACGAATGCAGCGCGAATCTACCATCGCCGCCAAAAAGGCATACTTCGGAAGCCACCACTGCCGGTCTGCGACGGCGTAGTAGCCGAAGGCATCGCCTTTCAGGACTGCTTTCAGGCCGTTCACCTGCGAGAGTTTCAATGGCGGATGATAGGAGTGGACCTTCTGGAAGTAGAGCGTGGTTATGCCGTTCACGGCACACACGGCAATCAGAGACACCGCAACGTAGCGAAGCCAGCGCTTGGGGGATTTCGCCAGTAGCCCCAGGCCCCAGATACCAGCAGGCATCGCTATGATCGTGATGGGGAAATCCGTGAAATGAATCTCTTCCACATTGTTGAATAGATACGAAGCGATCATACCGCCGATGACCCCGGCTATGGTGAGCCACCCCAGCACACGGATACGTTCGGAGAGAGGCTCACCTTTGGACCGCAGGAGCAGCAGCCAGCCGGGAACAAGCAGCCCGCATACCGCGAACTCAATCGCCGCACTTAACGAGCCATAACGAGCTGCATAAAGAACACGAGCCGCATCTATCGCCGCCCCATCCGCCGTGTGATTGGCGCTCACCGCCGACCCAAAACCAAATCTCAACAGGCCCCAGGTGGCTAGAATCGCGCCTACCGCCACCGCCGTTGGCTGCCACAGCGAACGGTCTCGTTTGATCAATCCACCCACCATGAGCGTCCCCAACGCCACGCCTACTCCACCAACAAAATGCGGCGAACTGAGCGTCGCGCACACTGCCATGAAAATCGCCAGCGCCAGACGCCCACGCACCCAGCTTAGCAACATCATCAACACAAGCACCGCCTCGTAATAATAGGCGAAATTCCATAGCAAACACTCCCGTGAGTGCTCGACGAAGCCGAATGGCGATACCCCTCGCAAGGACTCAGGGTAAGGCATCGCCATGATTGAGATCACTCCCAGCAGGATACTCCATCCGTGGTTCCAGCCCGTCACCGCCCGCACCATCGCCCCAGCCAGCAATGCCAGAATGACCACCATCACTGCCGATCCACACCAGAGCACCGCTTCTACAGCCGGAATGCCAGTGGTTTTCATGATCAGCATCCCCAGCCAGACCGGGCCCCAGTGATACCATTGATCATCGGTTTGGCCTGCTTCCACTGCCACCTGCCCCACAGCTGCCGCCCAGCCTGTAGAGACCTTGGTAGCCGCCAATCCTTTGGCTAATAACGCGTAAAACCCGTAGTCGCTGTGGTCAAATCTCACCATCCCGTCAGCGGTGCGCCAGTCGTTCCTGCAGGCGTGGAACAAGAAAACCGCCAAGAGCAGGGCCAATATCGAATACCACAGTTGCCGTCGCTCATCAGGCGGAGTGAGAAGGGCAATCGGGCTATTTCGCCGCCGTGCCAACGTCGAGAAACCCAGCAGGAGCAACGGCGTTACCGTGTGCATTCCCGCCCGTCCATAGAGCATCGTCACCCCGACCCCGATCACGAAAAGCATGCCCAAGACCAGACTCACCGCCAGACGATCCAGCAGTTCACCATCGTCGCAACGACCACCGCCAAGCCACCAACCTACGGCTGCAAAAAGAGCAAGCACTGCGAGAACAACGAACGAATCGGTGACCGGAGATGCCAGAACGGATGATGAGGACATCAGTCAACTTCACGCCAGCAAAATATAATTTCAATATTAATTATAATTAGTTTAACGGTAATATTCATGTCGCTGACAGGTGATCCGCGAGTTGGCCAGCGTGATGCGGCGTCTCGCTGGCATCCAGCCTGTCCAACGATCCCAACTTGGTGTTGAGTCATCCAGGCCTTCTCCGTCAGGCGAGCCGCGAATTGCTTTCGGAGATTGTCACGCGCGGCGAGTTACGCTAGAACAGGCGGCTCGCGTCGCCACCCCTGGTGCCGCCTTGCACCTCAACCGACCACTCCCGATCCCAGGCCCATGCGTTGTTTCTTCATCCTGCTCAAGAAGGAACTCCGGGGCTTCTTTGTCTCGCCCGTGGCTTACGTGGTGCTGGCGCTGGTGATGGTGCTCAATGGCTTCTCCTTCCGCACCGCGCTGAACATCCTGGAGGCTGCGCCGAGCGAGGGCAGCATCGTGACCTGGTCGTTTTACTCGCGGTGGTTCTGGCTGAGCTATTTCTTCATCTTCCCGCTGCTCACCATGCGGCTCTTCGCAGAGGAGAAGAAGCTGGGGACCATGGAAACGCTGCTCACCGCGCCTGTCAGCACCTGGCAGGTAGTGTGGTCGAAGTATCTCGCGTCTGTCCTTTTCTACTGCCTGATCTGGGTGCCCAGCGCGCTGAATTTCTGGCTGCTGAAAAAGGTGACGGGCGGCATGGTGGAGGTGCCGATGGGTGCACTCGAAGGCAGCTACCTGATCCTGTTTTTCATGGGCTTGTTCAATCTGGCCATCGGCTGCTTCGCCTCGTCCCTCACCTCGAATCAAATCGTCGCCGCCGTGCTCTCCTTCACCCTCAGCTTGATGCACTTCCTCGTCGGCGTATTCATCCAGGTGGGGCGCAATGTGCCGGAGAAGTTCATCGACCTGGTCCAATACATCTCCTCCTCCGACCACATCCGCGTCTTCACCAACGGCCTGCTCGACACCCGGCCTATGGTTTACTACACCAGCCTGGCCCTGCTCTTCATTGCCTTCACCCATCAGGTGCTGGACTTCCGCCGCTGGCGGCTGTGAGCAGGAGCCTGCGACGAAGGAATTTCCCCGAAGCCCATGCCTGACGATCCCCCCAGCCCTGCCCCCAAGCCCATGCCCTCCCGCCTTGGCATCGGGTTCAACGTGGTGCTCCAGGTCGCGCTCGGCATCGCCATCTGCCTGGGCATCAATTTCCTCAGCTTCCGCTCCTACAGCCGGTGGGACCTGAGCCCGAGCGGTGGCTTCACCTTGAGTTCCTCGACGGAGAACTTTCTGCGCAAGCTCTCAAAGGAAGTCGAGATCATCGTGCTCGTCTCGCGCGGGTCCAAGCTCTACGGCGAGATTCAGGCGCTGAGCGATGAGTATCGCCGCAATGGCAAGAACCTGATCAAGGTGGAGTTCGTCGATCCCTCGCTGGACCTCGAACGCGCCGAACAGATTAAGTTGGAAAACAAGATCACGCTCCAGACCAGTGGCATCCTCGTGAAGGCGAACAAAGGGCTGCGCTTCCTGCCCGAGAACGATCTCGTGGTGGAATCGCGCGGCATGGACGCCGATCACCCCACGCTCGATTTCCGCGGCGAGGACGCCGTCACCTCCGCCATCGTGGGCCTAATCGAGGGCACGCATCGCACCTTCTACTTCATCAGCGGCAAGGGCTCCCGCGCCGAGGCTGGTGGGAACAACGAAACCCTCACCACGCTCAAGGACCTGGGGCGGCAGCAGAACTTCGAAGTCCTCGGCCTCAACCTCAGCGAAGTCACCACCATACCCGCCGATGCCAATGGGCTACTCTTTGTCGGCCCGAAGTATGACTTGTCCGAACGCGAGTTGAGTCTGCTCCAGGCCTACTGGTCGCAGAAGCGCGCTGCGGCCCTCTTTTTGCTCGATCCCGCCGCCGAGACGCCGCGCCTCGATGGCTTCCTCCGCGCCAATGGGGTATCCCCTCGCGGTGATCGCGTGCTGTATGCCGAGAGCACCAGCGCCGGACCCAAGAAGGTGCTCAGCGTGGAGACCGGCTTCGCACGCGAAACGCCCATCACCCGCCCCGTGCAGGACGCCACCACCACGCTCGCGGGACAAACGCAGTCCCTGGAGATCTCCGCCAGCGAGGGCGGTCTCCGCGAACTCGGTCTGGAAGTGAAGCCCCTCATGATCGCCTCCCCGCGCTACTGGGGCGAACAGAGTTACCTGGATGATCTGCCCGTGGCCGGTGACGGCGATACCAAGCCGCCCCTCCACCTAGCCGCCTCTGTCGAACGTGGAGCCGTCCAGGACGAACGTCTGCGCGTGGACAGCGCTCGTCTTGTCGTCGTCGGCAATGCTACCCTGCTCGACCCTCAAACCCGCGTGGCCGAGAACCAGGACTTCCTCGCCGCCAGCCTGAACTGGATGCTCAATCGCGAGCGCCTCATCGGCATCACTCCGAAACGCAAGCACCAGTATCGCGTCCAGCTCACCGACCGGCAGCGTGATCTGCTCTTCTGGATCACCGCCTTTTGCGCCCCCGCCGTGGTCCTGGGCATCGGCTTCAGCGTCTGGGCCAAGCGCCGTGCCACCTAAAGTCTGAACGATGAAGCATGAAGAATGAAATGACGCTCATCCTGTCTGGCACCTGCTCCTTTTTTCATCCTTCATCTTTCCTGCTTCATCTTTTCTCATGCGCACCCGCACCACGCTGCTTTTGATCCTCGTCGCCACTGCCCTCGGCACCGCCGTTTTTTCAGATCGCTGGAAGATGGGCAGCACCGCCGACAAGGCGATGACCAATCCCCTGCCCTTCGAGAAGGCGAAGGTGGACGAGATCATCGTCGAGTCACCCGACAGCACGCTGCATCTCACTGTGACCAACCATTTCTGGACCGTGGGCAAGCCGGTTGATGACATGGCCAATCCCGAGCGCGTCGATGAGCTGCTCGCTGCCATGGAAACCGCCGAATGGCTGGACCGTCTCCAGCGTTCCGACCTCAGCCCCGAAACCTGGCAGATGACCGGGCTGGAAAAGCCCATGGCCCACATCCTGATTCGCTCCGCCGGGCAGACCACCGCCGAGTGCTGGGTGGGCAATGCCTCGGCCATCGACGGTGCCTGTTACCTGTCCGTCCCCGGCAAGAGTGCCGACGAGCGTGCCATCCACGTCGTGCGCACCACCCTGCCCGCGTTGTTGAAAAAGCCGGTCGAATCCTGGCGCGACGATCACCTCATCCGCGTCCCCGCAGAAAGCGTCTCCCGCATCGCCCTCAGCAACGGCCATGGCCAAATCGAAGTCTCGCGACCCAAGCCAAAAGCCCCCTGGGACCTCGTGAAACCGCTCCAGACGCGCGGGCACAACGAGCGCATCAATGAGCTGCTCGCCGCCGTCCTCGGGCTGAAGATCAGCGCCGTCGCACCCACCAATGAACTCAAGACCACATCGCCCTCCGATGCGCTGAAGATCACGGTGACGACGCCCGCCTTCGAGAAGCCCGTGGAGATGACGCTCCTCACGCCGCCCGATGTGAAAGGCGGACAAACGCATGCCATCATCCAGCATCGCCAGCACAGCTACACCGTCACCAGCGACCGCCTCGCCCAGCTCTGGGTGCAGCTCAATGACTTGCGCGATGATCACCTCGGACGTGTCGATGCAGAGAAAGTCGATGCCGTCGGAGTTCGCAGCGCCCTCGCTGGCGATGTAGCCCTGCGCAAGGAAGGCGACCGCTGGCAGCTCCAGCGCCACAGCACCTGGGAGCCCGCGAACGGCGACCGCATTGCCAAGCTCTTCGAAGCGCTCAACGAGCACCGAGTGAAGGAATTCGTCGCCGACTCAGCGGCCAACGTGGAGCCCTACGGCCTGGACAAGCCCTTCATCGTTTTGTCCTGGAACGAAGCGGGCGACAAACCCGCGAGCGACGTGGGAGTGCTCAAGACACCGGGCAAGTCCTTCGCTGTCTCGCCGCTCATCACCACCAACACCGTCCTCATCTTCGGGCAGGACGCGCAGGGCAACATCTTCGCCAAGTATGAACACGAGCCCTTCATCTACCGGGTGGGCGCTTCGATCCTCAATGCGGTGCCTCGCGACAACGTCCGCTGGAAGGCCACGAATCCCGTGCGTTTCAGCCAGTTCGCCCTGCGCCAGATCGCCATCACGCTCGGCACCAATCCCTCCATCGTTCTCGACTACAATCCGGTGACCGCCCAATGGACCGGCAACCGTGCAGGCACGGACATCTCAGCAGCCCTCGACCGTGTCAAAGCTGACCAACTCGCCGACAAGCTCGGCGGATTGACCGTGGAAGACTGGGCGCAGGATCGCACCGACGGCACCAAAGCCCTGCAACTGCCTGCGATCACCTTCCAGGTCACGCTCTTGAGCGAGCCCGGCAATCTCGCCAGCCCTAACAAGACACTGCTGATCAATTTCGCCCCCACTGTCGCTGGCACAGACACCGCCCTCTACTACGGTCGCGTCAACGAAGGCCCGGACGTGTTTCTGATCACACGCAGCACCTTGATGGAACTCATCCGCAGCCCGATGAAGGACATGTGAGCTTCGCACTAGAGCCCCCCGACGTCTTTTCGATGTTATGCAAGTCACCCCCTCCACACGCATCGTCCTGACCGGCGCTCCGGGCGGACTCGGCGCGCATCTGGTCGCCGCGCTCGCCCCCTTGCGCCCGCGAATGCTGCTGGTCTCTTCGCCCGGCATGTCACTGGTGGACATCCGGGACAAGGCCCGTCTCATGGGTGCCGAGGCGCATGAACTCATCGCCGATCTGCGAACGGATGAAGGCATCACCGCCACCGTGGAGACCGCCTTCGAAAAGCTGGGAGGCATCGACATTCTGATCAACAACGCTGGCATCGAATTCACTGCCCCTTACCATGAACTCACCGAGCAGCAGATGCTGGATGTGATGAGCGTGAATCTGATCGCCGCCATGCGACTGACGCATCGCTTTCTGCCCGCGATGCTGGCGCAAAAGCAGGGGCGCATCATCAGCATGTCCTCCCTCGCCGGTCGTCTGCCACCAGCCTGTCAGGAACCGTATGCCGCGAGCAAGGCGGGCCTAGTAGCCTTCACCTCTTCGCTGCGCGCCACGTATGCAGGCACAGGCGTGAGCGCCAATGTGCTGTGCCCGGGGTTTGTCGAAGCGGGCATCTACAAACGCCTGCGTGAGCAGACCGGCATCACCGCCCCGATCACCATCGGCACCTCACAGCCCGAGACCGTCGCGGCCGCTTTGCTCCGTGTGATCGAATCCGACGCCCCCGAGGTGATCGTGAATTCACTGCCCATGCGTCCGCTCTTGATGCTTCAACAGGCCTTTCCCCGATTGTATGAAAAGGTAGGAGCGCTTTCGGGCGGCCACGCCTTCTTCAAACGCATCGCAGAGAAGCTCAAAGAGTAATCGCCAGTCGAGGCCGTCATGCCTGCCAGAGGGTCTCTCCCGGGACAGCCGAGTATTCGAGCTGGGAGCCGATGCCGAAGAGCACTGGAGCCGGGCATGGACTGATGCCGAGGAGTTCCACCATCTGGGCGCTGGCGCAGTCTTTGATCGTCACGCCCAGTCCTTGCGGAAGCAATTGCATGGACTCAATCGAAGTCACTCGCAGCGGGCTGATGGTGATGGACTGAAAGCATGCACTGGCTGGATCACTCACATCGCGGAACTGCTTGAGATTGAAGACCTTCATCTCGAAGGGCTCCAGGGCCATCGCTGCTTTCTCAAAAAGAGCGAGGGCATCAGCAGAAATGTGCTGGCGGAACATCTCGACCAGAGACCCATGCTGTCCTGGAAGCAGGCCAGGAATGTGGGACGGCGGATCCGTGATCTCTCCCATCGGGGCCACAGTGACCAGACGCGTGATCTCGCCTTCGGTGCTAGCCGATGCGGGATTGAACGTGAGCGTGTCCAGCGCGCAGCAGAAGTTATCGGTCCACTGTTTGGGTGCGGTGATGTCGCCTAGATTCTTGAAGTATCCCCAGCTTTCACGCCCCGTGACCATGCCGCGATAGTTGTCGATATACACCCAGGGCGGCAGCAGACCGATGTGGATTTTGAGCGGATCGGACCTCTCCTGCAGGATCACCGGAATGGCGCAAACAAACTCATGGTTGGGCGTCCATCCAATCGGCTGGGCAGGTGAACTAAGCCTGTCTTCATTGAAGAAGATCAGCATCACCAGACCTGCTGGCACGCACACCATCAGCTCGCCCCCTGTGGGATCACCGAGGATCTGCTGCGCCAGGGATTGCAGTTTTTCGCGATCCGCTTTCACAGCGAAAGTCCAGGATGACGCACCGGTGAAAACACCTGGCGGCTTGACGGAAGCATCACAGCGACCCGCGATGTCCACGTAACGAGGAAGGGATT
>CAUJJC010000355.1 GCA_963204975.1 Verrucomicrobiota bacterium | reverse complement strand
TAGTCGCAAGCCGCTTCGATGTTGTCCGCTGCGCAACCGAGCGAGACGAACACCGTGTCCGCGTCCTCAGTTTTGTATTCCGTGACAAGGCCATAGAAGCGACCAGTCAGACGACCGAACTCTGCATACGCGGCTTCGAGTGCGGGCAGGATGTGCTCATTGAAATTGTTCCGCCGCGCGATGACGCCATTCATGTGGTGCTCCTGGTTTTCGACTGGGCCAAGCAAGATCGGATTCTTCAAGTCCAGCATCGCGGGCACACGACGGCGCGTGGGGCCGAAGAGTTCCTTTTGCGCAGGGGTCGGGCACTCAATGATGTCGTCTGGAGAACCAAGGAACTCACGCAGCAACTCCGACTCCGGTGAGAGATACATGCGCTCCGAGTGCGTGGTGAGCATCCCGTCCTGGATGTTCATGCCGGGATTGAGGCAGAGCTCATTCACCTTGCGCAAGATGATGCCCTGGTCGGCGCACTGCTGAGCATCCTTTGCCATCAGCATCGTCCAGCCCGTGTCGAGTGCTGCATAGATGTCATCGTGGCCGCAATGCACATTCAACGCGTGCTTGGTCAACGCACGCGCGCCGACCTGGAGGACCATCGTGCTCAGCTTTCCCGGAGCGTGATAGTATTGCTCCATCGCATAAACGATCCCCTGCCCCGAGGTGAAGTTCACCACGCGCTTGCCAGTGACCGCCAGCGCCGTCGCGCCGCCTTGGGCCGCATGTTCACCTTCCGTCTCCACGGCGATCTTCTGCACGCCAAAGACATTGAGTTCACCAAAGGCATACGACTGCTGATAAATCTCACCGCCTTCGGTGGAGGGCGTGATCGGATAAAACACCCCGCCCTCCGTGATGCGCGTCTCCACATGCTGCGCGACGAGCTGATTGCCGTTACAGGTAACTCGTATGCCTGGGTATTTCGGCTTGATGCCGTTGGAAACAGAGGACGTGGCGGCAGGCTTCGAGGAGGCGGAGGCAGCAGGCATGGGATGGATGAATTGAGTTTCCAGAATTGGGCCGCGAGAATACGAGAAACCCCTGCTTAGACAAAGCAAAAAGCACCGAGGCGGGAGCGCGATTGTGGGCGAATCCTGCGCAGGGGCTGTCTGCTAAATCTCTTTCCGGGCAGCGCGCTTGCGTTCCTCCTGGGCCTCGATGCCCAGGAGGAACTCGAAGTCTTCGCGCTCCAGGCTCTGGGCGAAACTCTCCTCACCGAGCACGTCGCTGGCGAGCATTTGCTTCTGCTGCTGGAGTGTGAGGATTTTTTCCTCAATGCTCGAACGCGAGACAAGGCGATACGCAATCACTGGCTGTGTTTGGCCAATGCGGTGCGCGCGGTCGATCGCCTGATTTTCCACAGCGGGATTCCACCACGGATCATAAAGGATGACGTAGCTGGCGGCGGTGAGGTTGAGACCGCTGCCGCCGGCTTTGAGCGAGATGAGGAAGACGCTGGCGTTGGGGTCTTCCTGGAAGTTGCGCACGATGTCCGCGCGATTGTCGCTGGAGCCGGTGAGCCAGTGATAAGGAAGGTTCATCTCCTCGAGCTTGGTGCGCACGATCTTGAGCATCGAGACGAACTGGCTGAAGAAGAGCACCTTGTGGCCTTCCTCGTGAAGCTGCTCGATGAGTTCGAGCGCAGCGGTGAGCTTGGCACTTTCCTCGCCCATGGCTTCCGGCTTGGCCAGGCCAGGATGGCAGCAGATCTGACGCAGACGGGTGAGCGCCTGAAGCAAGGCAAAGCGACGGCGCTGGAGGGCGTCCTTGCCCACAGCGGTGATGACCATGTTCTGCGCGTTGGCCAGTTCATCTCGATACATCTGCTCCTGCACGCCGCTCATTTCGCAGAGCATGTTTTCCTCGGTGCGAGGCGGGAGTTCTTTGGCCACCTGACCTTTGGTGCGGCGCAGAATGAAGGGACGAAGGCGGGCGGACAGACGCTTCGATGCCATCTCGTCGCGGCGGCGGTCGAAGTGCTTCGTGAAGTAGCCACGATCACCGAGAGCACCTGGCGTGGCGAAGGACATGAGGCTCCAGAGGTCGAGCAGGCGGTTCTCCATGGGCGTGCCGGAGAGCACTAGGCGGTTGTGCGCATTGAGATCACGCGCGGCCTTCGCGGCTTTGGAGTCGGGGTTCTTGATCTGCTGACCTTCGTCAAGAATGGCGGCCAGGAAGGTGATGTTCTTCAGCTCTTCGATGGTGCCGCGGAGCTGGGCGTAGTTCATGACGAGCACGTCGATGGCTCCGTGGAGTTGCGAGACCTCGAGTTCATCTTTGTCATGAAGCACCTGCACTCGAATGTGAGGAGCCGCCTTCTTGAATTCGATGGCCCACACATCGAGCACGCTCTTCGGGCAGACGACCACCGTCGGCGGGACGCTGCCGCTGGTGCATTGACTGCGCAGCCAGAGCACCCAGGTGATGGTCTGCACGGTTTTCCCCAAGCCCATGTCATCGGCCAGGATGCCACCGAAGCGGTTCACGGCGAGGTAGGCGAGGAAATGGAAACCATCGACCTGATAGGGGCGGAGCGTGAGCGTGAGATCCTTCGGCACTTCGGGACGAAGACCGAGTTCCACCTGGGCCAGTCGAGACTGGAGCTGCGCCCAGGCATGAGCGCCGAGCAGAGCTGCCGCCTTGTCGCCCGTGAGATGACGCCAGTGAACGCGATGGGCTTCTTCATTGAGGTCATTCAAGTCGATACCGAACTGCGCGACCATCTCCTGCTGCTCGTCGCTGAGCTGAATTTGCACGCGACGCCAGGTGCCGTCGGCAAGGCGGACGAAGCCACCATTGGCAGAGATGAGCTTGCGGATTTCGCTGGGCTTCAAGTCCACGCCTTCGATGTCGAAGACCACGCGCAGATCGAACCAGTCGATGGTGGCCGTTTGAGTCGCTTCGATGCGCACGCGAGCGATGAGCGGGTCGGCCAGGATGGTGCCAAGGTGAACATCCGGCTTGAACTCGACCTCATCGGGGAGCTGTTGAGCCCACGCGTAAAAAGTGTCCGGGAAGTTTCGCGTCATCCGCACGCGGAAGAGATTCTGCTCTTGATCAAAGGTGGGGCGAAGGGATTCCACGATCTGCGGCACGCCTTCGAGTTCGTCACGATCATAGCAGACGATGGAGCCATCTGTGTGCGGACGCGAATGCTCGGTGATCCAGGTGCGGTCACGCAGCACCTCACGGTGACGACCGTCCGGCGAGGAAGCGGTCACGCGCATTTGGGCGTAGTTGGTGCCAGTGGATGAAGGTGCCTTGGCACACTCGGCGGAAATTTCGACTTTGAGCGGCTCGCGTCTAATTTTCGATGCGATCGAAGGCGGCAGAGGTGCATCCAGCTTACCGAGGAAGTCGATCCCATCAGACGAAGCGAGGGCCTCCAGGGGCACATCGATGCGATGCTCGACCAGCGTTGTTTCACCAAACCAGGCGGGGCCTGCAAAGATGCCTTCCGAGGCTAGGTAAGTCACCTCCGCGCCGGGCAGCACTCGCAACGGCGATGGCGCTGGCGAACCATCCGAGAGGACCAGACTCAGCCCATAACTGCCCTGGCTGGCGTTCTCCTCGCCTGCCCAGCGGAGCGGAGCGTGGGTGGTGTGGAAGGGCACCTCATCGAGAGTGACGAGACGACTATGAAGAGCCGGCTGGCGGAAAAGCGAATTCAGCCAGGAGGCGTGGCGCTCTAGCTCAAGGCGAAAGCTCTCGATCTCCGAGTGCTGCATTTGCAGCAAGCTGGTGACGAGGAGTAACTCCGCTTCGGTGGGCAAGACGAGAGCACCGCGAGCATGCTCACGCCGAAGCTCGGCGAGATGCGCTGAGGTGATGAGGCTCCATCGAAGCGTGTCAGGATTGTGCCCCTGGAGCTTGGCATCGCTCGTCGTGATCAGGAGACGAACATCATCCACACGCGGGAAAGCAACCGTCGGGGAGCGCTGAAGGCTGAACTTGCGAATTCGGTCCACCCACTGCGGAAGCGTCTTGTCCTGCTTCCAGTTTTGCAGCCGCCGCCGCGTGGCATCCAGGTCGGTTGCGACTTTGAGGAAGCTGGGAAAGGGCAGACGTTTTTCGCTGAGCGCAAGGGCGACGTAGTTCCAGAATTCGTGTGCCGAAGTGGGAGGATCGCTCCAAAGCTCGAGCGCATCAGTGCCCTGAATGCTCCACTTGGGATGCAGGCGCACCATGTCCTGATCGAAGATCTCCTTGGTCTTCTGCACACGCTCGAAACGCTTCTCGATCTTGCTCAGGTAAGCCTCTTCTTCAGGACGTAACTGCCGCTCCAACTGGCGCTCCAGCATCATCTGGAACGTTTCCTTCACCATGGGTCCCTGCTGGGCCTGAACGGGAATGTCGCGGCGCAAACCAATCAGGGCAATGCAACTGGCCAGATCATGCAGCCCGGAGTCTTCCGTGTCGGACTCGGATTCCCATTGGCCGCTTTCCATCGACCACACGACATGCACGGGCTTGTCGTCGAGCATGACTTCAGCGTCGAGACGTCGATCAACGAGATCGAGTGTGACGATGGCGCTGTCTTCAGCCAGACGCTCGGCTTCGTTGCGCAGGGCTTCGGTGTATCCTTGCAGGAGGGCGGGCAGAGCTTGATGGAGGTCGGGCATGGGGGCGGCGAGAGCATCCCCTGGGCCAGGGGGATGGACTTGATACACAGGCCGCAGTCGCGGGCAACCGTGGCTTCCACTTGTTTATGCTTTGATTATCGAAACAGGCTCGTCACCGTGCGGCCATGACTTTGACTCCTGAACAACTTGCCGCCGTCCAGCAATGGGCCGGTGAAGGTGCCACCTTGAATGATGTTCAGCAGCGCCTGAAGCAGCAGTTCGGACTTTCCATCACCTACCTGGATGCACGCCTGCTGATGATGGATCTGGAGGTGAAGCTAAAAGACAAACCTCGCGAGCAACCCAAGGCCGCAGAACCCGAAGTGGCCGCCGCAGCGCCCGCCGTCGAGGCTGACAACTCACCCGCCGAAACAGCGGGTGGTGTCACGGTGACTGTGGACGAACTCGCCATCGCAGGTGCCATGGTGAGCGGCCAAGTGACCTTCACCGATGGCAAAACGGCGGGCTGGTTCATTGACCAAATGGGCCGTCTCGGAATGCGCGCACCTGAGCCTGGATATAAGCCACCGGCGGAAGATGTGCCCGTCTTCCAGCAGGAGCTGGACAGACTGCTCGTGAATCTGGGCTATTGAGCCGGGCTAGTTCCAGAAGTGGAACTTCTGATTCAGCAAGCCCACGGTAGCGGCAATCATCGTGACCAAAATGATGACCTGCATGAAAAGGGCTGCCGAACGGCGACGCGCCAATTGCATCGTGTGCATCGGGCGGCGGGTGGACTTGGCCCGTGTGTGCCGCGTTTCTTCGGCGGGCACATAATCTGCCATCATCGCACGGTGGGTGCGATTCGCTGCGGACGCTGAAGCGATGTAGCACTCGAGGTGCTTGATGCGATCATCCATGTCAGCGGGAGACGAATTTCCCTTTGCCGACTTGGCGCGAGCGCGCGGTGCAGCGGTGGCGGTCGATGACTTGGTGAGCCCTTTGGCGGAGCGCTCTTGCGAGCGATTCATGCGGACGTTCGAGGCAGCCATGGTGGGAGGAGCGGTTGGGAGGTTTAGAACAGGACGCGGGCAATGAGCAGGCCGATGATGGTCGCGGCCAGCAGCGGGGCGGCGATGAAGGCGGCTCCGCGCTTCAACCAGGCGACGGTATCGTCACCATCAAACATCAGTCCGGAGGTGTTGGAGGCCCCATGGTTTTCGTTGCCCTCCGGGGCTGGGGCTGGACGCAGCGCGTCGAGACGGCGGGTGGACTTGGCGAAATCGGTGCGGGCCTCTTCAATCGCAGCGAGGGCGAGATCGAGTTCCTCATCCACCTGATGGCGCTGCCACTTCTCGGGCTGCAGACCACGGAGGACTTCAAGGTGCCGATCCAGATTATCCTGCGTGATGGTGAGTTCCTCGACGAGCTTTTGCGTGCTGTAGAGTTCTCCTTCGATGCCGGTGGAAGCGCGGCCCATCTTTTCCAGCAACTCGCGCTTGCCTCGGGCGAAGCGCTCCTGCTTCTGGCGAATGAGTTCGAGTTGCTCCTGCTGGCGCTGAATCTCCTCCTGACGAAGGCGGAGGTGGAGGAGTTCTTCCTGGGCCTCTTTCACCTTGGCCTGCACTTCTTCCATGGGAGCCGGAGCGCGGCTGGTCAGGAATTCATCGGCCTCTTCGAAAATCAGCAGATCGGAATCGGCTTCTTTTTCGGCAGGGGGAGGAGCGGGAAGCGTGGCGGATTTTCTAGCCATAGGGAGGAATTGGTTAACTCCTCCGAAATATCAGACTTTACCGAAGTAATCCAGATTTTTTATCTTTTTTTGTGCTAGCCGATACGGAAGCCAGCCAAACACAATCGTTAGAATCAAAATACCTCCCATACTCACAAATTCTTTTTGGAGTCGCACATTGATAGCAACAGGTGGCTGCCCTGGGCGCAGATCTGGGAGAGCAGGAATCAAGGCAACGCTCACACAGGCGGCGATGTAAATGAAGCTGGCGATCAGGCACAGCGTGCCGCCGAAACCGGAAACAATCTTGGCCGGGTTCTGCTCTCTAAAATCCGGGAACAATGCGCCCAGACCCAAGGCCAGCGAGTTCAATCCCGTCGTCAGCAGCAGAATGGCCATGAGGAAGAACAGGGTCCTTTCCCACGACATGTCGAGGGTGAAACAGGAGATCATGGTGAGCAGAGTGGTCAGCGTGCCAGTCACGAAGACGGTGAGATTCAGCTTCGTCCCCAGCACACGCGTCATCGGCACGGGTGACATGCCGAGCAACCACAAGCGATGGCCCTCAAGGCTGATTTGCGGGAAGATGAACCGTGTAGTCAAAGTGGAGAGCGACAGGCTGCACACGAGCAGGTTCAGATAGCTCGTGACCATGCTCCAAAAGGGATCGTGATAATCGAAAACGATGCGCCGGAGATTGATCGTGTAGAGAAAAAGAAGACCAAAAACCAGCACCGTCTGGCCCCACTGTGCAGGCTCGCGGGCAAAGGTGCGCACGTCCTTGAGAATCAACGAACGGTCGATGGCCGCGATCGGCAGCCAGCGAAACCACTGGGGTCCCGCAGCGGAACACAGTCGCGCTTGTTTCTTGCTCGCAGCCGACGGTTGCAGGGATTGCGTCCATGCCGGGTAAAACATCCGACCCGCGAATTGAACCGTCACCACCAAGGAGGCGAGCGCGTAGCTGAGAAGGATGAGATTGTAAAAACCTGCCAGCGGCAAGGCCCCTCGCCCCGCCGCGAGCACGGTCTCTGCCACCCAACTGCTAGGCAACAGCGGATGCGTAAAGAAGTCGGTATGCTTCAGGATCTGAGAAACGTTGGCCGCGATGTCAATCGGCTGTCCGTGAGCGTGGCGCTCCGGCCACATGAAAATCGCGGTGGCAACGAGGCCCGCTAGCGCCACTGCGGCGATCATCTTCACCCACCGTCTGCCGATCCAGCGAATGACGACCAGGAGAATCCATGAACTCAAATTGGATGCCACAGTGACCAGACAAAGCAGAGCGGGCAGAGTGCAAATGTAGTAGCTCGGAGGTGAATCAAAGAGCTTGCCGATGGCGGCCAGGATGGGCGCGCTCAGCAGCAGCAGACCCCAGCTCGCCAGCACCATGCCCTCCAGCGTTTTCCACAGCACCAGGCTGCGAAATGACAGCGGCAAACACAACAGCCAGCTCGTCTCACGCTTTTTAAAAAGGCCCATGCCCGTGATCGTGGCGTTCGAAATCACCAGCATCGAGAAGAAGAAAAAGAACAACACGAAGACCAGCCGGTCCGTCAGAATAGGGCCCAGCAGGGGCACGCTGTTGACGAACTGCAACCCTCTCGCCACCAGGAGATAAGCAGCGAGCGTGTATCCTCCCAGGAAGGCTGCGATGGTGAAAACCAGCAGCCTCTTATGCTTGAGATGAGTCGTGAACGACTGCACCAGCGTCGATAAATGGGCGTTCGCGAGGGTGCGGGTCGCTTGGGCGGTGCTCAGTGCCATGAGTCGCGACAGTGTGGTTTTTACCCCTGCCTGCAAGGGCCGACGTGGCATGAGCACGTTAAAGACGAGGAAAAACTTGATTTACATAGTCAATCTAGCACAAAATGAACGCTCCCAATCTCTGCGGGTCAAAAGCGCCCTCATCCCCACCACCAACCCTACTATGTTGCTAGCAGCATTAAAACTCCAACTCGCCGCACTCGTCACCGTTGCGGGCATCGACACAGCAGACATCCGCAGCCCGGGCGTCAAGACAGCATTGGAAACCCTCGACAAGGCGACCAAAGAAATCACCCAAGGCAAGGGGGGAGACATCAATCAGGCTTCCGCTGAAGCCGTGAAAGTCATCAACGATCTCGCCGCCAAAGACGGTGAAGATGGTGCCGACGCCAGTTACTGCCTCGCTCGTTGGGCAGGCCTCGGCGTGCTTGGCCAGCAGTTCAGCATTCAGCAGGTCCTCAACACTTATGAGAAGGCAGCCAAGGGTGGCAACGTCCCCGCCATGGCAGAGCTGGGAGCCATCCTCCTCCAGAACTTCCCGCAGGACACCGACAAGGTGAAGCGCGCCGTGGAACTGGTGCAAACCGCCGAGTCCAAGGACAATGCGGCCGCCCGTCGCATGCTGGCTCAGCTTACGCTCTCCGGCGTTCCCGCCGCAGGCGTCAATCAGGACACCAAAGCGGCGCTGGCGCTCTTCGAAGAAGGCAGCAAGGCGAATGATGGCCAGTCCACCTACAGCCTCGCTCAGATCTACGCCAAAGGCCTGCAAGCCCAAGGTCCCGATGGAACCACCAAGGAAGAACTCAAGGCCGACGAAGCCAAGGCCAAGAGCTACCTCGAGCAGGCAGCTGCACAGGAATTCGCTCCAGCCATGAACGACCTCGCCACTCTCCTCTTCGTGGGCGAAGGCCAGGATGGCAAAGGCAAGGATCCAAAGAAAGGTTTCGAAATGTTCAACAAAGCAGCTGAGAAAGGCAGCGCCGCTGCACATCGTCTGCTTGGTCAGATTTTTGAAAACGGCCTCGGTGATCAGCCTCGGAATCTGGACAAAGCTCTGGAACATTACCTCACCGCAGCTCGTGCTAATGATGGTGCCGCTCAGCTCTGGATGGGCAACGCCAGCCAGACCGGCTACGTGAAAGACAGCGCCAAGGACAAGAAGGACGTGAAGGACATCAAGCCTGATGAAATCGCCGTCTCACCCAGCCCTGCCGCCGCACTCCAGTGGTATCGCCTTGCCGCTCAGAACAACATTCCTCAGGCTCTCTACTTCGTTGGCGTTTTCTATGAAACCGGCACCGTCGTTGACAAGGATCTGAACAAAGCCTTCTCGCTCGTGCAGCGCGCTGCCCAGCAGGGCGTGCCCGCCGCAGGTTATCGCCTCGCCACCTACTATCAGCAGGGTGCTGGCGTGGGTCAGGATGTGGTGGCCGCTGGTGCCTGGTATGAGCGCTCTGCCAAAGTCGGCCTGCCTCAGGCCAAGCTCGTCTATGGTGCCATGCTCGAAAACGGCGTGGGCATGGATCAGAACATCGCTGCTGCCGCCGCTCAGTATGGCGAAGCCGCAGACGCTGGCCTGCCTCAGGCCATGATCAATCTCGCTCAGATCTATGAGCGCGGCGGTGGCAGCCTGCCAAAGAACCTCGGCAAGGCATGGCTCTACGCCGCCCTCGCGGTCGATGCTTCCAATGGCGACGCTGGTGCCAAAACCTATCGCGACAAGCTGGAAGGCGAACTGAGCAAGGACAAGACCGCCTTCGCTCAGGCCAAGAAGGATTACGAAGACAAGAAGGCGAAGATGACCAGCGGCGGAGCAGCAGCTCCTGCGGCTTCCAGCACGGAGTCTTCCTCCAAGTCCAAGAAAGGCACCAAGTAGTCCCCTGCCCTGATCTTATTCATTCCATCAACGCCTTCGATCCTCGTGGTCGAAGGCGTTTTTATTTAGCACTCGCGTCTTTGTCTGGCCAGTAGTCAAAGCCCCACTTCGTTACTGCCGTGAACGCTGCACCACATAGACGAATGCTGGCGGCGTATTGCGCCACACGACTGAAGTCATGCGCAGCGTAGTGCCTTCCTGCCGCTGAAGAAGCTCACGAAAATGCCTGCCCCCAGGCAGCAGATGCAACCCCCAATAGGCAAATGTAACAAAGCAGCCGCCGGGCGCGAGACGGGGCAGCACATGGTGTAGAATATCAATCTGGAGAGCGTGCGGAAATGCCGTCCAGGGCAGGCCGCTCACGATGGCATCAAAGCCCTCGCCGTGATTCAGCCAGGAATCGAAATCGAATGACTGCGCCGCCGAACAGACAAACTCGTGGTTCGGAAAACGGCGCTGCAATTGCCGCACAAAGACCTCATTTAAATCAAGACCCAGGAACTGTGCGCTCGATGGCAGACAATCGTGAATCACCTCCGTAATCGCTCCTGTGCCCGGCCCAAGCTCCAGCACACGCCTTGCATGTGGCACATTGGCTGCTTCGATCATCCGGTGCGCCAGCGCCCGTGATGATGGCACAATCGCCCCGGTATCCTTCCAATTGCGGAGAAACTCGCGGGCGAATGTAGCGGCTGACATTGGGGGCGACAGTTAACCCGCTTGCGGTATGGCGCGAACGTTTTTACTTCTTTACGGTCCTACTTTCACCATGAGCCGATTGTCCCCACTCCTCGCCCTGTCCCTATTGCTTGCTTCCTGTAGCAGCCAGTCATGGAATATTCAGCTCAAAGACGGCAGGCATTTGACCGCGCTCGCAGAGCCTGAGTTCCAGAGCAAGACCGGCTACTATCGCTATCGCAATGAGCATGATCGCGATGCACTTGTGCAGGCACGCGAGGTCCTTCTCATCGAGCGCCAGCGATGAGTGCATCGAAGTTGATCCTCGCTTCGGCATCACCTCGCCGTGTTCAAATGATGCGAGAAGCTGGCTACACTTTTGAAATCATGAGCCCTGATGTGGAGGAAGCTCATGATCCAGCGCTGACATGTGATGCGCTGACGATCGAAAACGCGCGGAGGAAGGCCTTGGAGATCGCACGCCAGCATCCTGAAGCCACAGTGATCGCCGCAGACACGCTCGTTTACATTGATGGTGAACCTCTCGCCAAGCCCGCCGATCTCAATGAGGGCCGAGACATGCTGCGCAAGCTCTCCGGGCGCACGCATCAGGTCTGCACGGGCGTGGCCATCTCTCGTGGACATGAGGTGGAGACCTTCGCTGTGATTACTGATGTCACCTTTCGTCACCTCACCGATGAACTCGTGACTGAGTATCACTCGAAAGTGCATGTGCTCGACAAGGCGGGCGGTTACGCAGTTCAAGAGCACGGACGCCTCATCATCGAGCGCGTGGACGGGTCGCTAACGAACGTCATCGGGCTGCCGATGGATGAAGTAAAAACTGCCTTGGCCAGCCGTGGCCTCTTCGCCACTCGCTGAACGAAGCCGCGTGGCGACAACCTCCGCGCTTCCATCTGGCGACCAGCCTGGCGGACCACGCTCAAACTGCCAAGCACTGCGTTTCCCCCGCAACGACGCGCCTCTTCGCCCCGTTTGTTTTCAAACCCATGTCCCGCATTCCACTCATCAATCGCCGCGCCTGCCTCAGGGGTCTCGGAGCCTCGCTGGGGCTTCCTTTGCTTGAAACCATGGGCTGGGCGGACGCCGTCAAAGGCAAAGCGAGCTACAAGCCGCCGGTGCGGCTCGCCTTCATGTATATGCCGCATGGTGTGATCATGGATCAGTTCTGGCCGAAGACGCCGGGGAGCTTCCTGAAGTCGCCGCCGCCTGCGCTGGAGGCATTGCGTCCGATTTTGGACCAGTGCCTCATGGTGAAGGGCATCTCGGGTGTATCGATTTCGCCGTTCAACGGGGCGCCGCATGCGCTGGAGCTTTCGACGTGGCTCACGGCCTCGTTGCCGGACGCAGCGAAGCGCAATCAGATCCACATCGCCATCTCGGCGGACCAGATTTTCGCGAACTACTACGGCGCACTCACCGCTCTGCCCTCGCTGGAACTCGCCACGATGCCGCAGACGCACAAGGAGAACCAGGAAGGGCTCAACGAAGGCTACTACTCGCACTGCAGCTTCCGCTCGCCCACGCAGGCGATGCCGGCGGAGATCAATCCACGCAGTGTTTTGAACCGTTTGTTTGGTAAAACGGGTCAGGAAGGCCAAACGACGGCCACCGACCCGCTCGACCGCCAGATGCTCGACCTCGTTATCGGCGGCGCGAAGGATTTGCGACGCAAATTGCCGCACGGCGACCAGCAGAAGCTCGATGAATACCTCGACAGCGTGCGCTCTGTGGAGCGCCGCATCGCGGCCATCGAGTATCGGCAGAAAGAAGCCGCGCTGGAGAAGGCCGGAGTCGCCTCCAGCAAGCGCAAGGCCAGCGACTCGCCGCCCATCGAAGTGAAGATCCCCGAGGGCGATAAACGCAGCGAATACATGCAGGTCATGTGTGACCTCACCGTGCTCGCCTTCCAGACGGACACCACGCGCGTCAGCACCTACATCGGCTCCACGCCGAACGGCGTCTCGTATCCCGAACTCGGCTTCAGCGACACGCATCACGGCCCCACGCATCACAACAACGAGGCCGAAAAAGTCCGCAAAGTCGCCGCCATCACCAAGTTCAACATCGACCAGTTCGCCTACATGGTGAAAAAGATGGCCAGCCTCCGCGAAGGCGACGGCACGCTGCTCGAACACAGCATCATGATGTGGGGCAGCGGCCTGGAGGACGGCAACAAGCACACTCGCGAGAATCTCCCCTTCATCATCGCCGGCAAAGGCGGTGGCTCAATCAACACCGGCCGCTTCATCGACACCGTGAAAGGCAATCAAGGCGATCTGCTCACGACTTTGCTCGCTTGCGCCGGAGTGCCGCTCGATCGGCCCATCGGCATCGCTACAAAGGAGATCAAGGAGATGATGAAGGTGTGAAATGGCCTCGTGAAATGCCATGAAGACAGTTCCCGACAGCGGCCTGACGAGGCAGGAGTTTCTTAAACTCGCTGCGGGACTGTTCTCCGGCTTGGGGATCTCGTCAGCAGCCGAAACGGACCCAGCAGGCAAGGCACCGGACCCCGCTTACCTCGAACGTGGTCTCACCGCGATGGCGAGGGCGCAGACGTGGTTCGATGCGCATTGGGGCGCGGGCATTCTGGCGGGCTACTACCTCTGCCGCGATCATCCGCTCAGCGCCGAGACCGCTTCCGGCATCCGCAGGCAGATGGACACGGTCATCGAAGTCCGCGCGGAGCAGTTCCAGCCGATACCGGATGGCGATGCCGACAACCAACGCATCGACGACATTCCAAAAGCACTCCTGCCGGCGATGAAGGGTGGCTTGAGAGCGCATGGGCACGCGGTGATTTTTGCCTCGCTGTCCACGCGTGCCTTGCGCGATGCACCGCACATGGCGCGGCCCGGCATCATCGACGCGCTGTGCGGATTGAGCAGGCAGATCGCCAAGCTCAAACCGCAGCGTCCCCAGCCAACTACTGAAGGCTACACCGGCACGCAGGCGATGATCGACGCCACGTTTGAGAGCCTGGCGCGATTTCAGCCGTTGCTGGGCCATGCGGAGGTGCGCCGGCCCAACTTCACGCACATGATCACGCACACCGAGGCTCTCATGAACCTCGAACAAATGGGCTTTGGCGATCTGGCCCGCGCAGGTCATCTTGGTCATCGCGTCCACATCAGCGCCCCGGTTCCCGAAGTCCCCCACAGCACCGCAGAGGCTTGGCGTGCGACGATGGAAAAGGTGATGAGCGGCGCTTTTTGGTCCGACACGGCCAACACCAGTCTTTGGAAGGAAAAATGGAATCAAACCACCAATCCGAACGGCGACTGGATCGCCTCCGGGCACCTCTTCAAAGTGCTCTACAGCCATCATAGGCTCCTCAGCCGTGTGCAGGACGCCGAAAGGGCCAAGCTGTGCACGGCGATTCTGTTGGAGCGTTACATCAATCCGGCTGTGCAGGGCGGTTGATAACCTGCTCACTCCTTTGCCTCTTGACGAAAGCGCTCGGCCACACGCTCCACTCCTCCGCGTGGCCCACCCACCACCTCAAAGCTCGTTGTCTTCGCATTCCTGCCCGTATTCTGCGGATACGGGTGCAGCGGCATCTCCCACTTGGCTTTGCCATTCACGACGTGACGGCCCGTGAGCGAGTGGGTGCAACCCCTTGCTCACGCCATGCACGCACGGCACCGAGCAGGTTGGGCGCTTGATTCACTCCGCGGCCGCCGCCGTGGGCTGCGCCAGAAACGAGGTAGAGACGGAAGATTGAACGCCACTTTCTCAGGGTGGAGAAGCATCTTCACCACCGCGCGCGTCCCGCTGAACATCCACCTTCGCCGCGGAATCAATCTTCAGCTCTCGAAGCGCGGCGAGCTTGTCCTCCGCCGCTGAAGCCCCACCGAACAGTAACGTGCAGCCAATCAGCAGGGCGATGCCAACGGGTGAGTGCGTGCGGTTCATGAGATGGGGAAAGGTAAAACCCAGGTTGCTTGGTCAAGCGAGAGCATTGCTCTACGCACTGACATCTACCCTATTCACAAGCGTTGTTTGCAAAAGAACAAGATCAGCACCGATGCTTTAAAGGAGGGGCACGTTCACTCAAGTATGAAATCGCTTGGAATGCTCCGCCTCGCCATCGCCTTAACTTTCAGTGTGAAGGCAGGGGATCTTCCGCAGCATGGGTTCGACTCAAATCGATTCTTTCACCTGCAAATCGAGCCCATTCTGGAGCGGCGCTGCTTTGAATGCCATTCACATCAGCACAAAACAAAGGGTGGGCTGGCGCTCGACTCCAAGCCCGGCTGGGAGATGGGCGGCGAAAGCGGTCCGGCAGTGAAACCTGGCGATCTCAAGAACAGTCCACTCGTGCAAGCCATCCGCCATCTCGATGAAGACACGGCCATGCCCCCTGACGAAAAGCTGCCCGCCGTGGAGATCGCGCTGCTGGAGACGTGGGTGATGCTCGGCGCGCCTGATCCGCGCGACAGGGCTCCCGTGTCGAAGTAGCGCATATCGGCGAGAGCATCTGTTTGAAGGCAGTGTCGGCAGATGCGAAACGGCAGCATCTCATATGATCCTTCGTCTTCTCCTCCTTGCCCTTCTCCTGGCCTCTAGCGTCCATGCCCAACAAGTCATCCTCCTCAAACTTGATGACGTCATCGCGCGTCGTGTGGGAACAAAGCCGGTATCGGACCGCTGGCTGAAGGTGCATGACTACCTGAAAGCACAGAACATCAAAGGCTCCTTCGGCATCATCACGGAGTCACTGGAAAAGGACAACCCGCTCTACTTCAACTGGCTCAAAGAGGTGCAGGCGGCGGGCTTGATCGAGTTCTGGATGCATGGCTACAAGATGCGAGGACCAAATGACAAGGGCGAATTCGATAGCGGCACCGCCGAAGAACAGCGTGCAATCTTGGCCAAAGGGGAGTTGCTTGCGAAGCAAAAGCTGGGCTTCACCTTGCCAGCGTTTGGCCCGCACTGGAGCGGCACAACTGATGCGACCGATGAAGCGATGGAGAAGGTGCCGGAAGTGACCATCTGGCTTTATGGCCCGGAGAAGCCGAAGTTTTATTCACGCCTCAGCATCCCTCGCGTGATGGCGCTGGAGAACCCGACCTTTGTGCCCGACGTGGAGAAGTTCAAAACCTTCTACGAGGCCAAGGCTGCCCATCGCGAGGTCCTCGTGTTGCAAGGCCATCCCGATCAGTGGGACGACAAGCGCTGGGACGGCTTCACGAAGATCATCGACTTCCTCAAGTCGAAGAACGTCGCATTCATGACGCCGAGCGAGTATCTGACAAAGGTGCAGGCTAAGGCCGTTTCGAAGTGACACCATGATCGAGATCAGGTGATCGTTCGCACGGCAGCAGAAGCGATTAAGTCGCATGATCCCATCGTCGCGATGGCAATCCTGCTCGACGCCGCAAGCAAACGGGCCATTGATCAGCCTCTCCACTTCCTCCATTGAATCCATCACCTCCCATCGACCTCGTGCGCCGAGCCCAGTTCCACTGGACGCCGGAACGTTTGGAACGTCTCACTGCTGGCAAGCGTTTGCCGCTTCATCCAGTCACGCACTGCGCATTCCTGCATGTGGTGGGTCTGATGAATGACGACAGCTCGGTCACATCCGGGCAGGTGAAAAAATATCTACAGGTCAATCACATGATCAGTCTGATCGCGCCGCCATTTCGAGCGCTCGCGAAGGCGATGCCGGGCAAGACCTTGACGCTACTCGATGCAGGTTGCGGGAATTCTTATTTGTCTCTGGCGTTCGCGTTCCTGGCTCGTGAAGCGATGCAGAATCCTAGCACGCAGATCCGCGACTGGCAGGGCGCACAGTTCGCGCTGCAAGTGATCGGCATCGATACCAATGCGCAAGTCATCGAGCAATCGAAGGCACGCGCTGCCGCTTTGGGGTTGAGTGATGTGATGTCGTTTCAGTGCTGCTCGCTTGCGGACGCGGTGCTGCCCGAGCGTCTTCATGCGGTGATGGCGCTCCATGCTTGCGACACTGCGACGGATGACGCCCTGGCGCTGGGTATTCGCCGACAGGCCGACATGCTGGCGGTCGCGCCTTGCTGTCAGGCAGAGCTGGCGCAGTTTTTCAAAACGCTGCCACCGCAATCGAATCACGATCTCGGCGTCATCTTCAGTTCGCCTAACTTGCGCCGCGATGCGGCAGCAACCTTCACCGATGCGCTGCGACTAGCGATGATGCGCGCACTTGGATACGAGACGACAGCCACCGAGTTCATCCCCTCCACACACACGCCGAAAAACCGGCTCATCCTTGGCGAGCGACGCGGACGTTTCAGCAAGCCAGGTCTCGATGAGTATCTGCGTCTGCGCGCTGCCATCGGATCGCCAACGCTGGCACTGGAACGAGCGCTGCATGACGTAATGCGCGAGCGTTTCCCGAATGTGGAACTGCCGTAGCTTTCGCTTGATCAGGATAGCTCCAAGATGCGGGCCACGTTCAAGGCATCGTCATGCGTTTTCTCACTCTCTTCACCTTCCTTCTCGCGCTGCCTTTGCTCGCACAAGAGCCTTCCCCAAGCAAAGCCGCTATCTTCGAAGTCGAAGGCCACAAAGCCGTGCTCTACGCCGCGCCAAAACCCGCCGAAGGCAAGCCGTGGGTCTGGTATGCACCGACACTGAACGGCGGTGTCTCGCTCGCAGGTCGGAAGATGTATTTCGAGGCCTTCATGAAGGCGGGCATGAGTCTCGCAGGCTTCGACCTCGGCGAGGTGCGCGGCTCACCGGCCAGTTCGGCGAAGTTCACGCTCTTTTACGATGCCATGGTAAAGCGCGGCTTTTCCGCAAAGCCGATTCTGCTCGGCCAAAGTCGCGGCGGCATGATGACACTCGCATGGGCCTTTCGGAATCCCGACAAAGTAAAAGCCTGGGTCGGCATCTATCCCGTGTGCAACCTCGCCAGTTGGCCGCTGAAGAATTCGAAGGCCCAGACGCTCGCCGACTACGCGCTGCCGGAGTCGGAACTCGTGTCGCGACTAAAAGAGTTCAATCCCATCGACCACCTCGCCGGCCTCGCTGCGAACAAGGTGCCCATGTTCGCCGTGCACGGCGACAACGATGTGGTGGTGCCGTATGACTTGAACACGAAGCTCCTCAAAGAACGCTACGAGTCCGCAGGCGGCACCTTCAGCGTGAAGATCGTTCCGGGCGAAGGCCACAAGGTCGGCCCCTCGTTCTTCGAGTGCCAGGAGTTGGTCGATTTTGTTCTGAAACACGCCAAATAACCGCCACCATGAAAACACTGCTCGCCGCCCTCTCGCTTCTTTTTGCCTTCCAAGTCTTCGCTGAGGATCATCCGAGCCTCGCGGCCGTGAAAGTGGCCGACAAGGCCCGTGTGGCCGCGATGCAGTCGGGCGAACGTGCTAAGCTGGAGGCGGTGTTCTCGGATGAACTGCGTTATGCGCATTCGAACGGCATCGTGGACACGAAGAAGTCGTTCATCGACATTCTCAGCGCCGGGAAGACGAAGTATGTGGGTTATGATTACGAGGAGCAGAGCTTCACCTTCCCCGCGCCCGGCATCGCGCTCATGAGCGGTCGTGCGCATGTCAAAGCGGAGTCCGAAGGCAAGGCGATGGATGCGGTGTTGAGCTTCCTGGCCGTCTGGCGCGAAGAAAAGGGCCAGTGGCGCTTCCTCGCGTGGCAGTCATGCAAACTCCCGCCAGCAACCAAGTAAGTGGTGGAGCATGAAGGTTCATTCGATTCTCAGCCTGCTGGTGCTCGGGGCTTCGGTCTGCGCCGTTGAACCTCATCTCCCTCCGGGCACCAAGGCCATCCCTTCCTCTGCTGAAAAGGGGCGCGGGTCATTGGCCTTGGTGAACCTCAATCATCACGTCCTGGGTCATGCGCGAGTGTTTAGGGGCAAGCAGCCTGACTTGTTCGTCGCGGGCTACGGCGGACCGCAGGCTGTGAATCTGTTTCGCTGGGTGGACACGGCGGAGAACGGCGCACCCGTGTTCGCGCAGCCGGTGGAAGTGAAATGCGCGTTCAAGGAACAAGGTTCTGTGTTTCAACTCGCCGACGACAGCATCATCGGCCTGTGGCTCAGCAAGGACGAACTCGTCACGACGACGTTTGATCGGAAGACCATGGAGTTCCGTGAAGCCAAGCGAGAGAAGCTTCCGAAAGCGATCAAGTCACCTTCCAGTCTCGGCGTGCTGATCAATGGTGATGGCTATGATCTGGCTTTCGAAATGTCCAACGGCGGCAAGGGTCCTGAAGGACATCCGTGGTCGGAGGAGTGGCGTCCATTCAACTCATCGGGCATATCCAATGGCGAGCTTCGCTATCGTTACCTCATGGGATGGACGGCGAGCGGCGATGTCAGGCAGCTCACGACAACGAAGACCGAAGTCTTCTTCTCGATGCATAGCATAACGGGCATCCATCTGGGCTCCGGGCATGAACGGGACCTCATCACGGGTTCGCGCCAGGGCAATCTGGTGTTCTATCGCAACAAGGCAGCGAGCGGCTTCGATCTCGAAGCCAAGCGACTCGTCGCGGGCGAAGATGGGAATACGCTGCGGCATCCGAGCATCAATCCGAGTGTGTCGGCTTATCCTGGTGGCCTGATCGCGTGTGGCGAGGGCTCACTGTATTTCTATCGCTTCACGGGCAAGTGGGCGAAGACGGAAGCGCCGGTGTTGGCGGAGCCGGTCTCGGTCTTGCAGGAAAACGCGGACCTCTACGCAGGCACGCTGCCTTCGCCGACAACGGTGGACTGGAATGGCGATGGCGTGCTTGATATTCTCGTGGGCAACTCAGAAGGCTTTGTGCTCTTCTTTGAAAACGTCGGCAGCAACGATGAGCCGAAGTTCCTGCCTGCAACGCGTGTGCATGCGGGCGGTCGCGAGATTCAGGTGCAGGCCGGTTACGCGGGCAGCTTGCAGGGCCTTCAGGAGGCACGGTGGGGCTACGTGTCACCGAATGCCATCGACTGGAATGAGGATGGCTTGCTTGATCTGATCACGGGCGACATTACGGGCAACTACCTGATCTATGTCAATCGCGGCACCAAGGCGGAACCCAAGCTCGATGCGGCACATCCGCTCTACTGTGATGGCATCGACCTGCACGGCATGTGGCGTTGTCGTCCTGCTGCGGCGAAGCTCGATGGCCGCATGGCGCTGGTGATCGTGGATGGCGACGATCACTTTCACCTCTACTGGCGCATCGACGACTACAACCTCGAAGACGGTGGCAAACTGAAACTCGAAGATGGCAAACTCATCGGAGCAAGCGGCGGCATCGGAGGCATGAGCGGGCGTTGCAAGTTAGACCTCTTCGATTGGAATCAAGATGGTCACCTGGACTTCGTCATTGGCACAGGCCGCGTGAATGCGATCCCTGATCGCGAGACTGGCCTGCCCATGCCAACGATTGGCAAGAAGACCTTGGGAACGCCGCTGCTGATGCTCAACAAGGGCAACAACACCTTCGCACGGCCTGTTCCGTTTAGGGACAGCGAGGGGAAAGTCATTCAACCTGGAGGTGCCCACGAAACCGGAGCAGTGGGAACAATGCTCGGTGGCGATGGACCCAACCTCTTGATCTGCAATGAAGCTGGGCGGCTGTTCTTGCTGCCAGGGAAGTCGTTGCACTGACACTCCTGCGCGGTCTTGCCGGGCTTCGCTTGCTCGCTACATCGTCGGGCATGAGCCAGCCCTTTCCATCCGATCTCGCCCAACGCATCCGCACCACGGGAGTCATTGCCGTCTTGATGATTGATGACGCAGAGGATGCCGTGCCCGTGGCGCGCGCATTGCTCGAAGGCGGCGTGGACTGCATGGAGCTAACCCTGCGCACGCCTGCAGCCATGGAGGCACTGCGCCGGATTCGCGCCGAAGTGCCTGCGATGACAGCCGGCGTGGGAACGATCCTTACACCCTCACAGGCGCAAGACGTGAAGGCTGCGGGGGCCTCGTTCGGTGTGTCGCCCGGAATCAATCCACGCGTGGTGAGCGCGGCTGTGAGCATCGAGCTGCCATTCGCTCCGGGTGTATGCACGCCAAGTGACATCGAGGTGGCGCTCGAGCATGGCTGCACCTTATTGAAGTTTTTCCCCTGTGAGCCCAGCGGCGGTCTCAACTATTTGAAGAGCATTGCGGCACCTTATGCTCACCTGGGCGTGAAGTTTGTGCCGCTCGGCGGCATCGACGCCAGCAATGCTGCTCGTTACATCCGCGAGCCTCTGGTTCATGCGATTGGCGGTTCGTGGCTCGCTCCGCGTGACGTGATCGCCCGCAAGGACTGGGCGACGATCACATCGAATGCACGCGAAGCGGTGAGGATCATCGCGGAGGCACGAGGAGGTCAACCATGAGTCGCGTTGTCACGTTCGGCGAGATCATGGCGCGACTTGCTCCGCCGGGTTTTCAGCGCTTTCAGCAGGCCATGCCGGGCAGTGTGAACGTGACGTTTGCAGGAGCTGAGGCATCGATTGCTGCTTCGATTGCCTTTATGGGCGGCGATGCGGCCTTCGTCACCGCCTTGCCTGATCATGTGATCGCCGATGCTTGTGTGGCTAACCTCCGAGCGATGGGGGTGGACACCCGACACATCGTGAGGACGCCAGATGGCAGGCTGGGTCTCTACTTCTACGAGGCAGGTGCGAATCAACGCCCCGCACAGGTGATCTATGATCGCGACGGCGCATCCGTGTCCATCGCGAGTGCGAATGTTTATGACTGGAATGCGATCTTCGAAGGTGCGGAATGGTTCGTCATCTCAGGCATCACGCCCGCCATCTCGCACAACGCCGCCGAAGTCACTGCGCACGCGATTCACGAGGCTTCGGCACGCGGTGTGAAGGTGGCGTGCGATATGAATTTCCGTAGCAAGCTCTGGCGATGGGAGCCAGGCCTCTCGGCCCGTGAGCTGGCCACTCGCACCATGCGTGGGCTGATGCCGATGGTGGACATGTTCATCGGTGGCGTGGAGGACGCCGTGCAGATGCTCGGCATCGAAAGCAGCGCTGATGCCTCTTTGGTCGATGTGGCCCGGCAGATCACACAGCACTTCCCTCGTATGTCGCGCGTAGCAATGACAGTGCGGCAGGGAATCTCGGCCTCGCACAACACCTTCAGAGGCGTGCTCTACGATGCCAAGTCTGACACGTTGTTCTCCGCTCCAAACGAAGGCACTTACGACATCGTGAACATTGTGGACCGTCTGGGTGCCGGCGATGCCTTCACGGCGGGTCTCATCTTCGCACTGATGGATGAAGATCTGCGCGAGCCGTCCACAGCGGTCGCCTTCGCCACCGCCGCAGGTTGTCTGGCGCATTCGATCGAAGGTGACTTCAACTTCAGCACTCGGGCCGAGATCGAGGCTTTGATGGCTGGTGATGCCTCAGGGAGGGTGCGTCGATGATGCGGCGTTTTTTCATGGTGATGCTCGCGAGCGCTGCCGCGAGTTCGAGTGCGGTCGAACCTCGGATGAGCTACCTCGAGAATGATGAGATCAAGGTGGGCGTGGACCTCAATCTCGGCGGGGCGATCACATGGTTGTCTGCCAAAGATGGCGAGAATCGAGTGAACAATTTCGACTTCGGACGCCAGATCCAGCTTTCCTATTTCTCAGGACCTGTGCCGTTTGAGTTCGGAGGACAAAAACCCGCCGAGCACTGGAAGCACATCGGCTGGAATCCGATTCAGGCAGGCGATGACTTTCATCATGGCTCGCAGACCACGGAACACCGCAATGACGGACGCGAGATCTATGTGAAATGCATTCCCTTGCATTGGCCACTGAACCATGTGCCCGGTGAGTGCACGCTGGAATCGTGGCTGCAAATCGAAGGCTCTGTGGTGAAAGCGCGAGCACGGCTGGTCAATCAGCGATCAGACAAAACTCAGTATCCCGCACGACTCCAAGAACTGCCCGCTCTGTATGCGAATGGATCGTTTCATCGTGTGATGAGCTACACGGGTGATCGTCCATTTACGAACGCCGCAGCGCAGACGATGCCGAAGTCCACCACCAAGCATCCGTGGACCTTCTGGCTGGGCACGGAGCAGTGGTCCGCCTTGCTCGATGATCACGATCAAGGCATCGGCCTCGTCACACCTGGACGCATTTGGTTCACGGGGGGATTCGCGGGCAAGCCTGGCAAGAACGACACGCACGCGACGGACACGGGTTACCTCGCCGGTCAGGCACTCGAGATTCTCGATCACAACATCGTCCACGAATTCCGCTACGAGCTGGTGGTGGGTTCGCTGGACCAGATCCGAGCCCGTGCGAAGACTCATGCACCCAGCACCTTGCCTGCATGGGAGTTCACCAAGGATCGCCAGGGCTGGCACTATCGTGATCTGCAAGATCGCGGCTGGCCGATCCAAGGCATGTTGGATCTGCTGCCGCATGGTAACGATCCTCAGTTGCTCAGCCCGCTTCAGCTTTGGCGTGCTGAAGATGCTTCGGTGCTGATCATCGAAGCTGCGTTTCAAACCGGTGAACGCCAGGCCACGCTTTATTGGCGAAAGCTGGATTCACCAGCACCAGGGCCTGATGATCACACCATCTTCCCGGTGCAGAGCGATGGCGAATTCCATCGCTATGTGGTGAAGATGTCCGAGTGCCCGAGCTATCGAGGCTCCATCGTGCAGCTACGCCTTGATCCCGTCTCCAAAGCAAAGGCGGACGACTTCGTGCGTGTGAAGTCCATCCGCCTTGCCAAAGAATCGCCGTAATCGTTATCGCGACCAGCGACGCATGAGACCGCTCATCGCGAGCGGCTGATCAGCGGTGCCGAGCGCGGCGGTTTTCTTGGGCTTGGGTAGCGGCTTGGGATCAAGGTTCTGCGCCAGTTGCTCCTCCGTCACCACGCTCTCCACGCCGCCTGCTGGCACTTCCACTTTCGCCACCCATGCCAGGGCGTTGAGCACAGCCTTGCGCACGTCGTTGTTGCCCCAGTTCTTGTGGAAGTGCCCGCCGGTGAAACCAAAGCCACGACCACCATCGGGACGCTCCACTGCCCACATGGTCGTCTCGGGCATTCCTTTTTCAGCCTGAATGTGTGGATATGGACCTTTGGGATAAACATACGGACCATCACGCGTCGCGTCTGGAGGTGTGCTTACGAGGATCGGCGTGAAGCTCATGCCGCCATCAGCGCCCGGCTTGTCACCATGACCGAAGGCTGCGCGAAAACGCATGTGGATATACCACTCGTCATTGGTAGTGAAAGTCTTCACGCCACTGGCGATCGGATGCGCGGGGAAGGATTCATACTTCGCGTCCCAGATCGGATTGCAGGAGAAGGAGTTCTCGTAATGGCCGCCGATCCAGTCTTGGAATTCCTTGCCGCCGAGGTCAGCCACGACTTCCACCCCGTAGTGCATGCAGCCAAAGCCCACGCCCTTAGCCATGAGCGCCTTGAGCGTCTCCAGATGATTGCCCTGCACAGCGGGATGGCCTTTGCCACCATCGGCATAGATCACCACGGCATCGGCATCAGCGAAGGTGGCTTCGTCCTTCACCCAACCCATCTCGTGACGGTCCACGACGAGATTGGGCACGCTCTTCAGGCACTGCTCGAGGAGCATGGTGCCCGCACGGAATTCATGCATGCCGGGGGGATGCGAAGGCTTGCCAGCGATGAAGACAAGCTTGTGCTTGCCATCGGGCGTGAGCGCCGAAGCCGCCGTGGCAAGGGAGAGAGCGAGGAGTGTGATGCGAGTGATCATAGTGAATGGGAACGCGCGTCAGCATGGCCATCACACAGCGTGGACTCAAGATCGAAAGTTGCTGCTTGGAAGACCCCGGCGAAGCCGTTATAACCGGCCACCGTTTATGATGAAAACACTCGCCGCATTACTCGCTCTCAGCGCTGCTTCCACAGCGCTCGCCGACAACTACGTCACCTACGAACCCAAGGATGGCCCGGGCAAAGGCAAGCACATCGTGCTGCTCGCGGGCGATGAAGAGTATCGCTCGGAGGAAGCGATGCCGATGCTGGGCAAGCTGCTCAGCCAGCGCCATGGCTTCAAGTGCACGGTGCTCTTCTCCGTGGACGACGACGGCACCATCAATCCGAACAATGGTGGCAGCCTCAGCCATCCCGAGAGCCTCGACTCCGCCGATGCGATCATCATGCTGATCCGCTTCCGCCATTGGAGCAATGAAGCCATGAAACACTTCCGCAATGCCGTGAATCGCGGCGTGCCCATCATCGCGCTGCGCACAGCGACCCACGCCTTCAGTCTGCCCAAAGACAGCCCGGACATCGACTGGACCTGGAACAACAAGGAAGGCGGCTTCGGTCGCATCGTCCTGGGTGAAACGTGGGTGAGCCACTGGGGCAAGCATCGTGCCGAGGCCACGAAAGGCATCATCGAAGCCAGCGCGGCCAGCCATCCTGTCCTGCGCGGTGTCGCAGACGTCTTCGGCACCACCGACGTTTATGAAGCACATCCCCCCGCCGACGCCACCATCCTGATGCGTGGTCAGGTCTTGAAGGGCATGACGCCAGATTCGGGTGCCGCCGACTACAAGAAGAACAACAAGGCCGGGACCGAGCAAGGCGTGAATGATCCTATGATGCCCATCGCATGGACCCGTGAAGTGAAGAACGCCTCCGGCAGCACCAACAAGGTGCTCTGCTCCACGATCGGAGCGGCCAGCGACCTCACCAGTGAAGACCTGCGTCGCGTGCTCGTGAACGGCGTGTATTGGGGTCTCGGCCTCGAAGTGCCAGCCAAGGCTGACGTGACTCCTGTAGGCGAGTTCAAGCCCACCATGTATGGCACCAAGGACTCCACCGACCTCAGCGATCCGTATGGCTTCCGTGGCTTCAAGAAGGGCGTGAAGCCCAGTGATCACGCGCTGAAATAAGTCTCAGCCAGACCGATCTATGTTTGCGAGGAGGGAGCCTAACAAGGCTCCCTCTTTTCATTTGGCCCGGTAACGTTTCGCGAAGTCCTTCGCGAAGTAGGTGAGGATCATATCCGCACCCGCACGACGAATGCCGATCAGTGATTCGTCCACCACCTTCGCCTCATCAAGCCAGCCTGCTGCGGACGCTGACTTGATCATGAGATACTCGCCACTCACCTGGTAGGCGGCAATGGGCAGCGTGGTGTGGGAGCGAATCTGATGAATGATGTCGAGGTAAGGACCTGCAGGCTTCACCATCAAAATGTCGGCACCTTCCGATTCATCCAGTTCCGCCTCACGAAGCGCCTCACGCGCATTCGCCGGGTCCATCTGGTAAGTCTTTTTGTCGCCAGACTTCGGTGCTGAATCGAGCGCTCCACGGAAGGGACCATAGAAGGCGCTGGCATACTTGGCGGTGTAGCTCATGATCGAGATGTCGGTGAACGTCTCTCCATCGAGTGCTTCGCGAATCGCTGCCACGCGTCCATCCATCATGTCGCTCGGCGCAACGATGTCGGCTCCAGCACGCGCATGGCAGAGCGCTTGCTGGCATAGCACGTCCACCGTCTTGTCATTCAAGATGCGCCCATCTGCAGCCACGAGTCCATCATGCCCATCGCTGTTGTAAGGATCGAGCGCCACATCGGTGATGACCACCAGCGAAGGATGCGCAGCTTTCAGCGCCTTGATCGCACGCGGCACCAGCCCATCGGCGTTGTAGCACTCTTCAGCACCCGGAGTCTTGAGTTCATCCGGGATGCGAGGGAAGAGCACCACCGCAGGAACGCCGAGGGCATGGGCTTCACCCGCCTCCTTCACCAGATCATCGACACACCAGCGCTGGCAGCCAGGCATCGAACTGATCGCTTCGTTGCGATCTCCTTCCTGAAGGAAGAGTGGGTAAATCAGATGACCAGGATTGAGATCGGTCTCACGGACCAAGTCGCGAATGGCGGCGGACTTGCGATTGCGACGCGGACGGATGGGCATGTCGATGAGCATGGCGTTTGATGGCACAAGCTCGCGCAGCCCGCAAAGTCAAAGCCGCACCCGTGATCAAGTGAAGGAATGCGGTGCCCAGATGAGATCCTCGACCGCGATCTCGTGATACTTGTCACCCGGCAGCACATCACCCGTGCGATAGTTCATCGCGTCGTATTTGCGCAGGGCGGTGTCACGTTTCAATCCCACCAACTGATGCGCATCCACAATGCGGCGGAAGACACCCGGCAGGTTTAGTTTGCCCTTCTGCTGCGCCGCAGGTTCGGGGTCATTCCAGTGCTTCGGCGCGGGATAGCTTGAGGTGTAGGTCAGTGGTTTGTGGCTGTAGTTTTTCCACACTCCCAAGCCTGCGGCCTTTGCCGTTTTTGCTGCATCAAGGAACGACGGAATCAGGTCGCCAGCAGACTCAAAGAGGAAAGGGAAAACCAGCCCGCGCTTGATCAGATCGAGGGAAATGAAGTCCCGCTTTTCACCGAACGGCGTGCTGGAATAGACGTAGCCGAGCGCACGTCCGTAGCGATCCGTCACCTCTCGATCCAGCATCACAAGAGCATGACCTGCCGCCTGCAAGGTGTTGACCAGGTGGTCGGTCGCAGGCTTCCACAGAGGCTGCGAACGGTCCTCGCCACCGTGCTTGGGATCGAGTTCATAGGTGGTCACTTTTCCCTTCTCCTTCACCTTAAACGCCTGCGGATGGTAGTGCTCCTCCGGCGCATCCAGGCCTTCCAGCCGCACCGTCACGTAGTTCCGCCCCAGGCTCGATTTCACCTCCAGCACACGCGGCTTGATCGCCCCCGTGACCCACACAAAGAACATGCCCTCCTTCGGCTGCATCACCTGATTGTTGACCAGCAGCAGCGGATCAAAGAGGTGAACCGTATCGCCGTCTGGCTTCAGCGTCTTGCTCTTCGAATAGTCCACCACACCGAGCAAGTGCGGGATCTGATAACTGGCGATCGCAGGCATGGTGGGAGCATCAAGGTTGGTGCATTGCATCAGGTTAGGCTTCCCAGAGCGAGAAAAAAATCGAAGGCCGGCTTCTCCACTCGGCTACTCCTCGTCCACCAGTTCTTCTGCGCTGAGCATGGCGGAGAGTTTGGGCTTGGGCTGACAGTTGACGAACCCATCATTGAAACGCATTCGCGTTCGCAAATCATGTCTCGAGTCCTAGCATGCCCTCCCCCGACTTCATGCCTGCCTCCACCGCGCTTCCCATCTGGAAAATCCACGACGACATCCTGCGCACGCTGCGTTGTGGCAATCGCCTGGTGCTGGTGGCACCCACGGGCTCGGGCAAGACGACGCAGGTGCCGCAGATGTTGCTGGATGCGGGGATCGCGGGGGAGAAGATGATCGTGGTGCTTCAACCTCGACGCGTCGCGGCTCGCACGGTGGCGACGCGGGTGGCATGGGAGCGCGAGAGTCGGCTCGGGGCGGAAGTCGGGTATCAGATTCGCTTTGATGATCACACGAGCGTCGGCACTCGCATCTGTTTTGTCACGGAGGGCATCCTGCTGCGCTGGCTTCAGGATGATCGCACGCTGTCCAAGATCGGCGCGGTGGTCTTTGATGAGTTTCACGAGCGAAACCTGCTCAGCGATGTGGCGCTGGCCTTGGTAAAGCACCTTCAGCAGACCCAGCGGCCGGATTTGGCCATGGTGGTGATGTCCGCCACGCTCGATGCCGAGCCCGTGGCGGCGTATTTGGATCCATGCCCGATCCTCATCTCCGAAGGGCAGAGTTTTCCCGTCGAGGTCGGCTATCTCTCGATGCCGGATCAGCGTCCGATCACCGTGCAGGCCGCCGAGGCCGTCGAGCGAATCCTGCACGACGAAGATCCCGGCGACATCCTTGTCTTCATGCCAGGACGCGGCGAAATCCAGGGCACGCTGGATGCCTTGCGTGGCCTGAGAACGTGGGAGCGCGTGGCCTGCATCCCGCTGCATGGCGAACTCGAGCCGCAGGAGCAAGACCGCGCCTTTGCGCCGAACTCGCTGCGCAAAGTCATCGTCGCCACCAACGTCGCCGAGACCAGCATCACCATCGACGGCATCCGCCATGTCGTGGACAGCGGCATCGCCCGCGTGGCTCGTTACGATGCCGAGCGCGGCATCGGCACGCTCTTGTTGGAGCCCATCAGCCGCGCCAGTGCGGATCAGCGCAAAGGCCGCGCCGGACGCACTGCGCCGGGCACCTGTCATCGACTCTGGACGGTCATCAGCCACAAAGATCGCGACGAGCGCAACACGCCGGAGATTCAGCGCAGCGACCTCGCGGAGGTCGTGCTGCTGCTGCACTCGCTCGGCATCCGCGAGGCCGCCAGCTTTGACTGGCTCGACAAACCCGATCCACAGGCCGTGCAGCGAGCCGAGCGACTGCTCACCATGCTCGGGGCCTTGCTCGATGCCGACCTCACGCCCATCGGGCACCAAATGCGGCGACTGCCCATGCATCCGCGTTACTCACGCATGCTCATCGAGGCCAGCCAACGCGGCTGCGTCGCCGATGCCGCCCTCTGCGCCGCTTTGGTGAGTGGTCGCGACCTTCTCGCCCGGCTCGACCGCGATGACGTCAGCACGCAAGCCGCCCGCGAGATGTTCGAGGAGAGCGCGGACTCCGA
>CAUJJC010000354.1 GCA_963204975.1 Verrucomicrobiota bacterium | reverse complement strand
GGGTCGGACGACGTTCGAGAGGGGTCGGACGACGTTCGAGAGGGGTCGGACGACGTTCGAGAGGGGTCGGACGACGTTCGAGAGGGGTCGGACGGCGTTCGAGAGGGGTCGGACGGCGTTCGAGAGGGGTCGGACGGCGTTCGAGAGGGGTCGGACGACGTTCGAGAGGGCTCCATCATCGGGGACCACTCATGGACACTCACTGAACACTCATGGGCTGCTGTTCTCGGGGGATCGGTCAGCGCCTTGGCAGGGTCCGGTCGTGGGAAGGTGGCAGGGGCGGCGATTTTCGCTGCTGGCTGGCAGCACCGGGTGGCTGATGGTGTTGAACCACTGACTCACACTGACTGACACTCACGGTTCAGTCAGCGGAGGTTCGGGGTTGGGTTCGTCCGTGCCCGTCCGTGGGGAACGAATCACTTCGCGGGGGTGGCGTTCCAGACTTTGATGTCGTCGAACCAACCGCTCTGGCCGGCGACGCCGAGTTCGATCTTGGACTTGGTGGCGTGGCCGATGCCGGGGGACTTGAAGTAGGCGACGGGCTTGTCGTCGATGGTGACGCGCATGGCTTCGCCGACGGTCTCAACGGTGAGGCTGTAGATCTTGCCGGGCTCGAGCTTGCGCGCGAGGGGGAAGGTGGCGGTGTGGGCGGCGATGGCCTTGGCGGCCTCGGCTTTCTTCGCGGGGTCCGGCAGCATGGCTTTGAGCACCTCGTTCTGGCTGCCTTCGCGCTCGTCCATGATGACCACCTTGTCCAGATGCACGCGGGCGCGGCAGAGATGACCGTAGTGGGAGCCGGTGTATTTGCGATCATCGAACTCGACATCGATCATGGTGCAGCCATCGAATTTGATCTTGGTCTCGACGACGCTGTCCTGAGTGGGCAGCTCCAGGCCATAGACGGCGGCGTGGGCTTTGACGATGGTTTTGCCGTCCTTGGAAGGGGTGTCCTCGACGCGGGTCTGGGTGCCTTTGAGCATGTTGTTCTCCCAGGTGAAGGTGTCCACGACGCGGTGCCACTTCGCATCGCGGGTGGTGCCGTCCATGTTGTCTTCAAAGAGGAGGTTGGTCTTCTGGGCGATGGACTTCCGGGGGATCTTCGGTGTTTCGGCCAGGAGGGTGGCGGTGGCGAAGATGGAGAGAACAAGGAGGGGACGAATATTCATGAGGTGATGAAGGGGAACGAGGTGGCGGCGGTGATCCTTCACCAGGGACGCCCTTATCGTGAATGCGACCTTCCCCCTTTGTCGCCGGCATCCTAGGATTGCACGCGAATGCGAGCCCTGATATGATCAAGACCATGACAGCCACGCTCGATTCTCACGGCCATCTGGTCTTGCCTCTGGAGGCGCACCGGATCGCGGAATCATGCCCTTCCAAGAGATTCGATGTGCTGATTTCCACATCGGGAATCATCATGCTGCGCCCTGAACGGAAGCCCCGGCGGTCGCTGGTGGAGAGCTTCCAGGCTCTGCGCGGAATCGAGTTGTCTCCTCGGCGCGACCCCATGCCTGATCCGATTGAGTTGTGAAGTTCCTGCTCGACAGCAATGTGGTCTCTGAACTCATGAAAGCGCGCCCGGACGAGGGTGTGCTCGAATGGATGAGGGAACATGAGGACGAAACGATGCTGTGCGCGCTGGTGCTGGCCGAGATCGCTGCGGGGATTGAAGCCCTCGACGACGGCAAACGTAAGCACGCTCTGACGACTGAGCTTCGATTCATTCAAGAGGACTATCGTGATCGCATCCTGCCATTCGACGAATCGGCAGCGTGGGAATGGGCCCGCTACTCGCGTCTGGTCTCGGCTGCCGGATTCTCTCCACCGCTGCTCGACAGCCAGATCGCGGCGATTGCCCGCGCGTGGTCACTCACGGTGGTGACGCGCAACGAATCTGACTTTCCCATGACCGAGGTGGTCAATCCCTTCACCACGTCAAAGTGAGTCTCCAGACGACGCGGAGTGCCTCTTTTGCGTAAACGCCCGGCGACGTGACGTATGCCAGAAGCCATGCGCCTGCTTTCGTTCTTCTGCCTCCTTGCCCTTGCACTCCCGGTCCTTGCCCAGGAGACACCGTTGTCACTGACCTTGCAAAGTCGGTCGCCGACGAACCAGGCGAAGCTGGTGAAGGAATCGTGGCTGCCTTCGCGCACAGCGATCATCGTGTGCGACATGTGGGACCTGCACCACTGCAAGAATGCGGTGACGAGGGAGGGCGAGATGGCTCCGCGCATGAACGAGGTGCTGGAGAAGGCGCGGGCGCAGGGCGTGCTCATTATTCATGCGCCGAGCAGTTGCATGAAACCCTACGAGGGCACTCCAGCGCGTGAACGAGCGAAGAGCGCTCCGCAGGCGGCTCGGGTGCCGGACAAGATCGGCGAGTGGTGCAAACAGATCCCGTCGGAGGAGCTGGCCGTGTATCCATTGGATCAAAGCGATGGCGGTGAAGATGATGATCCTGCCGAGCACGAGGCCTGGGCGAAGGAACTGGAAGGCAAGGGGCTGAATCCGAAAGCGCCGTGGACGAAGCAGATCGACGTGCTGCGCATTGATCAGGACAAGGATGCGATCAGTGACTCGGGCACGGAGATCTGGAACCTGCTGGATGCGCGCCGCATCGACAACGTCATCCTCATGGGCGTGCATCTCAACATGTGCGTGAGTGGTCGTCCGTTCGGTCTGCGTCAACTGGCGAAGAATGGCAAGCATGTGGTGCTGATGCGCGATCTCACGGACACGATGTATAACCCGGCTCGCTGGCCCTTCGTGAGCCATGGGCGCGGCACGGAGCTGTTCACGCAGCATGTGGAACGGCTGATCTGCCCGACGATCACGAGCGATCAATTCATCGGCGGCAAGCCCTTTGCCTTCAGCGACAAGACGGCGGGCGAGCCGCGCACGCAGATCATCCTGCTGGGTGATAGCACGACGGAGGCAAGCATCCCGAAGAAGATGGCTCCCGATGAACCGCAGTTCGAAGACATGCTGCGCATCAAGCTCGCCACGGAGCCTGGGCTTCCCCCCTGCGATGTTTACAATGAGGGCGTGAGCGGTGAGTCCATCAAACGCCTGCTGGACACGCGCTACGACAAGGCGGTGAAGACGAAGCCGCAGGCGGACTACATCTTCATCCGCTATGGCATCAACGACATCGCCAAGCGCGAGAAGTTCGCTGAGAACTTCCCGAAGGACTTCCACGAACTGCTGGAGCGGCTGAAGAAGGATCATCCGAAGGCGATGCTGATTCCGATGACGGTCATTCCGTATTCGCCCACCGCGCTGCACGACAACATCAACGACCTGGTGAAGAAGATCGCGAAGGATGAGGACCTCACCCTCTTCGACATCGCGCCGCGTTACCTCGCCGAGCTGAAGAAAGGCCCGGACATGCTGAACTACCGCCGCTACTCGCTGGCGAAGATCCCTGAGGCCCTCCGTCCGCTCGCGACGCCCTATGTTCAGCCGGGCGCTGACCCGCAGGTGGTGGTGCTCGACAATCGTCTCGATGGTCTCTTCGGCCATCTGCCGGGCTGGACCGGTGACCGGCACCCGAGCCTGTCCGGCTACAATGTGATCGCGGACGAGACGGCGAAGTGGCTGGCTCCGATCCTTCGGGCGAAGGCGGGTGGGAAGTGATCACGCGAGGGTATTCGCCTTCAGCACGCGCATGATGTTGCCGCCGATCACCTGACGAATGGCGTCGTCGCTGTGGCCGCGCATGATCATGCCGAGGGTGAAGAGGGGCCAGTTGCTCCACGAGACGCTGAGGTCGGCCTCGGGCGTGGACTGGAAGTCGTCCTTGGGCCAGAGGTGCTCCCAGCGGTCGCCTGCACCGCCGAGCGGTGAGGTGCCGTCGGCGCGCTTCTGGATCTTCGCGCGCTCTTCTTTGTCGAAGCGCGAGACGTAGGCGGTGTCGCAACCAATCGCGGCGTGACGGGCACCGAACTTCTTGATGACATGATCCAGGTGATCGAGCAGCGCGGTGATGTCGCCTTTGCCACCGAGGAAGCGGGGGATGCAACACATGCCGACGAGACCATCGGTGTCGCAGATGGCCTTGATGGTTTCATCGGGCTTGCCGCGGAAGTGCTTGTAAAGCGAGGCGCAGGTGGTGTGGCTGGCGACCATGGGCCTGGCGGATGCCTTGGCCGCTTCGAGCGCGGTGGTCCATCCGCTATGGGCGACATCGACGATGATGCCGAGCTTGTTCATCTCGGCGACCACCGTCTTGCCGAAGTCGCTCAGGCCGCCATCGTGGGGTTCCCCTGCCCCGTCGCCGATGGGGTTCCGGCGGTTGTAAGTGAGGTGCATCATGCGGATGCCCAGCTCGTGGAAGACGCGGATGTAGCGCATCTCATCGCGCACGCTCTCCCACGCACCGCGCAGCGGCACACCATTGCCGGTGAAGCAGAGGCAGACATTGCCCGCCTTCTTCACGGCCTCGACTTCCTCCACGGTGACCACCTTGCTGAGGGCGGGCTTCATCAAGTCGGTCGCACGCGTGAAGTGCGCGAGGCGCTTGATGAGGCGCAGCGGATCATTGCCCTCCTCGCCGGCGTTTTGGAAGATGCAGGTCACACCAGCCGCAGCCATGGCATCGAGGAACTCCTTCCGCTCGCGCTCGCTGGTGGCTCCATGGTTCATCATGGAACTCTCGCGCAAGTCCTCCACCTCATCGCGTGAGGCACCGTCCTGGATGGCTTGATTGATCGCCGCGCCATCAATGGCGAAGCGCGGGGCGAAGCCGTAGGACTCGAAGACGATCGACTGGAAATGCAGCTCCCACGCGTGATCGAGCTGCGCCTGGGTGGGCTGGAGCAGGCGGATGGCGATCTCGCGGGCCTTGTCGATCACGGGATTGCCCGTGGCCCAGGTCCGCTTCGCCTCCTGGCCGCGCACATGGATGTGGAAGGTGCTGGCGAGCGCAGCGAGCGGGAGCTGACGAAGAAGGGAGCGACGGGTGTGCGACATGAAGCCACTACGCTCGCGCGAGCGGCGGGCTTTCCCTGGGGCTCAATTCGACAAGGCCTTCAACACCGCGATGGCCTTGCTCTCGAAGATGGCCTGCCACTCGGGAGCGACGAGCGTGTCGCAATCCTCCTGCGCGTAGCCCGTGTTGTTCCGCTGCTCGACGGTGGGCATGTAGAAGTAGTAGCCATTGGTGTAGCCGGAGACGAAGGCGTGCGGATCGTTCACGGCTTTCTTGATGTTGAGCCCGATGCGCACGGTAAGTTCGCCTGGGAAGGTGACGAGCTTGAAGTCGCCCACGCGAAGCCCGCAGACCTCCGTATCAATCGTCGCCTTCGCCGCGGCCTTCGTCTCTTCGAGGTGCTTCTTGAGCAACGCGAGGTTGGTGTTCAACCGCGTGAGCTGCTCCATGGTGCTGATGTTGGTCAGGTAGGCATCGACGAGAGCGCGATTGTCCGTGTCCAGCTTCACGATGGGATCGCGACCCTGCGCCTTGTCATGGAGATAGCTTTGCCCGTAGTGCGATGGCATCTCGGGTGAGAGACGCTGCTGGATGAGCAGGGGGAGGAAGGTCTTGAAGTTGATGTTGGTGGGGCGCAGCGCGGCGAGCAGGCGCTTCTGCTCGGCCTCGATGCGCGTGATGCGGGTCTCGTAATCGGCGGCACGCGGCACGGCGACGACTTCGTTGCTCACGCGCAGGGTGGCGGCGTTGGATGTTTTGATCTGTTGGGCAGCCTTGAGCACACTGGCTCCGAGCATCGTGCCCAGTGGCTCCGCATCCGGGGTGCGGCTCACCTCCTTGTAGCGGATGGGATTGATGTCGCCGCCACAGCCCTGCACGAAGAAGGCCATCGCGCCCACACCGAGCGCCTCCTCGATCACCTTCGAGGCATAGCCCGGGTAGTCCGCGGAGCATCCCTTGTGCGGCGGGTTCATGATCGGATGGCAGGCGAACTGATACAGCACGGCGAGGGGCCGACCGTCCTCACGATCCAGGCGTAGCAGGCCAATCTGGGGATCGATCGGCCCCACGCTGGCCATGTCTTCATCGCGAGGCATGGAGTAGGCGCGGCGCATGTCCACCTCGCTGCCGTCTTTCATCTTCAGTCGCCGGTTCTCACTGATCCGATCCTCGTGGCCGACGCCCGCACCTGCGCGCACAGGCACCAGCTTGGCCATGGCCTCCTTCACCGCCTGCACCACCAGGGGCTCGAGGTCGCCACGCACGATGCCGTGGCAATGGCTCGCATTGACGACGAGGCTCGATGGCGCGATGCCGAGATCGGTTTGCAAAGCTGCACGCACCGTGGCCATGAAGCCATTGCCGATGCGCCCGATGCCGCCAATCGACACGGCATCCACGGTCACGAGCACCGCCGTGGTCTCGCCGTTCTTCAAGACGAGCGCCTTGGCGTAGCAAGGATCATTGACCGGACCCGCCGCACGATCCGTGATGTCCACCCGCGCCGTGCCTGCGAGCAGGGCAGCCTGCGTGGACGCTGGCACGGACAACAACAGAAGAACGATGGCAGCGAGGAAGGTCGAGGGGCGCATGGATGATCGACCACTACGACGCGGCGGGACGACTTCACTCCGCGTCCTTCACGCGCGATGGGCACTGCGCGAAAGACAGAAATTGCGTCTTGAAAGCGCCTGCGGAATACGGGCTATTCCGCCATGGCCCGCCTCTCCATTCTCACCCGCACCATAGACCGCCCACGCATGTTGGGCCGGATGCTGGACTCGCTGCTCGCGCAAACGTATGCCGACTGGGAGTGTGTGATCATCAATGGCGGGACCGATGCGGCGGTGGACAGCGTCTTGCAGCCTCGTGCTGCCGCCATTGCCGGACGTGTGCGCGTGCTGGCCTATGACAACCCGACGCCTGGCATGAGAGGCGCTCCGCTCAATCATGGGCTGGCCCACTCGGACAGCGAGCTGATCACGGTGCTCGACGACGACGACACCTGGCACCCGGACTTCCTGCGCCTCATGATCGAAGCCCTAGATCGCGCGCCCACGCCGAGCGTGGCAGGCATCGTGTGCCAGACTCGCGTGATCGAGGAGACCTCCGTCGAAGAGGGTCTGCAACCTCAGCGCGATTACGTGCTCAACGAAGACCTGCACAACGTGACCCTCGCCCGGCTGGCCATCGTGAATGCGTTTTGCATTCATGCTTTCATCTATCGCCGTTCCGCGCTGGAGCGCACCGGCGGCTACGCGAATGATTTGCCGGTGCTGGAAGACTGGGACTTCAACCTGCGCTTCCTCACTCACCACGATGTGATGGTGGTGCCTCAGGTGCTGACCAACTACCACCTGCGCAAGAGCGTGACCACGGGTGCGGAAGCCAACTCCCAGACCGGCGAGGTGGACCTTCACAAGTTCTTCGAAAGCAAGATCATCAACGATGCCCTACGCCGCGACTTTACCTCGGGTCAGGCTGGTCTTGGCTCCCTACTGGCCAACGCAACCAACACACGCTTCCTCGAACGGAAGATCCATGCGCTTGAGTCCAAGCTCAAATCGGCAGCCGACAAGATCGGCAAGATCGATGCCCGCACGAAGGAACTCAAAGACCGAAGATAAGAAGGCAGTAAGCCCGGTGCCATCAATGCGCTGAGCGCTTCGGGATGGTGCGCGATACAGGGTTCGAACCTGTGGCCCCTACCATGTCAAGGTAATGCTCTACCACTGAGCTAATCGCGCGAATCTTGGTCCGCTAAAAGCGGGCGGCTTTCTACATCGCCGGGCCGCGTGTCGCAAATAGATTTTGAAATGCTTGCGCCTGGGATCACAAGCCCTTGAGCGGGCGAGCCTCTTCGCGACGCTTCAGTTCGTCCGGAATCATCGCCAGCTTGGTCTCGTAGTCTGCACGATTGGCGGCAGCGAAGGCCTTGGTCACGAAGGTCAGTGTGGCCATATCTTCAGGACGGCGAGTGAGCTGACGGATGGCGATGCGATCATGGTCATCAGAGATGCTCACCTCTTGATTGCCCATCTTGATCGCTGGACTCCAGCCATCACCCGTGGCCTCGGCGGAGAGGAGTGTCTGCACAGCGGCGGAATCCATGCCTGACATGCGATAGAGAATCTTCCAGGCTTTGCCCGCCTTGAACTCCGCCACAATAGTAATGCCGCTCTTGGTAAACAGGCAAACATCGGGATCGCTGCCGGGAGTCTTTGAGGGCTTGCGCTCCACGACATCTCCGTATCGGGCTACACACTCATCCAAAGTTTCACCCAGACGGGCGTAGGCGGGAAGGCTGAAAAGCACAGCAGAAAAAAGAAGCGCTCTGAACATGGGAGATTTTTAGCCGCACCATTCCGGGATCGTCAAGTGTTCAAGAACTCATCCATCACTTTCTTGCTCCGCCTTCAATGCTCGCTAAGGGCACCTCTCCACTCCAACCGCCGCTCATGACCCCAGCCTCCTCCCGAGACGATCTGCACCGCTTTGCCAACCGCCCCGTAGCCGTCCTTTTCAGTGGCGGTGATGCCCCAGGCATGAATGCCTTCCTGCGCGCGATCACCCGCTTCGGCCTCAATCTTTACAACGTGCCAGTGCTGGGCGTTCTCAATGGTTATCGCGGTCTCGTCTCCGCTGCTGCCCAGGCCGATGCCGACCTCGAAGGCCTGAAGGCTCTCACGGAGAAGTGGACCGGTCGCTGGGGCCTGGTGAATGATCGCCAGCCACAGCACCTCGTCTTCATGGATCACCCCTCGGTGAGCGGGATCGTCGGTGATGGTGGCATCATTCTCGGGTCGGCACGCTGCCTTGAATTCAAGAAACCCGAGGTGCGCGAGAAAGTCATCGAAGTGCTGGGCAAGCTGGGCGTGCGCGCCTTGATCGTCGTCGGCGGCGATGGCTCACTCGCAGGTGCCAAGTGCCTCTCCGAAGAGAGTAATCTCCGCATCATCGGCGTGCCTGCGACCATCGACAACGACCTCGAATTTTCCGAGATGGCCATCGGCGTGGACACAGCCGTGAGCACCCTCGTGTGGGCCGTCGATCATTTCAAAGACACCGCCCGCAGCCATCGCCGCGTGATGGTGCTCGAAACGATGGGGGCCAAGAGCGGCGAACTTGCCCGCCTCGCCGCCATTGCCTCCGGTGCCGAGGTGGTCATCGTTCCAAATGAAGGTGAACCTCTGACCGAGCAGGGCATGCAGATCCTCGCCGCTTCGATCGAAGTGGGTTTCGATGCCGGACGTTCCCACACCATCGTGCTCATTGCCGAGGGCGTCACCTTTGAGCCCGAAGTAATGGGCCATGACACTCACTCGAAGCGCAACCGCGCCTACGTGCTCGCCGATGCCTTCAAGGACTACTTCTCACGTCCCGGTGGTCGCTTTGCCGATCTGGAGATTCGCCCTTCGGTGCTCGGTCACTTGCAGCGTGGCGGGCACACGTCGCCACAGGACTGCATCTTGTCCGCACGCTTCGCCGAGGCAGCGATCCACGAAGCCATGAAGGAAGATGGCAAGAATGGTGTCACGGCCTTGGTGAATGGAGAGATCGAGATCGTGCCTTTCGGTGCGCCTCCTTTGGAGAGAACGGCCAAGCGTGTCCGCGATTACCTGCGCCTGCATCGTGCGCTCAGTTCGTGGACCCCCGTGGGCAACGAATAAGCCCCCCCGCATCACGGTTTGCGATTGGCGAGCGCCTCAACACGTTCGCGATCACTCGTGAAGAGGTTGTTGCTCCGCACCTTCAGGAGATGTGCCGCCACGGCGGAGATCGCTGGCAGCACCGGCGGACGAAGCATGGCTACATCTTCCCACACGGGCAGGAACGTATCGATCACCATGTTGTCCGCCATGTGCAGCATCACCACCTCGGTCTCTGCCAGGCTCGTGCGTTTGTCATACAGAATGGCCTCCAGGCAGCGCTGCTTAGACTCCGGACTGCTAAGCGCGCCTTGCATCTCGTTGAGCAGAGCGTGCATCTTCACTCGATAATCTCGAACGATCTGGTCCTTCTGCGAAATCGATGCAGCGGTCACCTTTTCATATCCTTCCTGGTCCAGACGATGCAGGCCATTCAACCAGGGAATGATGCTCAGGTCTTGGCTGCGCAGTTTGTCGGATCGCGCTTGAGCCGCACCTGCTAGGCGAGACGCCTCAATGCTTTGCTCTGACGAAGCGGAGCCTGAAACCCGGCTGGTATCCCGCAAACTCGGGACGCCCTCATCGAGCACACCCTTCACTCGACGTTCCAACGCCTCGGCCTCAATCACCATCCTACCCAAGTCCTGCGACAAATCTCCCGCTGGATTTGAGATCGTCACGGGGCTTATGGCGGGCTGCCTTGCAGGGGTCCAGTCATTGCTCGGCGTGGGTCTGGCAGGAGGATAGCTCACAGGCTTCGGCTCATGGCTTTGATTGATAGCAATGACTCGAATCACGTTGACCAAGATCACTATCACTGGCCACGTCAGCCATGTAGGCCATGAAAACGAACGCTTCTGGGGAGGCAGCGAACCTCCACTGCCCATGCCTCCCGCCACAGGCAGCCCATGATGGTCTTTGACAGTCGCCTCCAGCTTCGTGAACCAGTCCTCGGAGGCCACTTGCCGGATGATGTTGTAGCCCTGCCAGTAGGCGTCGCGTGCCTTCGCGAGTTCGGCCAGCGCACGCTGTGACTCCTCATCGTCCCAGTTCCATGAGAACTGCGGACGCAGAATGCGCGGATGCCAGAAGCGTATCAACTCGTGCTTCAAGCCGAACATGATGCGCCCAATCGCAGCCTGCTGTTCGGCCTGTGGGATCAGGTGCTCGCGCGCCTGCTTGTCCACATGGGGGAAAGCGATGTTGCATAGCTTCGGTGCATTCATCGGCACCAAGAAGCCGGTCAACAATGCCACGCGCAGAGCAGCGATACTCCCCTCGTAACTCGCCACTCGCTTCGGCGACTCCAAGATGGCACTGCCAAGCGCCAACACCGGCGTCATCTCGTTCACCGCCTCACAATGATCGAGCACGGCGTGAGTGATCACCGCACTGCCATGCTCGAGTTCCGTCATGAGTTGCGCCGTCATCACCCCTGGCACTAGCCTATCCACACGGCCCTCGGTCACGCGGCGGAGGGAATCCTGCCAAAGCTGCACCCCTGCGGCCCCCGGCGCGATCTCCAGGCACACGGGCAGCAGCTTCGTCATCGCGAGCGCCATCGTCGCCAGATTGTTCGCATCGCGTGCGGCAATGATTTCGATCTCGACCTCAATCAAGGCAGGAGGCACGGGCGCTGCGGATTTCTCCGGCACAGGATCGTTGGGGATGATCACCGTTTCGGACCCACGATCACGCCCCGAGGCCAACCAAGCCACGGCTGCCTCGAACGCCTGTCGCACCCTTTGAAAACCCTCGGGGTCTTCGTCGGGGCGGTGCTTCTTGATCAGGCGTGCATACGCAGATTTTACCTCCCGCTCCGTGGCGGTGGATGGATCAAGGCCAAGAATCTCCCAGCAGTCGTTCATGCGTGTGCGGCGTCCATTGTGAAGCGCCGCCACGCCGAATCAACCACCAAGCACAGCTTACAAACGCGCGATGATCGCCGCGCCCATTTCCGCTGTGTTCACCAGCTTCGTGCCTGGAGCATTCGTGAAGATGTCGCCCGTGCGCATGCCGTCTTCGATGGCCTTGCGAACGGCGGCTTCGATGGCAGCGGCTTCCGCTTCCAGTCCCAACGAGAAGCGCAGCAGCAAAGCCACGGACAGGATCTGGGCGATCGGATTGGCAATCCCCTTCCCCGCAATGTCGGGAGCTGTGCCACCGCTCGGCTCGAACAATCCGAAATACAGTCCATCGCCCTTCGGCTTGCCCAGCGAAGCGCTAGCCAACATGCCGAGAGATCCGCAGATCATCGCCATCTCATCGCTGAGAATGTCGCCGAACAAATTTTCCGTCACCAACACATCGAAAGAACGCGGTGCCTTGATCAACTGCATCGCCGCATTGTCCACGTAAAGATGGGAAAGGGTGACATCAGGATACTGCTTGGCCACCTCGACCATCGTCTCGCGCCAGAGCACCGAGTTCGTCAGCACATTGGCCTTGTCCACGCTCATGACGTTCTTCCGACGAACTTGCGCGGCCTTGAAGGCGACGTGCGCGATGCGCTCGATCTCGCTCTTCTTGTAAACCATGGTGTCGATCACCTCCACGTCGCCATCGGGCAGCGTGGTGCGCGACTTGGGCTGGCCAAAGTAAAGTCCACCCGTCAGCTCGCGCACACAGAGCACATCGAAGCCGCCTTCCACGAGGTCGGCACGCACCGGCGACGACGAGGTCAGAGCGGCATAGCAGATCCCCGGACGCAGATTGGCGAACAGGCCGAAGTGCTTGCGGATCGGCAGCAGAGCGCCGCGTTCCGGCTGCTCGTTCGGCGGCAGTTTCTCCCACTTGGGACCTCCCACGGAACCAAAGAGAATCGCGTCGCTAGCCTCGCAGGCGGCGACCGTTTCAGCAGGTAGCGCCTTGCCCACGGCATCAATGGCGGCACCACCGACCAGTTGATGGTTATAGGCGAATTGCAGACCGCTCTTCGCCGCGACGGCGTCGAGCACTTTGAGGGCTTCCTGCATCACTTCCGGGCCAATGCCATCGCCCGGCAACACTGCGAGTTTGAACGTGCGGCTCATAAAATAGGGCGCGTTCTATGGCGGGGCATGAAAGCGATGCAAGGACCAAAAGCACGAATGCCGCACCGTTCGCCCTTTACCCTCACGCCGACACGGCATCCGCCACCGGGTGCAGGATCAGCTCGCCTGACACATTCTTGGGCAGCGCAGTGAGCAGCACGAAGCTCGTATCCGTCGCAGGATCAGCCCAGGCGAGCGTGCCCGTTGATCCGCTGTGACCAAAGGTGCGTGCGGAGCATCCTGTTCCGAAACCAACAGGTCCCACCATGAAGCCGATGCCGCGATGAGCTTCGAGTTTGGGCGTGTGATCGGCAATCATCAAACGCGCAGACTCTTCGCGCAGCACTTTGCCTGTTGGGTGCAGCAGGTTGCGCAGGAAGATCGTCATGTCGCCGACCGTGCTGTGTCCCCCGCCCCACGGGGCGGCGAGGTTGCGCCAGTAATCGCTGTTCCAGTCCCATGCCTTCGCGTTCGGATCACCACCACCAGCTTCGGGCGCGGCGCGCTCGGTTTGCATCGGCACCATGTCGGACTTCTGAAACTTGCCCAGCCCCAGCACCGTGCGTGACATACCGAGCGGTGTGAAGACATGCTCATCGAGGAACTTCGGCAGCGCTGTTTTCGTCACGCGCTCCACGATCTCCGCCGCGAGCAGGATGCCCATGCTTTGATAGTGATACTTAGTCCCCGGAGCAAAGAGCAGCGGCGTGTGCATCGCACCCTTCACGAACTCCGACAGCGGTGCGTGATTTGCTCGCAACTCGGCATTGTTCTCCAGTTGATCCGGCAGACCCGAGGTATGCGTGAGCAGTTGCTCGATGGTGATCTCCTTGCGTGTGCCGTCGTTGAACTCCGGCAGATACTTCACTGCGTGATCCGAGAGCTTCAGCTCACCACGATCCACCAGGATCATGATCGCGACAGCAGTGAACGGCTTCGTGATCGAACCGAGCAGAAACATCGAATCCAGCGTCGCCTTGCCAAAGGCCTGCTGCGTCACCTGATTGCCGCGCTGCACCTGGATCGCCGCCGCGCGCAGCGTGCCGTTGTCGATTTGTGTCTGGATGATCTGAAGAGCAGAAGTCATAGCGGAAGAGTTCGCGACTCGAGCATGAAACCCAAGTCCGGCGAGCGTGAGAGCTAACGTTTCGCGACGAGTCATCGGATCTAGGTATCGGCTGCCAATCGTGCCCGAACTCAATGATTAAACAGGAACTCCTTCGTGTTCATAAGCGCCCAGAGCAGGTCCTCGTAGCCATTGCGGCGCGAGCGCTGGGAGTCAAGGGGCTTGCCTTGGGCGTCGGTGCGCGGCTTGGCAATGTGGGACTCGCTGATGCGCACTTCATCGGCGGTGGGCTCGCGGGAGAAGGCGGCGAGGTAGAGATCGCGGATGCGCTTGGGCTCGGGTTGCTCGGACTTGGTGAGCAATTCAGCGCGTCCTCCACTAGCGGTGAGCTTGGCCTTCACATCGGCTGCATTCATGAGGTGCAAGCTCTGAGCGAGACTGGCGGATTGCACACGCTCGCACTCGCAGACGCTCGCGTTGTCGGGGCGTCCGAAGACCTTAAGGAAGGGCGAGGCGCGGGTGTAGCTGTTGTCGGGCAGTGAGATTGCACGGGTGCCAGGAGGGAGGTCGGCAAAGTCAGTTTTGGAGCCAGTGACCATGTCGATGCTATCGAGCAGGACTTCGGCGGCCATGCGTTTGGGATAGAAGTGTGAGTAGGCCTGGCGATCAACGGCGTTGTGCGCATTCGGTGTGGAGCTGAGCTGGTAGGTGTGGCTCTGCACGATCACTCGCACGAGGGACTTGAGATCGTAATTGCTGTCCGTGAAGTGTTTCGCCAGCGCGGTCAGCAGTTCCGGGTTGGTCGCTGGATTGGTATCGCGCAAGTCATCCTCAGGCTCGAAGAGACCGCGTTTGAAGAAGTGCTTCCAGTAGCGATTCACCAGCGCGGTCGCGAAGAACGGATTGGTCTTCTTGCTCATCCAGTCAGCCAGCGCGAGACGAGGATCTTCATCGGGTGGAATGTCCAGAGGTGCTTCACCAAGACCGGCCGGCTTGAGCATCACGCGAGTCTTCCGATGCTCAGTCTGGGCCACACCGCGCTTGTGGAAGATGAGGTCTTCGCCAGCGATGGCGGTGGGCTTGCGTCCGATCTGACTGAAGAACGCAGCCAGATGGTAATACTCGCCTTGGGTCCATTTCTCGAAGGGATGATGATGGCACTGCGCGCACTGCATGCGCACGCCGAGGAAGAGCTGTGCCACATCTTCCACCTGAGTGGCCGGTTCTTTGACGCGCTTATACCAAGCCACGGGTGGATTCGAGACGATGGTGCCAGTGGAGGCAAGGATCTGCCGAACGATTTGATCGTAGGGTGTGTTGGCCAGCAGGCTGTCACGCATCCAGGCGTGGAAGGCAAAGTTCGCGGTGATGTCGGCAGCCTCGGCGCGCTGGTTCTTGAGCAGAGAGGTCCACTTGTTGGCGAAGTAGTCCGCGTAGTCGGGGCTGTTGAGCATGGCCTCGATGGCGCGGTCGCGTTTGTCAGGCTCCTTGCTGGAAAGGAAGGCCTTGGTCTCTTCCATCGTGGGCAGACGTCCGCCGATATCGAGCGAGATGCGCCGCAGGAAGGCAGAGTCATCGCAGATAGGTGACGGTGGAACGCCGATCTGCTTCAGGTTCGCAAAGACCAGTTCATCCACGAAGTTCTTCGCGGGTGGCAGCGAGTCCACCGGAGCACCGAGCGGCACCGAAACACTGCACACGGCCACACGACCACCGAAGCGAACCATCACCGCCACATTGCCGGGGATGTCCAAGGTCTTCACCAGTCCGAGATCGCCCGCCTCGGCCATCGCTCGATCATTGGCCTCGAAGAGCGCGAGCTTCGTCACATCGCGGGTGCTGCCATCGGAGTAACGCGCTGTCACCTTGAGCTGGAGGGAGGTCTTCACCTTCATCGTCACTCGCGAAGGCTCCACCGCGATGTCCTTCAGCTTGGCTTCATTGGGCTGGGTGTAGGGCATGCCTTCGGCGATCCAGCGCACGAGCGTTTTGTAGTGATCAGAGCCGGGCTCGATCTTCTTGCCGCCTGTGTGGGGCACGATGGCTGCGCCTTTGGTGATGAGCAGACTCTCCTCCGGTGCGGGAGGGAATACGCGTCGGCCCTTGCCCTGCTTCACGATGGCCTCGTAATCTTCTTCGGGCTCAAAGCCAAGCACGCTCAGGCGGAATCCACGCTGACCGGTGATCGCCTTGGCATGGCAGGCTCCTGCGTTGCAACCCGTCTTCGTCAGGATGGGCTGGATGTCGTTGATGAAGCTCAACGGTCGTGATGGCTCGGCCGCCAGACAAGGCACGGCCAGCAACACCATCATCCAGGCGATCAGGGGGGATTTCTTTGGCATGATCACAAACCTACGCTTTGAGCTGCGTAGTTTTCGCATCGTCATCCCCTTCCGCGCATGAAAGCCCGTCTCCTCGCCAGCCTCATCCTCTTGCCTTGTTCGTTTGCCTTCGGCTGGGGCCAGCCGCATCACGCCATCACACGCGGTGCTTTGGACGTGCTGCCTGCGTGGCAGAAGGACCTCCTCGGCGATGAACTCAAGAAGCTGGGCGACCTCTATTGCATGATCCCGGACAACGTTTTCTCCGACAAGGAAAACGCTGCCTATGCCAAGATGGAGTCGAAGCCCGGCGAGGTGTATCTGCAAATCCTGCACCTGCCCACCCAGCAGCCTGAATACCACGAGGTGATCCGCTACTTCATGGACAAGGCGGTGACCGCCCTGCGTGAAGGCAGGACCACGGACGCGGCGAAGTTCATGGGCACGATCTGCCATCAACTCGAAGACTACGGCAGCCCCTCGCACACGGTGCCGGGCGACAATCAGTTCACGCTGCTCCAGCAATTTTTACCCCCGAGCGAGCTGATGAAGGACAAGCTGATGCATGGCCCCATCGAGAATGGCGACTTTACGGTCAGCATCCCAGGCTACAAACCCAGCCTCCTCGGCACCAGCGTGAACGAGGCATCCTGGAGACTGATGCACCGCTTGCACGAAGGCATCCTCAATGCACGATCCACGACTATTCCCATCATGCAGGCGCACTACGCGGGCGATAAGGCCGCCGTGGAAAAGCTTCAACTCCGCGCCGCAACGATGGATGCCAAGGTGGTCGCTGATGCGATGCACACCATCCTCTGTCTCGGTGCGGACAAGTTTGATGAGCCTGCACGCAACACGCTTCAACAGGTCCAGATCGGCACCTTCATCCCTCTGGAGGCCACGAGTTTGTATTACCCGCAGACCCAGTTCTTCAGCTCGCCCCACTGGGGCCATCCACGCAGTGGCGTCATCCTCGCCGGAGGCAGCCAAGCCATGCCCCTCAAGCTCCGACTGGAAAGTGGCGACAAGGAATTCGCCAATGGCATCAGCGCCGGCATGGGCAAGCCGCTCACCTTCCTTCTGCCCAAGGGCGTGTATGCACGCTTCACCGTGCTGGCCGGGCTTCATCCTGAGCTGGGAGCCAAGGGACGAGTGGAGTTCACGATCAATGGCGATGGCAAGCAACTCACCACCATCATCCTCAAAGGCACCGAGCCCGCACGTCTGCTCGAATGCGATGTGAGCCAGGTGGCGGAGCTTCAATTGCTCCTCACCAGTCGCGGACTCGACACCAAGAGCAACTACGCCATCTGGGCAAAGCCCACGCTGATCAAGAAGTAGCTCTCGATCATCATGCCGACGGGCGGCAGCGAGCTGTGCTGCATCGTTTTGGGGGAAGGATTCCACTCCCTGACGAACCATCGCGTATCCGACTTTCGGCCTAGTCCCTTGGTCCAATAGCGAGAGCATTCACATGAGGGAAGATAGCGGTGTCACTCAACTCCACCCAACACCACCATCACCATGAAGACATCACTGCTCATCAAATCCGCCTCCGTCTCCCTCCTGGCCTCCGCCATGATGACGCTCGTGTCCCACGCCCAAGCCCCATCCGACAAACCCACCGTCAGTGGCAAGTTCCTCGGCAACGGCAAGGACGGCAACATTCAATACCTGCTGGTGCAGAACACCGAGCCCTTCAGCGACAAGCCAGCAATCCAGTTGATCTTCGCCGAGAAAGATCCCTCCAAGTCGAAGAAGCCGGACTGGGATGCCGGTTTCAAAAAGTTCGGCAGCGCCCTCGTCGTCAGCACCCATCAGGACGGCGGCGTCTTCGGATGTGAGGTGGCACACAGCGAGCATCAGAAGTCACCCTTCTCCTCCGTGGGCAGAGTGAAGATCAAAGACATGAAGGTCACGGACACCCACGTCTCGGGCATCCTGACCACAGGAGGCCCAGGCGACTTCTTTGGACAGACCTGGGATGTCGAACTCACCTTCTCGGCCCCGTTGCCCAAGGGTGCCTTCGCAGCCGTCGCCAAACCAGAGCCCGCGCCTGAGAAGGAGAAGGAAGCTACCGCAAAGGCAAGCGCTCCATTGGTGCCGGTGTCAAAGGTGGCGCTTCCCGCCAGTGCACTCGATGTCGAATACAAAGAGGGCGTCGAACACATCTCCTTCCGTTCGGACTCGTCCGTCACCGCTCTGTCGAAGGATTTCACCGCCAAGCTGAAATCCGAGGGCTGGCAGGACGCCTCCGGCAGCGTCATCGGCAAGGCGAACGCCATCATCCGCCGCAAGCTTGATGGCGCGGAACTCACCATCATGGTCCAGCCTGCTGGCAAGGGCAGCACGGTGAAGATCTTCACGCAGGGCCTCGACTGGTCCAACACACCCGCCTCAGCCAAACAGGCTGAGACAACCAACGTGGATGGTCTTGAAGCCGAAGCCAATCGCTTGCTCAACCAAGCGCTCAAGAACCTTCCGAAGTTCTGATCGACGCCACGCACCGACCACCGCTGCTAGTCACGAAGCTCACATATCGCGGACAAGACTGCCCGCGCTACGTTATGGTTGCCAGCAATTCGAGTTTCAATTGCTCCAGGCATGAGGCAATGCCGCGACTGCTGACGTCCATCTGACGAAGCGAACCTTTCGCATGTCTCAGTGAATGACTAGGGGAGCACACGCAGAACGTGGTTGCTCCCCATTTCAATACGCCATGACAAGGCTCTGACTCGCTTGCTTCAAGCGTAGAGACATGACGAACGCAACCACGAGCGCACCTCACGACGACTGCTCGCTCTTGCGGACGTGCGCCTTCTCCTTTGGCTCTTTGAGCAATGCTTCGGCACGTTCCTTGAAGTAGCGCAGGGGCGGATCGTCTTGACCGACGACGATGGCTTGGCGGAGCTTCTCGAGCGCGGCTTTGGCATCGCCTTGGCGAAGGGCGACGACGCCTTGCCAGAAGGAATCGCGGGCGGCGAGCGCGCCTTTGGTCAGTGCCTCTTTTTCACCGAGCAATTCATACACTTCACGAGCGCCGGTCTGGCCGGGAGCGGCGATCATTTCCATCGGACGGACTTCGATGTGATCCTTCGCAGAGGTCCAGGTGCTAGCCGCGATGAGGAGCTGGCTGCCATAGACGCCGTTCATGTTGCACAAGCGGCGGCTGAGTTCGGGCGGTTCGCCGAGCACGCTGTAGCGCTGGAATTCGCCGTAGCCGATGAGTCCGCCAACGACCGGTCCGCTGGCGAGCGCGATGCCGAGCACGGGTTTGCGCTGCCAGCGTTTCTCGAGTTCGGCGCTGAGTTCGTTGAGGAAGTCGCGAAGCTGGAGCGCGAGCTTGCAGGCGGCGTGCGCATGATCTTCCGCAGCAGCGGGAAAGCCGAACTGCGCGGTGATGCCTTGCGAGTTGGACACATCGAGATACGCCCCGCGCTCGACGAGGTATTCGCTCACGGCCTTGAGGAAGGCGGAGGTGAGCTGCTCCACGTCCTGCGGCTCCATGTCGCTGGCGAGCTGGCTGGTGTTGATGATGCGGCAGGTGAGCGAGGTGACTTCACGACGACCCGTGAGTGCGACCGGCTCGTTGCCTTGCGTCAGCTTCTCGAACAGATCGGTGCTGATGCGACCGACGAAGAACTGCCGAAACAGATGCACGCGGCGCTCGCGTTCGCTGCCGCTGAAGGCGAGCCCGAGGATGCCAGCAGCGAGCGTGGCCGCAATGGTGGAGAAGGGCTCGAACAACACGCCCTGCCATGCACCCACGCACGACGCGGTGAGCGAGAGGAAGACGAGGCCGAAGAGGAAGGCGAGCCTTTGCAGCAAGGACGAAAGCTCCACGCACACCCACGCTGCGAGGAAGGCGGCGAGCGTGTAGCTGGCATACGAGAGCGCGGTGGCGCGGACCAGCTCCGGCACGGGCAGCACGAAGTGATCGCGATGGAAGCGCAGCACCACGTCGTTGAGTTCATTGAACAAGCCGAAGCGATACAGCGCGAGCAGAGGCACGCAGACGACGACGCCGATGAGGAGCACGGAGGGTTTGATCTTGTTCATGCGGCGGGTGTCGAATGAGCTTCACGGTAGGATTGAGCCACGAGTTCGCTGAGCCAGGCGTCGGCGTTCTCAACAGCCTCGCGATGAATGAGGAAGCTGGTGGAGCCGTTGTTGCGCGAGACGAGCTGGAGGCCAAAGGGGAAGTCGCGGAAGAGTCGGCGGCACAAGGCATCGACGGTCGTGCCCTCGCGTTCGACACGCTCGATGATCGAGCGCACGGCGTCGGTGGCGAAGATGAGTTCGATGCCATGCTCGCGCTTGAACGAGTCGGCGTAGGTTTGCACTTCGTTAGCGCGCACGTCGGTTTGGAATGCCTTCGCGTCCTCGCGGCACTGCGCGAGCGCAGCTGAGGGATCTTTGACCACGGCAGCCGTGACCGTGAGGTCGGGCAGGCCGAGGCTGGGCAGCTCGAACTTGAAGTCGCGCAGCACCTTTTCCCACGCGGTCACGAGTCCACGTGCACCGGTCTTTTCCTCGGCAGCACGCGTGGCGAGCTCGCGCATCGCATCGTCTTCAAACGTGGCGCGCACACCGTAGGCGGAGAACTCGCGCTCGAACTGGCGGATGAGACTGCCTTCGCTGTTCTTCATGATGAGGAACAGATCATCGGCGGTCAGCGACTCGCAGACGACGCGGACGGGCAGGCGACCCACGAACTCGGCCTCGAACCCATACTCGATGATGTCCTGCGTGCGCACCTGTTTGAACAAGCTCTCGCTTGTCGGCTTCTCGGTGATCGCGGCGACAAAGCCCATCGTGGCTTTCGCTGAGCGCTTCTCGATGACTTTCTCCAAACCAGAGAACGCACCGCTGACGATGAAGAGGATGTTGCGAGTATTGACCACCTCGCGCTGCGGCTTGGTGCCTCGCTTCATGTTGAACATCGCGTTCATCTGCGCGCGGATGTCGTTCGGCGGATAGAGCGGGACTTCGGTCTCCTCCATCAGCTTCAGCATCGCGGTCTGCACACCGCGCCCGCTCACATCGCGGCCCATGCGGTCGCCCAGCGTGGCGATCTTATCGACTTCATCGAGGTAGATGATGCCGTGCTCCGCGAGTTCGACGTTGCCATTCGCCTTCGAGACGAGATCGCGCACCAGGTCATCCACATCGGCTCCGACGTAGCCGGTCTCGCTGAACTTGGTCGCGTCCGCCTTCACGAACGGAACGCCGATGAGGTCGGCGATGTGCTTTACGAGGTAGGTCTTGCCCACGCCCGTGGGGCCGATGATGAGCACGTTTTGCTTCGAGAATTCCAGCAGGCTGCCGTCGCCGCGTTCGTGATGCTCGCGCAGCATCCGCGCGTGGTTGTAGTGATCGCACACCGCCGTGGCCAGCACCTTCTTCGCCTCGTCCTGACGGATCACGAAGCGGTCGAGGTGCGCCTTGATGTCGGCTGGCTTGAGCTTGAAATCGAACACCGATGCCACGTCCACCACCGGCGTCTCCTCCGGTTCTTCGGGCTCCGGCTCGCGGCCAGGGCGTTCGAGCTTCGTAAACAGCACCTGACCGCCGAGGCTGTTCTTGATGAAGTCCTCGAGCTTCTTGGTGATCTCTTCCGCTGTTCCCGGCGGTGGAGGTTCGGGTTTCTGATCGCTCATGGTTTTGGCGCAAACCTGTCCGACGCGATGCGGCGAGGCAAGTGCGATTCACCCACGGAGAATGAGCGTCGTGTCATCCCAGCGAAGCCTCATACGCCTCGTTGACCAGGCAGTCGTCGCCGAGCGCCTCCTTGAGCGGATCGATGTCGCGCGAGGCAAAGCCCAGATGGAGATGCCTGCGCCAGCCCTCCGCGCACTCGAATTTGCCGGAGAGCTTGCCCACTTCGCGTGAGGCCTCGTCCATCGACACGAGATACGAGTCCATGCCCTGGCTCACATCCAGCCAATGCTTCTGGCTCACATGTGCAGCGAGAGCTTCACGCTTGATCGACTCGACTCGCGTCGTGTTCACATACGCACCGGCATGAATGCGCTGACGCAATCCATCGCGCAGACCATGCGGCAGCGCGTGATACACCACCACATCGCCATCATACGTGGGAACCGGCGGATCGCTCTGCCAGTTCGGCATCCCATGCGTGAACGCCGCCGATACCGCGAGGCGGCAGGTATTCATGTGATCCTCCATGTAATCGGCGGGCGCATGAGTGAGCACAATGTTCGCCTTCGACTGCCGGATCACGGCTGAGACCTTGCGCATGAGTTCCACGCTATAGACCACCTCCATGTCGTTCATGATCGGCGGATAGAACGTCGCGCCCAGGATGCGCGCCGCGTTCTTAGCCTCCTCAAGCCGAATGCGCGCGGTCGTCTCGTTGTCGTATTGCACACTGCCGCAGTTGCCCCGCGCGAGGTTGAAGTAGTGAATGTCCCAGCCCTTCTCCTTCAGCAGCAAAAGCGTGCCCGCTGCGCGGAATTCGATGTCGTCAGGATGAGCGGTGATGGCGATGGCGGAGGGCATGGTGGGGAAGATGTTTAGAGCATGAGAACTCTAGAGCGATAGAGCTGAAGAGTGCGAGCTGGGAAACGAACGCCGCTTGTGAGCCTGCTTCTATCGCTCTGAAGCTCTTTCTATCTCATGCTCTGCTCCCTCACGCTTCCCACACCCGCGATTCATCAATGAGCCGTCCGTCATCGAAGCGCACGCCTTCGGCTTCGAGGAGCTTGAGTTTGCGCAGAGTTTCGGGGCCGGTGCGTTCGCCGCTGAAGCCGCCGAGGGTGAGGTCGCTTTTGATCACGCGATGGCAGGGGGCGTCGGGAGCGAAGGGGTTGCGCTTCAAGGCTTGGCCGATGGCTTGAGATGATCGGCAGCCGATCATGCGACCGAGCGCGGCATACGTGGTCACCTTGCCACGCGGGATGCAGCGGATGGCGTCATAGACGCGGGTCTCGAAGGCGGTGGGTTCGCGGTGCGTGATCATGCGGGAGCATGGGCGATGGCGAGCCATGCGGGCAAACAAAAAAGCGAGCCTTTTGGGCTCGCTTTGTTTGAAAATTCCACTGGCGGAACGGACGGGACTCGAACCCGCAACCTCTGCCGTGACAGGGCAGCGCTCTAACCAATTGAGCTACCGCTCCACAACCAGTTGGAAGGGCCGCGATAGTAATCGTGAGTGATCATCTGGCAACGAGAAATCTCGATGAGATTGAAGATTTTTCGAGAGGCCTACCCAGCCTGAGCACCTGCTTCAATTGCGAAAGCGTGTTCACCGATTGTGAGACGAGGGCTGGAGTGGCCTGCCATCGAATGGATTGACAGCGCGGCTCGTATCCTGCTTGTGTCAACCCATCCCCCTCTATGAACCCTACCAAGATTCTCGCCACCTTGTTTGCAGCCGCCGTGCTGGGCCTTGCCGGCCTCGGCTACCGGTTCTGGCAGACCAATGAACAGCACCGCCACACCCTCGCTGATCTCAAGGAATCCAATGCCCGGGAGATTGAGCGACTCAAGGCTGATCAAGAGCAAGCGCTCGCTGCGCGGCAGTCCGAGCACGAGCGCGTTATCAAGTCTATGTCCGACGACTTCGAGAAGCGCGTCGATGCTCTGCGCAAGGATCAGCAGACCAAGATGGCAACGGCCTTCCGAGAGTTCGAATCCATCTTCGACGGCAACAAGAAGACCATCGACTACATCAACGCTCTGGAGACCAAGGTGAAATCCGGGCAATCGGTGTCCAAAGCCGAGGTGGAGAAGCTAGCCGTCATCGCCACAGGCATCTCCTTCCTCCAAAAAGAATACCAGAAGCCCTTCCAGGAGTTCAGGCAGCTCGAAGAGTTCCTGTCCAAACAGGCGGCGATGAGCACGACCAAGCCCGAGAGCAACTTCGGGTTCTTCAAGCGCATGTTTAACAAGGAGTTCCGCGAAGCAGAGAAGGAATACTACCGCAACGAAGGTGCCCGCCAGGCCTTCACGACCGCCCAGGGCCAGTTCTCCACCGTTTACACCTCCGCCCAGAAGAAGATGGCCGCCGTCGGGCTCAGTGGTGATGAGTATGTGAAGAAGCTCTACACCTTGATCGACGACAAGAATCAGGCCAACGCCGAAGACCTGAGCAAGTTCTTCGATCAAGCCCGCCAAGCGCTGCGAACCCACCAGGACGTGCTCGACTTCCAGCCTGACAAAGTGCCGGACCTCCCCACCAAGCCACAGCCGTAGTGAGCGTTCAGCACGATTGACTTTCTGATTGACCCCTCGCGCTTGTCCCCTACTGTGTTCGCCCCACGCTCCGAGGAACTTGGATTCCCCACCCCGGACAACGTGAGCCTCGAATCCCATGAAGCCAGACATCCATCCCAAGACTTACGAGACGACCATTTCCTGCACTTGCGGCACGGTCTATAACACCTTCTCGACCAAGCAGAACCTCAAGATCGGTATCTGCGCCGCCTGCCATCCTTTCTTCACAGGCGAGCAGCGCTTCATCGATACCGCAGGACGAATCGACAAGTTCTCCCAGCGCTATGGTTCGACGAGCCCTCGTCGTGCCGCTCCAAAGCTCGGCAAGGCTTCAGCCTCCTAGCGACCTCCATCTTCTCTCTCAACGTAAACGGTGTCTGTGCTCTCGGAGCACGACACCGTTTTTCTTTGGCCCAGCGGCTCCGCTCTTCCCGCCCCATTCATTCCTATGCAATACGGTCCCATCATCGACAAAAAGCGCCTTCGCCTCGACGAACTGGAGAGCTTCATGTCCCATCCCAACTTCTTCGACGACGCTAAGAAGGCCGGTGAATTCATGCGCGAGCACCGCACGCTCCAGAAGCTGACCAAGGACTGGGATACCTACCAAAAAGTAGCCAAGGAACTCGAAGAGAACCGCGAGATGGCCAAGGGCAATGACGAACTTGCCGAGATGGCGCAAGCCGAAGTGCCCGCGCTGGAAAAGCAACTCACCGAGCTGGAAACCGCCGTGCAGATGTCCATCCTGCCGCCTGATCCGCTGGAAGGCCGTGACGTGATCATGGAAATCCGTGCAGGCACCGGCGGTGACGAGGCAGCGATTTTCGCGGGCGATCTCTACCGCATGTATTGCCGCTACGCCGACATTCGTGGCTGGAAGGTGGAGCCGCTGGAAAGCAATGCGTCCGCGGCCGGTGGCTTCAAGGAAGTCGTGTTCAAGGTCAGCGGCGAAGACGTGTTCCGCACGCTGCGATTCGAGAGCGGCGTGCATCGCGTTCAGCGCGTGCCTGCGACGGAAGCCCAGGGCCGCATTCACACCTCGGCAGCGACCGTGGCCGCGCTACCGGAGGCTCAGGAAGTCGATCTTGAACTCCATCCCAACGACCTGCGTATCGAAGTCAGTCGCTCGTCTGGTGCAGGCGGTCAGGGCGTGAATACGACCGACTCCGCTGTGCAGGTGATGCACATTCCCACCGGCACAATTGTGCGCTGTCAGGACGGTCGCTCCCAGATCAAGAACAAGGAGAAGGCGATCACCATTCTGCGCTCTCGACTGCTGGAGAAGAAGCAGCAGGAGGAAGCCGAGAAATATTCTGCGCATCGTCGCAGCCTCATCGGCAGCGGCGGGCGTGAGGAAAAGATTCGCACCTACAACTACCCGCAGAACCGCATCACCGATCACCGCATCGATACGACGCTCTACAACCTAGAGAGCTTCGTCGAAGGCAAGATCGACGACATCGTGGACAAGCTGGTGCTGCACGATCTGAACGAGCGCCTCGCGGATGCGGGGCTGTCGTAATAGCACCTCAGCGAGTTAACGCGCCCCACTTCACTGCACAGTCCATTGCAGCGAATCAAGATCGTCTTGGATCAGCTTTTTCTCATCCGCGTCCGTGAGCTTCGCGGCGAGCGCCTTCGCCTCAGAGAGATGCCGATCAAACGCATCGCGCTGCCTGTTTAGCAACGCCGCACGTGCCAGCGCTTCGTGCGCATAAGCAAGGTAGAATGGCGGCTCTTTGCCACTGACACGCAGGCACAACTCGCCGTATCGACAAGCGTTCGCACCCTGGCCGAGCACGGCATAGACACGCGCGATCTGCCAGTATCCGATGCTCAAGTTTTGATCAGTGCAGTCCTCACGCATCCGCCAGTGGGCCAGCGAGGCGTGCGCGAGCGAGATCATGCGCTCGTTCTCCTCTTTCGTTCGCCCCTCCTTGTCGAGCAGTTCCCAGGCACGATTGAAGCAGTCAGCACTGAGCTTCTTGTGGTCCTGGCCCTCTGTTTCATAGCCTTCGACGTAGGACTTGCCGAAGTTCGCGAGCAGCCGGTCGAGCACACAGAGGTTGTGCTTGTTGATCGGATCACCTTTCGCCAGCTCTTCGTGAGCGACCATCAAATCTTCTCGATTCCCAGTCAAGAAAGCCACCGTGCCCAAAAGGTAAGCTCTCCAGAGCCTCCCCTGCTCCCCTGATGAAGGCACATGGGAAGCAGATTGCTGGAGGTGTTTGATCGCACTCGCCAAGCACGCCTCCTTCTTGGTTCCTTCGAGACCGCCCATCTGAAGTGCTCGGCACTGCCCCGCATGAAAGTGCAGGCCCGAGGCATCCGCAGCCGCCAAGTCGGGATGCAATTCCAGGTATCGCTCGATCAACATCGCCGCATCCCCGAAGCGCCGCACGTCCGCCAGCTCACGCCAGTATTTCCCAGGAGTCTCAGCAAACTGCTGCCAGGAGAGCTTCTTGACGTCGTCGTCGTTCATGGTGCCTTGGATGGAGGTGGTGGGGCTTGAGTTATCAGGTTCAAAAGATTCGCGATTGATCTGCGGAGGACCGGGGTCAAACGCACGCGATATTTTGTCACCCGTCGTGGTTTCCTTGGCCGACGTCCGGCGGCGCTCGCGTTCGGCGATTGCAACCTGGAGCTGCTTATCCACTTCTTTCGCCACGGGATGGCTCGGCTTAAGCGTGTGCTGGGAGTCGTTGCTGCTCACGATCATGTTTTCTATCGTCTCACCGAGCTTCGCATCGCTCGTCTTGCGCATTGCCTCGATGAGATCAGCTAGCTTATTCTTCAACCATTGCACCTGCACCGCTTGAGGCACCTGAGGCAAGCTGGACAGCTTAACGCCGCCCATCGCGACCAGCACAAAGATCAGAATCGTCATCACAAGGACGGCCCATCCTCGTCGCTGTCCAGCCAGACGTTGTCCACGCCAGAGCACCACACCTGCGATGGGGAACATGACGGAGCCGACCCATGCCACTGACACGACCATTGCCTCTGCGGGGTGAGGATGCCAGCCGCCACTTTCTGTCGCCATCGCATAGGCGAAAAAGCCGGCCAGCAGCATACACGGAACCGCCAGGATGAAGGCACTCCATGCAAAAGCTCGCAGCCAGCTCCCGCGAAAGAATGCTACGACAAGCGGAACCACCGCCAGCTCAACGCATCCAAACATCAAGACCCAAGGAAACAACAAACCATCATTGACGATGCCAATGATGAGGGCCGTGTGAAGGGCCAGCAGCACAAGCCCCACCCACACCGCCGCATTCACCGCCAAAGCATGGCCTGAACCTTTCGTCGGGTTCGATGGCCCACCTTCACCACGCCATTCGGTGCGATGCCATGTCACGTTGTGGCAGGCTGGGCAGCGCATGAGTTTCCTGGGATTGCCAGACGCGCCGTAACGAATGCCGCCAATGTCCCAATACGATCGGGCGTGCCCGCACCCGCAAACCAAGTGCCACGCCTGCGATTCGCACCGCATGTTCTCGAACCAACTCGCAGGGAACCACTTCTGGAAGAAGCGTTGCGTGCTGTTCAGAGGCCTCTCGTTCGCTGGCGTGGTCACGGCTTCCACCTGCGTGCGAAACTCCGCCGCCGTGGCGAAGCGCATCTCCGGCGTCTTCTCCAAGGCCTTCAGCACGATCTCGTCGATGCGGATGTCCACCTGCACGCGCTTCGAGGGCGGCGTGATGCTTTCCTTCGGGCGTTCGCCGGTGAGCATTTCATACAAGACAACCCCCAGGCTGTAGATGTCCGCGCGGTGGTCGGCGTTGCCGCTAGCTTGCTCGGGCGCGGCGTAGGCGGGTGTGCCGAGCGGAGCCGTGAAACGAACTTCCGAGTTCGTTGCCTCTTCATCTCCCGCAACGAACTTGGAAGTTCGTTCTACCATCTTCGCAATGCCGAAGTCAGCGATTTTCACCACGCCCACCTTGTCGATGAGGAGGTTCTCCGGCTTGATGTCACGATGCACAATGCCGTGGTCGTGGGCGCATTGCAGCGCATCACAGATCGGCGGCACGATGCTCAGCGCTTCCTTCGGTGTGAGCTTCTTGGTTTGCAGGAGCTGGCGCAAGTTGACCCTATCGACGAACTCCATGAGGAGGAAGTAAAACTCCCCAGCCCTGCCGAAGTCATGCACCGTGACGATGTGAGGATGGCTCAGCTTCGCCAGCGCCTGAGCCTCACGCTGGAAGCGCTCGGAGAAGCCCGGCTGCTCCGCGAGTGCCGTGGACAAAATCTTGAGCGCCACGAAGCGATCGAGCTGCGGCTGCCGCGCTTTGAATACGGTGCCCATGCCACCGCTGCCAATGAGTTCGATCACTTCCAGATGCGGAAACGCCTGGCGCACCGCATCGAGGCCCGGCGGCATGGGCAATGGCATCGGGGCATCCACGGTCGGATGCATCGCCTTCGCGAACATGCAGCGCGGACACAGGCCATGCTCGGCGGCGTCAGGGATGGCGGCTCCACATTGCGGACAGTGGGATGGAGAGGAAGGTGTCATGCCTGTTCCTTGGAATCTAATCCTCGAAGGTTACATGATTACTGCACCAGAGCGGAACAAAGATAACGCAGTTCGTCATCAATGTCCGCATCGGCCTCGACCGTCTGCGCGACCTCGTGTCGAAGTGCCTCGCGGAATTGTTTTCTGATGCGATGCACCGCCACCTTAAACGCGGCCTCGGACATGCCCAAAGCCTGCGCACTCACTGCCTGCGAAGCCACGGCGTCGCCCATCAGCCACGGACGCAGGGTCGCAAAGCGTTCCATCGTGTGCTGCCCGCCAACCGTGTTCACCGCACGATTCATCACCGCCACTGCCCACTCGTGATCGAACACCTCCGGCATCGCAGGCGCGCCTGGATCATCGAGCGCGAGCGCAGGCGAACGATCATCCGATGGATCAATCGATTCATGTTCCGCACCACCACCGCGTTTCTCCCGACGCTCATGATCGAGGACATCGCCGACAAAGTATTTCACCGCACCGAGCAGATAGCTGCGAAACCGTCCGCGCGCCGGATCAGCGCCAGGGAACCCGCGTTGCAGCAAGTGCGCAAAGAACGAGTGCGCATGATCACGTGCCGTATCCTCCGCAAAACCCATGCGCCGCAAGAAGACGAACACTGGCTGGTAATACGCCTCGCATAGCTCTGTCAGCGCTGCACGTCCTTCGTCCGACTCCGGAAGCGCACGAAGCACCAGCGTCCAACGTGTGGGCGTGAAGGAACTGGCGGTGGTAGCGGACATGATGAGAGTTCCTTGGAGATCAGATTGCGAAGGTTACGAGCCAAATGCGATTGCATTCGCATCAAGGCGCGGCTCCGAACGCTTCGGTCGTCCTCGTTCTCGTTCTCCTACTCGTCCTCGAATCGTTGTCCCGCGTCGCTTTCGAGGACGAGTAGGAGGACGACCACGACTGAAGCGTTCGGAGCGTCGGGACAATGCGCTAAATGAACTACTTCGCTGCACGCTCCACCACCGGATCGCCCCACATCGCCCAGCAGCCGTGGTTGTTGCCTTCCGTTCCTTCGGCGCGGAGCACGAGCGATTTCACGCCGTCGATCTTCACGCTCATCGGTTCGCTTTGACCGCTGGTGAGGAAGTGACTGCGAGCGAGTTCCACCCCATCGCCTTCAACAACGAAGACCACACTGCCGAACTCGGGAGCGCCATCTCGCATGGCGGCAGTGGCCGTGAAGGTCTGCCAGCGACCATTCGTCGCGAACTCGAAGCGCGAGGCGGCATGTGCAAAAAGGCCCTTCTCAACGGCCTTGCCACCAACCTTGAGGAGCAGCCCCTGCTCATAGTCCGGTGGGGCACTCCAGCGATTGCGCGAGACGCTGCCCCAGCCGACCTCGGCCATCGTCCACTGCGCATCGGAGAGCACCACGCGCGCGTCGTTGGTGGTATTGAGATTGATCGGCTCGGGTTCGGACAGGGTCATGCGCTGGAGCAGCTTCAGGCGACGGCGCGCTTCCTCGGAACGGACCAGCGCGATGGCTTCATCGGTGAGCATGGGCTTTGCCTGCTCGGGATCGGTGGCGAGCAGCATCTCCACCATGCCTGCCTGAAGATTGAGCGTGAGTTCCTCCGTCTTCATTCGGCCCTGCGAGTCAAAGCGCAGCAGCGTCCTGACATAAGGTTCGGCACCGTTGGCGAGCACGACACTCAGCTTCAGATGACAGTCCACCGGCCCTGGAGGTCTTGCCCGAAGAGTGAACGCACCCTTCTCATCGACAACGCTGCAAAACGTCTTCGCATGATGATCCGTCGAGTCCTTTGCAGCTGACCAGATCGTGGCAATCACCGCGCAAACAGGGACGCCGGCCGAGACTTGTCCGCGAAGGCAAAGGTCCTCGTTCAACTGCGATGCTTCGATGACATACGCACCAAGCTTCACCGGCTCCCACCGTGCTTTGTCGGAACGTGTCATGAAGGGTTTGGCCACCAGACGAATGGCAGAGGCGAGCGAGAGATACGCGGGCTGCTTCCCTCCACGCAGATGCTCGCGGTAGTGGAGGTTCCCCATGCCCATCAAGGACACGCCGAGCTTCTCTTCCTGTGGCGAACCGTTGTCATGCGGCAGGCCCAGCGCGTGACCAAGTTCATGCGCGAGACCGCCGAGATACCAAGTGTTGAACTCGCCCACGGTCATCTCTTTGCGCGGATAGTAGTGCTCGCTGAAGACCATGCGTTTCGTGCTCGTCAGGTTGCGCGGATCAAGCAACTCGCAGTCCGCCGCGTGGCAGAGACCGCTCTGATGATTGCTGCCACCAGCCCCGTAGTAAGGCGCATGGAAGATGTAGCGACCATCGCGTGCGGTATCGCACAGGCCGTAAAGGATGAGCACATGATCCTTGTTCGCGTTGATGTTTCCCTTCAACGCTGACTGGACCTCAGCCCATGTCTCATCACCCGACTCGTGCTTGTAGTGATCGGATGGCTGCGCTCCACGAACGACTCGCAGCTTGATCTTGCCGCTGTCATCGCGCTCAAAAGGAATGCCCTGCGACTTCACCCCAAGAAGGCCCAGGTCTTCGCGATAAAACGCACTCACGTCAGTGAGCGAGCGCTCGATGCGATCCGCATAGTTCGGCAACGGCTCTCGATCTGCCGCATGGAAGTAAACCACCTTCACCACCGTATGGTTGTCAGGCTGGCCTTGATGGAAGTCGGCGAGCTTCTTCTGCACGCTCGCCATCACTGACGGGCGCTCGTCTGGCGTAGTGATGACGCTTTGTGTGGAGAGATTCCGTGGTTCCTTCGTGGCGGCGGTGTTCGTCCACCACAACCAGAGCATGGGCAAAACTGGCAACACCGTTCCGACAACGGCGCTAACGATGCTCGCCACCAGGTAGCGTCGAGCGGGCTGCTGCTGCACGCGGCGCTGGCTCCAAGTAGCCAAGCACAACATCGCCACCAGTTCGGCCGCCCACGACACTGACGCAAGCCCCCCAGACCAAATGCCAACCGATTGGAGGTGTGATGGGCTTTGGTTCGTCGATCCCATCGCGACCACCCACGATCCCAAGAATCCCAACGGCAAGCGCATGGTCGCAACGGCCACGACACAGAGAACATACCGCGGCCCCACATTGAATGAACGGCCTTTCCGCTCGTTGATCAGAAGCCGCCAAACGTAGGCAGTTGTGCCGGCCCAGAGGAAGAAATAGAGGCATGACATCAGCACGTTCGGCCACTCGGTGTTCCATGGTCCACGCCCAACATTGATCAACATGGCCAGGAATGGACAAACCTTTAACAGCAGCATCAACGTCAATGCGATGACCGCCGCCTTCCATCCGGTGGAGGGTTCCATGTCGGGCACGGCAGATGGTTCCTCCTGAATAGTGGCGAGTTGCGACTTCACTTCACTGGCGGTTTGCCAGCGCAGCTCGGGTGTTTTCTCCAGCGCACGCAGCACGATCTCATCGATACGGATGTCCACCTGCACGCGCTTCGAGGGCGGAGTGATGCTTTCCTTCGGGCGCTCGCCGGTGAGCATCTCATACAAGACGACACCCAGGCTGTAGATGTCCGCGCGGTGGTCGGCGTTGCCGCTAGCTTGCTCGGGGGCAGCGTAGGCGGGGGTGCCGAGCGGAGCCGTGAAACGAACTTCCGAGTTCGTCGCCTCTTCATCTCCCGTAACGAACTTGGAAGTTTGTTCGACCATCTTCGCGATGCCGAAGTCAGCGATCTTCACCACGCCCGCCTTGTCGATGAGGAGGTTTTCCGGCTTGATGTCGCGATGCACAATGCCGTGGTCGTGGGCGCATTGCAGCGCATCACAGATCGGCGGCACGATGCTCAGCGCTTCCTTGGGCGTGAGCTTCTTGGTTTGCAGCAACTGCCTCAGATTCACGCCATCCACGAACTCCATCAGCAGGAAGTAAAGCGGCGCACCCAATGCGGAGGGCTGGGAGGCTAAACTGCTTGGAGCAATCCGACCGAAGTCGTAAACCGCCACGATGTTGGGATGGTTCAGGGCCGCGAGGGCCTGGGCTTCCTTTTCGAAACGCGTAGCGAAGTGCGGATCGTCAGCACGCTCGGGGGCGAGGATTTTGAGCGCGACGAATCGATGGAGCGATTTCTGCTTTGCCTTGTAAACGACGCCCATGCCACCGCGTCCGAGGCACTCCAGGATCTCGAGCTGCGGGAAATGCGGTGCGAGTTCCTCCGGACTGAGGGCGGACTGCGCCACAAGCTCGTCGCCACCCTGGGTCGGCTGCATCGCCTCGGCCATCAAGCATCGGGGGCAAAGCTGCTGGTGCGTGGCCAGACGGGGATCGCCGCAGCAGGGACAGGTGGGAGAAGATTCGCTCATGTGGGTGGTATGGCCCGATGGCTCGCAGTGGTAACAGACATTTTCACATGGCCGCTCCTCCGAGCGCGGCGAACAGGCTCGCCATCTCTTCGGCCACCATCGTGGGGTCGTCCAGTGTGCCTGCAATCTCGGCTTTCACACACTGACGAAAGCGCCGCTTCAACCGATGCACTGCCATCTTGAACGCTGCAGCTGACATCCCGCAAGACTCAGCGGCGAGCGCTTGATCACCATGTGAAGCATCACCTGTCAGCCACGGCTTCGCATGATCGAAGAACTCAAGGCAGCCTTCGGCACGCAGTTCCTCACGCAGCGCGTCGAGTGCATGATCGAGCACGGTCAGCGCCCATTGGCGATCAAAGGCGGCGCTGGGGCTGAGGTGATCCGTGTCAGCCACTTCGCACGCTGCGTCGTCATCAAGGTGCGTCTGCTGGACATCACCACCACGCTTCAGACGATTGGCTCTCACCCGCTGGTGCGACAAGAAGTGATTCACCGCACCGAGGAGGTAAGAACGAAACCGTCCACGCCCCTGATCCGCTGTGTGAATCGTGCCGCCCTGGAGCATCTCTGCGAAGAAGGCATGGCTCATCTCGCGAGCCGCGTCTGCATCGCGCAGGGTGCAGCGGAGAAAGGTAACGACCGGCTCGTAGTAGGCATCGCAAAGCTCAGCCAGCGCGCGCCTACCATCCTCGGAGTCTGCCTTGGCTAGGCAAACGCGAGTCCAGCGCGTGGTGAGGAAGGCAGCGGAAGAAGCGGACATGAATCGGATGGTGGCGGCAATTCTGCCACACTTGCCTGACACTTTGCATTCGAATGGTCACGGGAAATCACTCCCGCTCGGAGAATCGAGCCGCAACAGAATCACGTCAAAAGGCAGGATGCCCGCAGCAGTCTTGATGAAATTGTCCGGTTTCGCATCAAGCACCACCAGCGACATCGCCTCACTGAACCAGCCAAAGAATGAGTCGGGGATAGACTCGAAACCGAGGTCGTTCATAAACGTTGCAATCTCGGCTGCTGTCGGGGGTGGGTCGTCTGGATCAGCAGCGACAAGCCACCTTTGCGAAACAACGAGCGACACAGGAGATGTCGCACCGACTAGCAGACTGGGTTGGTCTGAAACGATCACACCTTCTAGTCGCACATCGTCTTCAAATAGAACGTTGTGCATGTCGAACCTGCGCAAGTAGTCGAGCGGAGAGGCACCTCCCGGCTTTCGGCAGCCATCTTCCCACACCGGCACCATGCCAAAGGTGCCAGCCCACGCGCATTGACGGTGAATGAGCAAAAGGTGATCGCCTCCTTGGAAGTGATTGTGAAATGGCCCTGTGAATCCGTGACAGCCAGCGGATCGAAGATGCCGGGACTGAACCCGCCCCTGCTCGTGGTCTTGAACCTCGACGACACCACCACGACGGGTTCGTAATAGGCATAGCAGAGGTCGGCCAGAGCGCGACGTCCGTCCGCAGAATCCATCCGAGCGAGTCGCACACGCGTCCAGCGCGTGGTGAGAAAAGGCACATCGTGTGGCTTGGATGGTGAAAGTGCGCTCATTCGATGATGTGGATGGTGCCACACCTGAATGACGTGTGGGAGCGAAAACGTGACAGCCTCCTGCACGCGAATCTTCACCCGCCACCGAGCGCCTCGCGCAAGCCCGTATGGCGCTTGCGGGTCTCTTGCTTGCGCACGGCGATGGCGAGGGCTTTCGGATCGCCGACGAGGATGACGAGTTTGCGCGCGCGCGTGACCGCAGTGTAGATGAGGCTGCGCTCCAGCAGGACAAAGTGCTGCGTGCTCACCGGGATGATCACGCAGGGGAACTCGCTGCCCTGGCTCTTGTGGATCGTCAGCGCGTAGGCGAGCTGGAGTTCGTCGAGTTCGCCGGGCTCGTATTCGACCACGCGGTTGGCATCGAAGCGCACTCGCACCTTGAGCGGGTCGGGGTCGATGGTGGAAATGAAGCCGATGTCGCCGTTGAAGACTTCCTTGTCGTAGTTGTTGGCGGTCTGGATGACCTTGTCGCCGACTCGGAAGGTGATGCCGAAGCGGTCGAGTTCGAGCTTGGTTTCGTTTGGTGGATTCAGCGCGGATTGGAGCGCGTGATTGAGCGCGTGCGTGCCGAGCGAATTGCGGTTCATCGGCGTGAGCACCTGGATATCGGCCATGGCGTTGAAGGGATACTTCGCGGGCAGTCGTGTGCGCACGAGTTCGACAATGGTGTGCGCAATGGCTTCGGGTTCGGGATGCTCCAGGAAGAAGAAGTCGCTGTCGCGATGCGGCTTCAGATCCGGGATGCGGCCTGCATTGATGTCGTGCGCGCTGAGGATGATGCGGCTGTCGGCGGCCTGACGGAAGATCTCGGTGAGGCGCACGCAAGGCACTGCTCCGCTGGCGATCAGATCGCCGAGCACCATGCCGGGGCCGACGCTGGGCAATTGATCCGCATCGCCGACGAGCAGCAAGTGCGCGCCCTGTGGCAGTGCGGCAAGGAACTGCGCCATGAGCGGCGCGTCGATCATCGAGCACTCGTCGATGACGAAGAGATCGCCCACGAGCGGCTTGCCCCGATGGCGGCCCCACTGGCCTTCGCCTTGATACTCGAGCAGGCGGTGCAGCGTCATTGCCGTGAGGCCGGTGCTCTCGGTCATGCGCTTGGCGGCGCGACCGGTGGGAGCGGCGAGCGAGATGCGCACTTCTTTCGCCTTCACGATGGTGAGCAGCGTGTTGAGGATCGTCGTCTTGCCCACGCCAGGACCGCCGGTGATGATGAGCACGCGGTTCTTCAGCGCGGCTTCCACGCAGCGGCGTTGCGACTCGGCGAGCGTCTTTCCCGTCTGCTGCTCGGCCCAAGGAATCGCCTTGGCGGGATCAATGTCCGGATAGTTCGGCGGCGTGATGGTGAGCGACTTGATGCTGCGCGCGATGCTCAGCTCGGCACTGCGCAACCAGGGCAGGTAAATAAAGTCCGCGTGCTGCACCAGGCGTGCTTCGCTTTCTTCCGATGCCTCCGCTTCGCGGCTGATGAGAACGTCGAGTTCGGCGACGACTCGTTCCGCGTTGGTGTTGAGCAGCTTCGCCGCGTGCTCGATCAATGAGTTGCGCGGGAGGCAGCAGTGCCCCACGCCAGCGGATTCCTCCAGCGAGTGCATCAGGCCTGCCTGCACACGCTCCGGTGCATCGGCGGCGATGCCCATCTTCAAGGCGATGTCGTCCGCGGTGCGAAAGCCGATGCCGCGAATGTCCGCCGCGAGCCGATACGGATTCGCGCGCAGGATCTCGAGCGCGTCCTCGCCATACGTCTTGTAGATGCGCAGCGCGCGTGCGGTGCCGATGCCGTGCTGATGCAGATACAGCATGATTGCGTGCACGGTCTTCTGCTTCATCCAGCTCTCGCGAATCTCCGTGCGGCGCTTCTTGCCGATGCCTTCCACCGTCTCCAGTCGTGCCGATTCGTTCTCGATCACGTCGATGACCTTGGGGCCGAACTTCTCGATCAAGCGCTTCGCATACGCCGGGCCGATGCCTTCAATCAAGCCGGAGCCGAGGTAGCGCTCCATGCCCTCTGCTGAATCGGGAGGCGAGAGCTGCAGCGCCTCGGTGCGGAACTGCTTTCCATGCACCGCGTCCTGCTCCCAGCGCCCCGTCGCCTGCACGCGTTCGCCTGCGACCACGCGCGGTGCCTTGCCGATGACGGTGACCACGTCGCGCTTCTTGTCCGGCGTGACCTTGAGAATGCAGTAGCCGCTCTCCTCGTTGTGAAACGTCACCCGCTCCACGATGCCGCGCAGGACATCGGGTTTCGCAGGATCGGCGGGTGGCAGGGGCATGGCGCGATCATTCCAAGGGAGTGCGCCAGAGTAAAGCTCAGCGATAGCGGAACGGCGATGCCAGCGGCTGGTAGCGATGCATACGCGGCCCTGGGACTGGCAGCTTCACCTGACGCACGGGCATGAGCGGCTCGGGTTTCGCACTCGGGAACACATCCACATCGATCACACCCTGCTGGGCACTGAGGTCATAACGATACAGGGCATCCATGCCGGACACGGACACAAACGGAGCGGGCACCTCCTTCACGCCGTGAGGAGGCACATGGACTCGCTGGGTGACTCCCGCATTGACGGTCACATCGACCTCGGCGCTACGATCCAGTTCATTGCGAATGAGGAGCTTCGCGGCATCTCCAGGGGTGCCTGCCACAAAGAGGTGCCCACCACACATCACGCCCCGCAAGGTGCGCCCGCGTGAGCTTTTCAATCGCAGCGAAATGGAACCATCACCAGCCTGCCACCAGCGCGAGGCCTTCACCGCCACATCGGCCTGCTCCTGAATCAAAGCCGGTCGCATGGCCTCCGTGCTCATGATCATCCGCACCGTCGAGCGCGCCACCTTGGCAATCTCTGGCGGAGTGGCCGAGCCTGCGATGTAGGAGCCGCAGGACGAGAGCAGAAGGCAGGGAGCGAGGCAGAGGAGGAGTTTGGTCATTGTCATCACAACGAACGTCACTCCGGGAAGTTTTTCAGACGAAACTCCACGCGTTGCACTTCTTTGCTCTCGGGCTCCACGCGCTCGACCAAACAACGCAGCACCTGGCCCATCATCTTGGCTTCGAATTCCCAGGCCATCGGATGGCGGGCACCCACGGCTTCCAACGGCGAATGATGCTCCACAATGCGCAGACCATCATGGGCATCGAACTCGCACAACGACAGGCAACCATCGTCCGTGCGGAGCTTGGCCAGCGATTGCGCGCGCTCGACCAGCGAACGGCCTTTGAGCAAGCCCGTGTATCGCGCGCCTTGACGTTCAAACCAGCCTGCGAGCATCGCCTTCACGGCCTCAGCACCCATCGCAGCCTCAGCTGCCTCGATCATGTCCAGCACCGCCTTGCCCACAGCGCTGGGGAAGAGACCGTTCATTTTGGGTGTGAGGCGATACATCTTCTCTGGGCGTCCACCAGCGGCCTTGGGACGCAGCCAGGTGCCGAGGTAGCCTTTCTTCTCCAGATAGATGCAGTGCTGCTTCACGCCCATGTAGCTCATGCGCAGCGCTGCGGACAGCTCGTTCACGGACATCCCACGACCACGCTTCAGGAGCATGATGATGTCCAGCACATGCGGACGGGCGATGTCTTTGATCAACGTGAGGGTCATGGGAGGAGCAGTCCGGTGAACCGGACCGACGACTAGCACGCTGATTGGAGGTTGCAAAATGCTTCCATCTTTCGCCTTGGGGCGTTCCTCATTCCACGGCATTTGACAATGCCTCCTCCCCAATGTCTATCCTCCGTCCTATCGCCTCACCCGAGATGACTCTGCCCGCCGACCTGCCTGAGAAAGCCTTCCGCTCGCACGCGCCGGGCTACTGGAAAGAAGCCAATGTGGCCGCGTCTGATTGGAACAGCGCCGCCTGGCAGCTCAGGCACCGCATCACCAGCCTCGCGCAGCTTGAGCAGCATCTCGTTCTCTCACAGGAAGAGCGCGCGGGTGTCCTCCTCTCCGGCAACAAGCTGGCGATGGCGATCACCCCTCACTACTTCAATCTCATCGACCCCGTCGATCCCGATTGCCCGATCCGTCGCCAAGTCATTCCACGGATCGAAGAGACGCTCGATGATCCAGCCGAGATGGCTGATCCGTGTGGTGAAGACAGCCACATGCCGGTGCCAGGCCTCGTGCATCGTTATCCTGATCGCGTGCTCTTCCTGGTCACTGATCGCTGCGCCAGCTACTGCCGCTACTGCACCCGCAGCCGCGTGGTGAGCGGTGTAGGCGAGCAGCATCTGCACATGGAACACGAAGCCGCGTTCCGTTATCTGGAGAAGCATACCGAGGTTCGCGACGTGCTGCTCTCCGGGGGTGATCCGCTGCTGCTGAGCGATGCCAAACTCGAGTCTCTGCTCCAGCGTCTGCGCAGCATCGAGCACATCGAGTTCGTCCGCATCGGCAGCCGCATTCCTATCTTCCTCCCTCAGCGCATCACGCCTGAGTTGGTGACCATGCTGCGCAAGTATCGTGTGTGGATCAGCATTCACACCAATCATCCGCGTGAGCTGACCACCGAGGTGCGCGAGGGGCTCGACCGCCTTTCCGATCACGGCATTCCTCTTGGCAATCAAAGCGTGCTCTTGCGCGGTGTGAACGACGATCCTGAGGTGATGAAGTCGCTCGTTCACAAGCTGCTCATGTGCCGTGTGCGCCCTTACTACCTGTATCAGTGCGATCTGATCAAAGGCTCGTCCCACCTGCGCACCAGCGTCGGCACCGGACTTGAGATTATTGAGTCCCTGCGCGGACACACCACCGGCTACGCCGTGCCGCAATTCGTCATCGACGCCCCCGGCGGTGGTGGCAAGGTGCCGCTCAATCCCGACTACATCCTGCAACGCGACGAACGCCGCACCCTCGTGCGCAACTACGAAGGCGAGGCCTTTGAGTATCCTGAGCCTCAGGCGATCATGGCGACGACGTGGTAATTTCCCCAGCGCCTCGAACGCTTCAGTCGTCCTCGAATTGAGTCAAGCCCATGGAACGCCCCACCCCCACCGATCCGCCCGAAGAGCCAGTGAACCGGATCGCGGCTTTCCTTGAGCAGATCGAAGCCAAGCAGCAGCGGGCAGCGAGCCCCGAGGGGGCTGAAATTGCCGCCCTGTTTCAATCCATTGGCGATGACCCTGCGGTCAAAGCGATTGTCGAACAGACGCTCACGACGCTGAGCGAACGCTATGAACAGGCTCCCTTCGATCTTGCCTCGCTGAAGCCTATGCTCCGAGTGCTGCTCAAGCTGGGAATGTTGGAGTCCGTGGTTCAGTTCGTTCAGTGGTATCGAACACTCGCTCCCGAACCCGACGTTGAGATCGAGTCGATTATGGCGGAGGCCCAAAAGCGATTGGAAGGACAAGGCCCTGCCTGAGGTCTCCGATCTTCGCGGAATCCCCGAGCGACGATGTATTCAAGCCGCAGAGCGGCGTCCGTTGCGTAGCCCGGCCTTTCAAGGACGGGAACCCTGCGCAGGCCCCTATCGTCCCGCCCTCGACCATTCCTCGCTTGCACAGGCCTGTCATTGCGTGCAAAGCCCACGCCCCGCATGACGCCAGAGCAAGAGATCAATCGCCGCCGCACCTTTGCCATCATTTCCCACCCGGATGCTGGCAAGACCACGCTCACGGAAAAGCTCCTGCTTTACGGTGGTGCCATCGCGCTCGCAGGCTCCGTCACCGCGCGCAAGAACCAGCGCTCGACCACCTCCGACTGGATGGAACTCGAAAAGCAGCGCGGCATCTCGGTCAGCTCCACCGTGCTCCAGTTTGAATACAAGGACTGCGTGGTGAACCTGCTCGACACGCCCGGTCACAAGGACTTCAGCGAAGACACCTACCGCGTGCTCACCGCCGTCGATGCCGCGATCATGGTGATCGACGCCGGTAAAGGGATTGAGAGCCAGACGCGCAAGCTCTTCGAAGTCTGCCGTCGTCGTGGCGTGCCGATCTTCACCTTCATGAACAAGCTGGACCGCCCCGCGCGCGAGCCACTCACGCTGCTCGATGAGCTGGAGACCGTGCTCGGCATCGGTGCTTGCGCGCTCAACTGGCCACTCGGACTCGGACAGCAATTCCGTGGCGTGTTTGATCGTCGGAAAAAGGAAGTCCATCTCTTCGAGCGCACCGCGCACGGCACCTTCCGCGCGCCGGAGCAAGTCACCGGACTGGGTGATGAATTCGTCCGCGAGCACACGGTGCCCGAGGCGCTCGAACAAGCGATGCTGGAACTCGAAATGCTCGACGGCGCCGGCCACGCCTATGATCGTCGCGCCATCGACAACGGCCAGCTCACGCCCGTGTTCTTCGGCAGTGCGAGCAACAACTTTGGTGTGCAGCTCCTCCTCGATGGCTTCCTGGAAATGGCTCCCCCGCCCCGCCCGCGCATCGCAGGCGATCAGATGATCGAGCCGACCACGCCAGGCTTCACCGGCTTCGTGTTCAAGATCCAGGCGAACATGGATCCACGGCACCGCGATCGCATGGCCTTCCTCCGCATCGTGAACGGTAAGTTTGAGCGCGACATGCAGGCCGTGAACAGCCGCACGGGCAAACCCATGCGCATGGCGAACTCGCAGAAGCTCTTCGGCCAGGATCGCGACACGGTGAACGAAGCCTGGGCCGGCGATGTGGTTGGCCTCGTGGGCAATCAAGACTTCGCCATCGGCGACACGCTCAGCACCATTGGCCCGGTGAAGTATGATGAGATTCCGCGCTTCCCGCCGGAGGTCTTCGCCTACCTGCACAACCCGAGCACCGCGAAATACAAACGCTTCCGTGAAGGTCTGGACCAACTGCTGGCCGAAGGTGTCATTCAGCAGTTCCTCATGCCCGGCAGCATGACCCGCACACCTTTGTTAGGCGCGGTGGGTCCGCTTCAGTTTGAAGTGGTGCAGTATCGTCTGGAGTCCGAATACAATGCGGAAAGCCGCCTTGAAACCGCTCCGTGGACCAAACTTCGCTGGCTGAAAGCGCCGGAGAGCATCACGATTCCCGATGGACTCGCCATGGGCAGCGGCATGACGATGGCCCAGGATGCGGAGAATCGCTGGGTGATCCTCTTCGATTCCGACTGGGCTCAGCGCTACTTCGAACAGCGCAATCCCGACGTGCAGTTGCTCGAACTCCCCGAGTAAGCTCTCACGACATCGCCCTGCGCCCTTGCAGTGCGTGATGCAGCGTGAGTTCATCGACGTGATCGAGTCCTCCACCGGCTGGCATGCCCTGAGCCAGCTTGGTCACGGCGACTCCCAGTGGCCGCACCAGATCGGCGATGTAGTTCGCGGTGGCTTCCCCTTCCACATCGGAGCCCAGAGCAAGGATCACCTCGCTGGCAGGGAGTTCCGCCACGCGACGTTCGAGTGAGTCCATGCGCAGGTCCTCGGGGGTCACATTGTCCAGCGGCGAAAGCTTGCCACCGAGCACATGGTATTGCCCTTGGTAGGCTCGCGAGCGCTCCAGGCGCAGCACATCGGCGGCCTGCTCCACCACGCAGACGATGTGGCGCTGCCGCTTGTCATTCGAGCACAGCAAGCAGGCCTGGCCCGCCTCATTGTAAAAGCCACAGTCCTCGCACATCACCACTTCCGTCTCGATGGCGCGCAAGGCATCCGCCAGCAATCCTCCGCGCTCGCGTCCAGCGCTCAGCAGCCAGAGGGCCATGCGCTCGGCGCTGCGGGGTCCTACTCCCGGCAGGCTCTTGAGCTGCACGATGAGTCGTTGGATCGGGGCCGGATAATTGAGAGACATGCGCGCACCCTAGAACGGGCTTCCTGATCGTAAACTGGTTCGACGACCATCTTGGTCATCGGCTCAGTCCACATACAGGAACGCATTGCCGCTCATGAGCGCGTGGCACAGCGCTGCGAGTCCGAGCAACTCCGCCGGTGCATTCGCCTTCTCCGCTGGAGCCACGACGCGCTCGAGTTTTGCAGGATTCGCCTTGTAGTGCTCGGTCTGCGCTTTGACGAAGTCGATCCCGTCCTGCACATCGGCCATGCTCGGCTCGCGGCTGTAGCAGATCTTCCACGCGCGGCGCACCTGCTTGTCGAGGTCCGTGCCGCATTCCGTGATCAGACGCTGCGCGAAGTCCTGGGCGTGCTCGCGCATGTAGGCATTGTTCATCAGCAGCAAGCTCTGCGGGCTGACGGTGGTCACCGGACGCACGCTGCACATCGCATCCGTCATCGCAGGTGCATCGAAGGCGGCGAACATCTCCAGCGGCATGGACCGGCGCGACTGCACATACACACTGCGGCGATACTCCTCGCCATTGAGCGAGATGTATTTGCCCGTCTGGCGTCCAGCGGTGTCCGTGGTGTCATTGCCGAGCACGACCTGTCCCTCTTCATTGTGCATCACCGGCACCGGTGGTCCACCCAGCTTGGGATTGATCTTGCCAGACACGGCGAGGAAGGAATCGCGCAAGGTCTCGGCCTCCAGACGCTGCACATTCATGCGACTGAGAAACTGGTTGTCAGGGTCGATGCGCTCGCGCTCAGGGTCACGCTTGCTGGTCTGCGCGTAGGTGCGCGAGTTCATAATGAGACGATGCAGGTGCTTCATGCTCCAGCCGTTCTGCATGAACTCCGAAGCCAGCCAGTCGAGCAACTCAGGATGCGAGGGCAGCTCGCCGAGCTTCCCGAAGTCTCCGGCGCTCGCCACGATGCCTTTGCCGAAGTGGTGCATCCACACGCGGTTCACCATCACGCGAGCAAGCAGCGGATGACGTCCGTCGGTGATCGACTGTGCAAAGGCCAGCCGCCGTCCGCTGGAAGGCAGCGCGGGATTCTTCTCCGGCACCTCCACCTTTCGCTGACCCGCGAGCACGGAGAGATCACCGGGCAATACCTTGCCCTTCGGCTGATCGGGATCACCGCGATGGAAAAGGAAGGTCGCAGGCACCGCCTCCTTCGTCTTCGGCAGTTCGGTGAAGGCCTGGACAAACTCTTCCACAGGCTTGGTCGCACGCACCTTGGCAGCCTCGGCGGCCATCTTCTTCAGTTCGTCCGCGTGCTTCGTCTTGTAAGTCGAATCATAAAGATACAAGGAGCCGCCGCTGAGCTGGTTCACGCGCGGCCAGGCCTTGAGCAGCTTCACCTGATCGGGCGTGCGCTTGGCCACCACCGTGCGGTAGGCCTTGCGCAGATCATCGCGCACTGCGGCATCGGCCTTGAGCAATTCCTTCTCCAGCACCTCGGTGATGAACTCCTCCTGCTTCTTGTCGCGAGCCGCATCGAGCTTCTTGGCTTCGACTTCGATTTTAGCCGACTCTGCCCGTTCGGCATCGGTCAGCAGCGAAACCAAGCGCGAAGGCGGCGTGCGCCAGTTCTTCGTATCGAAGCCCGGCTCAAAGATCGCCCGCATCCGGTAGTAGTCTTCGTGCGTGATGGGATCGTAGCGATGATCGTGGCACTGCGCGCAGGCGATCGTCATGCCGTAGAGCGAGGCACCGATGATCTTGATCGTGTCGGCCACGGTCGAATTCTTGGCCACCGTGTCGTTCATGGAAGCCGTGCCATCGGCCGCCATGCGGAGGAAGCCCGTGGCCGTCAGCTTCTCGATGTCGGAAGCGCTCAGGTTCTTGAACGGCTGCGGCACCATCTCGTCGCCCGCGAGTTGCTCGCGGATGAATTGATCGAAGGGCTTGTCGTTGTTGAACGCCTTCACCACGTAGTCTCGATACTTCCATGCGTGCTTGCGCTCCAGGTCCTTGTCCGTGTAGCCCTCGCTGTCCGAGTAGCCCGCCACATCGAGCCAGTGACGCCCCCAACGCTCGCCATAAGCTGGCGACGAGAGCAGGCGCTCGATGAGATGCTGCACGCTCGACTTCGGATTCTGGATGGAGTCCTTCACGAACGCGTCCACGTCCTCGGGCGTGGGAGGCAGGCCGGTCAAATCAAAGGTGGCGCGGCGAATGAAGGTGACCGCGTCCGCAGGCTCGCTGAAGCCCAGCTTGTTCTCGGTGAGCTTGGCCGCGATGAATGAATCGATGGGCGTCCGGGCCTCCGTTTTGATCACGGGGACGGCGGGTTTCTTGATCGGCTGCAAAGCCCACCACGAGCGCTCTTCGTCCGTGAAGGCAAACTCCGGCCCCAGCTTCTCCGGCTCGGGCCGCGCTGTCTTCGCACCGTCGGCGATCCATTGCTCCAAAGTCTTGATATCCTTGTCCGGCAGCCGCGCCTTGCCTTTGGGCATCTTGCCCTGCTTCACATAGTCCAGCAGGCGACTCGACTCCGGCTTGCCCGGCACGATCACAGGCCCGTGCTCGCCGCCCTTGAGGATGAAACGTGCCAGCCGCACATCCAGGCCCCCTTTCGTTTCATTGTCCTCGCCATGGCAATGAAAGCAGTGCGTCTTGAGGATCGGACGGATGTCCTTCTCAAATGTGGGCACGGCCATGAGCGAGCAGGGCAGCAGAGTGGCGAGAGAAACAATCGTGAGACGCATGGAGGCCCCAAAATACGGGCAGCGGAAGCTGGCTCTTTCCCCGTAGAGTCTGGTCACTGGTCACTGGTCACTGGTCATTGGTCATTGGTCACTGGTCACTGGTCACTGGTCATTGGTCATTGGTCATTGGTCATTGGTCATTGGTCATTGGTCATTGGTCATTGGTCATTGGTCATTGGTCATTGGTCATTGGTCATTGG